>CAZDSO010000019.1:0-38864 GCA_964508045.1 uncultured Planctomycetia bacterium | reverse complement strand
GGCAGTGGAGTAGCCCGGCTCCATCGCCTTCTCCGCGAGAGGGATTTCGAGACGCTCGAAGGGGCCCTTGCCGAGACCGGAAACCTCGAGGCGGGATGCCGGCACCTCGTTCCCTATTGCCGGGGGCGCATCCGTTTCCACCGGGGCGACGTCCCGGCCGCCTGCGCCCGTTTCGAGGAAGCCCTCGAGGCGGGATGCCGGCTGCCCGCGCTTCCCCTCTTCCTCTCCTCCGCCGAGATGCGCCTGCAACGGGACGCCGACGTCGAAAGTCGCATCCGCCGCGCGCTGGAGCGATCGGTGCCCCTCTTCGACGAGGCCGTCTCACGGCACGCCCCCGAACTCGGGCGCCCGTGGATGGACCGCCTCGATCGCATGCTCGAGACGGATACGCGACGCTTTGACCCCCTCCCGGAGATGATGAAGCGAAGAGAACGATGCCTCGAAAACGGGGAGGACGCCGCGGCCCGGCGCTTTCTCGGGCTCGCCGTGCGCTACGGGAACCGGGGGACCGCGGTGCGGGACGAAGCCTGCCGGGAACTCGCCCGGGAAACGGAAGCCGAGGTCCTGAAAAGCAATCTCCTGTTCGATCCGAACCTCGCCTTCCGGCGACTCGACGAGGCCATCGCTTGGGACGCCCGAACCCCTCGCCTGCGTGTCCTGCGCGCCCTCTACAACGTGCTGATCGATCGAAGCCTCGACTCCCTGATCGAGGACGTCGAGATCGCCCTCGCCGGAAAACCCGGCGATCCAAAGGCGTTGGCCCTCGCCGCGAAAATCCGGGAGCTGGAGGGGGAGGACGAAGACGCCGAAAAGGCCTACCGGGACGTCTTGAAGCGGCATCCCGGCGAACCGCTGGCCGCCTTCTTCCTGGGCGTCTTGCTCCTTGCGAAAGGGCGCTCCGAGGAGGCCGCCCGGCAGCTCGAACAAGCCATGGCGTCCCCGCACGTCCGCCGCGAAGCCTGGTTGAAGCTGCAACAAATCCGAAGGCCCAAATGACCGATCCTGGAGGACCGCCCGATGCCCCGTTTCCCTTCCTGCCGGTTCCTGCCCCTCCTCGTGCTCGCGGCCGCGGGCTGCAGCGCGCTGGAGCCCGACGATCCACTCGAACGCGCGAACGTGAAGGAAGCCCTGGCCCGCCTGGCGCGGCCCCTGCCGGGCCGCGCGGCCCTCTACGTCTCCCCGGCACCCCGCCCGGCGCCCGCCGAAGGCCACGCCGCGTCCTTCTCCCTCGACGCCCTCAGCCTCTCCAACGACCTCAAAAACCTGCTTCAAAGGGCCCGCGTCTTCGAGGGCGTCGAGGAGATTCTCCCGCGGATGCTGGAGGGCGACCCCCCCGGGAAGAAGGCGAGAAAACTGGGCTTCGCCTACCTGATCCGCGTCGATCCCGGCGAGGGGCGCGTCTTCTACATCGGCCGCAACGTCTGGTGGTGGCCCTCCTTCGCCCTGTGGCTGCTCGCCTGGGTCCCCTCCTGGCTGGTGGCCGACGAGACGTACGGGATCGAGACCCGCGCGACCGTGGAAGCGATCGACCTCCGGCGCGAGGCGAGCCTGGGTTCCTTCCCGGCCGGCGGCGCGGTGACCGCGCGGCTCAGCGACGTGGAACGCGGCTTCCATCTCTTCGGCATCTTCTCCGCGCCCTACTGCCTGTCGCGATTCGACTACCGCTCCATCCGGCGCAAACTCGAACCCAGGGGCTTCGCCCGCTTCCACGAAACGTTCCTGATCGGTCTGGCTCGCGCGCTGGAAAAGGGTGCGAAGTAGATCCGTACGCCTCGAAGGGCGCCTCTCGCGAAAACCTTTTTCCGGCAGGGGACGCGCGTTCCGGGAACACAGAGAAATCAGAGGATCCAGACCCCAGAAGCCCTTCTCTCTCTCCTTTACAGCGCGAAAGGCTCCCTTGGGGCTGGGACACGACAGCTGCGCTGTAGCGGGGTATTGCGGATTACCGAAGGCGTTCTTGCCGGCCCGGAAGCCCCAGCGCCTCCAAAAGAAGCGGCGTGACGTCCGTGAGGGACGCGAGCCTCGCCGCCCGGGCCCGGGCCTCGGGCCCGAAGACCATCGCCTGGGCCGGATGCAGGGTGTGGGACCGCCGGGAAAGGTCCTCGACGTTTCCGTGGTCGCTGGCCACCACCACCAGGCGCCGCGAGAGGTCCGTCTCCGAGAGGAAGGCCTCCAGGAACGCGTCCAGCTCCGCGAGGACCTTCACGGCGTCGTCCATGTCGCAGGCGTGGCCCGCCCGGTCCGTCAGGAAGAACTCGTAGAGCAGGAAGTCGAAGTCCCCGGCCATGCTTGCCAGGATGCGGCCGGCCTCCGCGGGCGTTCTCGGTTCGATGTCGAAGCCCCGGCGAATGAGAAAGCGGTGGGTGAAGTCCTGGTAGACGGCGCGGCCGGCGCGAAGATCGTCCAGGTCGAAAAAAGGAATATCGGCCGCCAGCGTCGCCACGGTCGTGGCGGAGAGCCGGCGGACCATGGAGGATGTGGGCAGCGCGAAGAAGAGCGGCCGGAAGGCGTTGGCGAAGCGCGCCGTCCGGCCCCCCTCTTCCACGCGCTTCAGCACGGAGGCCTCGTAGAGGATGTCGCGAAGCGCCCGGTTGGGAAATCCGAAGAGGTGGCGCCCGAGATGGGAAGCGGCGTTCCGCCCCGTGAGAAGCGTGGTCTGGCCGGTGGCGCTCTGGGGAATCCCCTCCACGCCGAGGCGGGCGTCCACCGGGGCGAAGACCCCCCCGAAGGGGAGGTCCTTTCCGGGGCCGTCGGTCGCGACGTGGGAGAGCAGGGGGCTGCCGAGCCGGGCGAGGGGATTGACGCTCTCGTCGTCCAGCCCGACGCCGAGTCCGTCGATGAAGACCAGGATGGCGGAGGCAACGTCCACGCGGTCATCGTTCCATGGCGCGCTTGTCGAGTTCCCCGTCCACGTGGACGGGATACTCGCCGGTGAAACAGGCCGTGCAATAGTGATCGGGGGGGCCGGACACCGCCGACAGCAGGCCTTCCACCGTCTGGTAGGCCAGGCTCTCGATGCCCAGAAACGCCGCGATCTCGTCCGTGCTCTTCTTCGACGCGATCAGTTCCGTCCGCGTCGGGAAGTCGATCCCGAGAAAACAGGGGTGCTTGTGGGGGGGGGAGGAGATGCGCAGATGGATCTCGCGGGCGCCGGCCTCCCGGAGGGCCTTCACGCGCGATCGGGACGTGGTCCCGCGGATCATCGAATCGTCGACGACGACCACCCGCTTTCCCTTCACCACCTCCTCGATCACGTTCAGTTTCACCTTCACGGAGGCGTCCCGCATCGTCTGGGCGGGCTGGATGAACGTCCGTCCCACGTAATGATTCCGCACGAACCCGACGTCCAGCGGGATCCCCGAGGCCTGCGAGAAGCCGAGCGCCGCCGAGTTGCCCGAGTCCGGCACCGAGATCACCACGTCCGCCTCCGCCGGCGCGTCCCGGGCCAGCCGCTGGCCCAGCTTCGAGCGGACCGCGTGCACGTTGTCCCCGAAGATCCGCGAGTCCGGACGGGCGAAGTAGATGTGCTCGAAGATGCAGTGGGCGGGCTTCGCCTCCCCCCCCGGGACGAGCGGAATGCTGTGAAGCCCCCCCTCATCGATCACCACGGCTTCGCCGGGCGCCACGTCCCGGACCGTCCGGGCCCCCACCAGGTCGAAGGCCGTGGACTCCGACGCCACGACGAGGGACCCGTTCACCCGCCCCAACGACAGGGGACGGATGCCCATCGGGTCGCGCGCCACGATCAGTCGATCCGGCGTCAGGATCACAAGGGCGTACGCGCCCCGGACACGACAAAGCGCCCGGGGCAGGGCCTCTTCCAGGGTCCCCATGGCGGGATCGGCCAGGAGGTGGACGATGACCTCGGAATCCGTGGTGGTCTGGAAGATGGACCCCCGGGCCTCGTACGCCCGCCGGATCTCGGATCCGTTCACGAGGTTCCCGTTGTGCGCCACGGCGATGCGTCCCCCGGCGTAGCGCACGACGAGCGGCTGGGCGTTGAGCAGCGTGCTCGATCCGGTGGTGGAATAGCGGACGTGACCGATCGCGCGGTCTCCGCGGAGCCGACCCAGGGCCGCCGGGGTGAAGACGTCGGACACCAGTCCCATCCCCTTGTGGCCCGAGAGCGCCCCGGCGCCGTCCGCCACCGCGATGCCCGCGGATTCCTGCCCCCGGTGCTGAAGCGCATAGAGCCCGAAGAAGGTCTTCACGGCCGCTTCCTCGTCCCCGAAGATGCCGAAGAGCCCGCAGGATTCTCTCGGTTTCACGGCTCGAACCTCCTCTCTATTCCTCGGAACCGATCTCCCCTTCTACAACGCTATACTTGCAAAGGCGGCCTGGCAAGAAACCGATCCATGTGCGACCATGCCCCGCCATGAGTGGAAAATCGACGACCCTCCGACGGTGCGCCGTGACGGGCACCGGCCTCTTCGGACCCTTCGACGCCGAAGGGGGCCCGAATCCCGTTCCCCCCGACGCCCTGGCCTTCGAACACCCCGGCCTTCGCCATGCCGACCGGATCACCCGGTTCTGCCTGAGAGGCGCTTCCGACGCCCTCCTCCGCGCCGGCGTGAAGCCGGACGATCCCGCCCGCGATGCCGGCGGCGTCTTTCTCGGCAACGCCCTCGGGGCGTTTGAAGCCGACCTGGAACACCAGCGCAGGCTGACGGCCGGTACGGCGAGCCCCGCCGTGTTCGCCAACACGCTCGCCAACGTCGCCGCGGGCTGGATCGCGATCCTGGAGGGCCTCAAGGGGCCGATGACGACCTTCGCCTCCGGCCTCCTCTCCTTTGCGGACGCGGTTCTGGCGGCGCACCGGACGCTGTCCACCGGCCCCGGGAGGTTCCTGCTGGCCGGAAGCGGATACGTCCGGCAAGACGACGTACGCCGAACGCTCCATCGATTCCGCGGCGGGCCCGTCCCCCCCGCGAAGGAAGCGGCTTCCTTCCTCGTGCTCGAACCCGCGACGGGACGGCCCGGCGAGATCCTCCTCGACGGCGGCGCAGCCGCGCGCGCCGCAGGGATCGCCGATCCGTTGCCCATCGTCGTGGAACGGGCGCTGGAAGATCTCCCGCGGCCGGACGCCGTTCTCGTCGCGGGAGACGCAGGCCGGGACCGGGAAACCGCGCTTCGCCTGGAAGGTGTGGTGGAGACCCCGGCGATCCTGTTGAGCGACATCGCCGGAGACCTCGGCGAGGCCGCCCCGGCTCTCGGGGCGGTCCTGGCAACGCGCTGGCTGGGCGGGGACTGGGCGCCCGAGCCCCCGTCCCCGCCTCCCCGCGCCGTCCTGGTCGCCGGCCTCGACCCCTGCGCGCGCCGCGCCTTCGCCCTGCGGTTCGGGAGGAGATGAGCCGGGGAATCGGAACGAGCCGGCAAACCAAGCGAAGGCGGAGGGCTGCAAAAACCCTGGGCTGCGTTGACCGCACTGCTGCGCCACTCCGCCCTTCGACCGTTCGACCCCGGCTCACGGTCGATCCTGAGCCTGTCGAATGGATCGACGCAGCTCAGGGTGGTGGTGAGCCAGGTCGAACCACTTGCGCTACGTGGCTCACGACGAACGTCGGCCCGTGACCCACGCGTAGGTGTTCGTACGCGGCCCACGCCCCCCCCCGAATACACGAAGTGAATTCGGGGGATTTTGAAGGCTTCTGGTCCCTCGAACGAAATGGGCTGACAGTGCGAATGGAGCGGCTCAGCCCCCGATGCGGCGCATGCCGCCGCACTCGGGAGGATGGACCGGGGGATGACCCGACCGGACGCCGTGCCAGGCGGGTTTCAGGGACCAGGCGCGCTGGAAAAGCGCCAGGAGCTCCTCGTCGGTGGCGCCGGCGCGAAGGGGTCCCTTGAGGTCCACTTCCCCGCCGGCGAGGAGGCAGGCGCGGAGTTGCCCGTCGGAGGTAACGCGGAGCCGGTTGCAGCTGTCGCAGAAGGGGGCGGAGATCGGCGTGATCAACCCGATGACGCCGCCGCCGGGGAGGCCGAGGCGTCTCGTCGCCGGGGCCATGCCGGGGAGGACTTCCGGCGGAGCCGGGAGGGCCTCTCGCAGGCGGGCTTCCATCTCGGTGGCCGGAAAGAACTGTTCCGTCCAGCTGCGGACGCCGAGCGGCATGAACTCGATGAACCGGACCTCGATCTTCCTCGTTCGGGCCAGTTCCGCAAAGGCGGGGATCTCGTCGTCGTTCACGCCGCGAAGGACGACGGCGTTGATCTTCAAAGGAGTCAGGCCCGCCTCCAGGGCCGCATCGATGCCCTCGAGGACGAGGTGGAGCCGGTCGACGCCGGTGATGTTCTTGAAGCGGTCCCGATCCAGGCTGTCGAGGCTCACGGAGACGCGGGACAGCCCCGCGTCCTTGAGTTTCCGGGCCAGGCGGGGCAAGAGGGTGCCGTTGGTGGTGAGGCACAGGTCCCGTACGGATTCGAGGGCCGCGATTTGTTCCACGAGATCGGGAAGGTCCTTCCGGACGAGGGGTTCCCCGCCGGTGAGGCGGACCTTCCAGACGCCGGCGGAAGCGGCGACGGCGACGATGCGCCGGATTTCCTCGTAGCGGAGGATCTCCTCATGGTCGAGGACGACGAAGGCTCCGTCGACCCGGCAATAGCGGCACCGGAAATTGCAGCGGTCCGTGACGGAGAAACGCAGGTAGGTGGGGAAGGATCCGCGTGCGGCCTTCCTGTTTCCGTGTTCCTGGCGGGGGTCCTGCGCCGTCGGGAATCCTCTTGGCTCCGGTTGTTCCATGGGATTGTCGGGAAGGAAGGGATCAGCGCCGTCTGCTTCCGAGTCGAACGGCTTCGATGAGAAGTTTGGACGTGGGGCCTTCCAGTTTCTTCTGCATCCCCTCGGCGTCGCGCAGGAAGCGGAAACTCCCCTCTTTTTCCTGCAGCATGTGGGCGAGGGCCTGCATGGGGGTCATGCCCGTCCACCGGGCGTCGACGATTTCCCCTTCCTGGAAATGGATCTCGCCGACCTGACGGGGCGTCTTGACTTCCAGTTTCCCGGTCTTGCGGGTCATGTTCAGGAGGCGGGCGATGTCCCTGAGTTCGATTTCGGCGAGCCGTCCGGAGAAGGGTCCCACCTCGTACTCTTCCTCTCCGAGGACGAGATCCTGCGTCGCCTCCATGGCCTTGGCCTCGACCCCGGGAAAGACGTCCCCGGGACGCGAGATGTAGAACTCCAGCAGATAGGGGCCGATCTTGATCTGGTCCCCGTGTTCCAGCGGCCGGCTGGTGACGTTCTCCCCGTTGACGAAAGTCCCGTTGTGGGAATCCAGATCGGTGATCACGAACCGGCCCGTCTGCCACTGGACGACGGAATGCTTCCGGGAGACCTGTCCGACGGGAAAGATGATGTCGTTCTCGGACGACCGGCCGATCGTGTAACTCTGGTCGGGCTTGAGTTCGACCGGATCGAGCGGGAAGCACACCAGGCTGTACTTCAATGAATGGGGGTCCTCGGACGCGAAGGGCCTGGCGGACGCTTCCTCCTCCTTCACCGGCGGCGAGCCGGAAGCCGGCGTTTTCCGGCGGACCTTTCTGAACTGCTTGTAGTAGTTCTTCCCGACCGAATGAAGGAGCTCTCCGCAGAGGTTGCATACGGCGGATCCGTCGAGGTTGTTGTAATTGCACTTGGGACAGCGCATGCCGGTCAATCTTCCCGGAAACGGGCGATGTTGGCGAGGTACTCCTCCTTGAGGCGCGTCAGGCGCCTGACGTCTTCCTCGAGGTGGTCACGCTCCTTTTCCAGCTCGGTCGTCTCCTCTTCCAGGTCGGAGCGTTCCGAGCCGAGCCTGTCGATCTGTTCCCGCAACGACTGGCTTTCCCCCTTCATGCGTGTGTTTTCCTCGGACGACTTGTCCCTCTCCGTCGTCAGGTTCTCCTTCTCCGAGCCGAGTCTCTCTCCCGTGTTCTGCAGCTGCTCGTTGATGGACTTCAAATCCTCCAGCTGCGTCTCGAGCTCGGCCTTGATCTCTCGGCGCTTTTCCACGGAGGCGTACGCGTTGCGCGCCTCCCGCGTCTGGACCTCGTTGTTCCGCATCAAATCCTGCACGCGACGGTGCTGCGCCTCCAGGAGTTCCCCCGCCCGTTTCAGGCCGTCCAGCAACTTCTGGGAACGCTCCCGTCTCGCCGCCGAAAGTTCCTGGATCCCGGACGCGATCTCTCTCTGGTATTCGTCCAGTTCGCCGCTTCCGCCCACCGGCTCGTCCCCGGAGATCTCTTCCTGGAAGCCTTCTCCCTCAGCGAATTCTTCCTGCACATCTTCTGCCATGTCTGGACTCCTCTCATCTCCAGCTGCCTCATCCGGGGGGGCCTCCGGAATCGGCGAAGCCTCCGGCTCAGGCTCCGCGGTCCGTTCCTCCCCTTCGCCGCCCTCGGGCGACTCGGCGCTTTCCTCTAACGATCGAACCTCTTCCATGGACGGCCAGGCGAAGCCCTCCTCCTCCCCTTCCTCCAGTCCCTCTTCTTCATCCTCCTCCTCCTCGGGTTCTTCCCGGGAGGCGTCCTGGAGCGTCCTTTCCCACTCCGAAAGCGGAACGTCTTCCTCCGCCCCCCCCTCGTCCGCCTCCTCCTCCCAGTACTCCGGATCGGCCTCCTCCACGTACGCCTCTTCCTCCTCCACCGCGGGCTCTTCCATAGCCTCCGCCTCCTCCGCCCTCTCTTCCTCCCCGGAAACGGAGGCCTCGCTTTCCCCGGTCTCCGCCGGTCCGCTTTCCTTCTCGTCCTCCTGGACGTCTTCCTCGGCCTCCTCGTCCGCCTCTGCGTCGGCCGGGGCAGATTCGGGCCCGGGGACCTGCCTGGGCCGGGGTTCCTCCGACGCTTCCTCTTTCCCCTCGCCGTCCTTGAAGAACGCCTGCCATTGCCCCAGCGGATCCCCCTTGTTCTTCTTTTTTCGTCGCGCCATGGCAATCCCCAGATGGAGGTCAGGGTCGAAACGACTGCTAGTGTAGGAAGGCCGGCCGAGAAATCAACGGAAAACGCCCTCCCGATTCCCCCCGAAAATACCGGAAAACCGGCCCCCCGGCGATCAGGTCTTCTTCCCGTGCGCCGAGGCCTTCCTGCCGACCTGCTCGAAAAAGGCCGCGGCGGGGGCGATCAGCCTCACGTGCCTCCCCCGGGCCACGACCTCCGCCTCGTCCTGCACCTCCACCTCGAAGACCAGCTTGGACCCTTTCACCTCCACGAGGCGGGCGACCGCCTCGACCCGGAACCCCCGCGGCGTGGGAGCCAGGTGCTTCACCTCCACCCACCCACCCAGCGTGATCCGGTCGCCCGGGAGCTGCGGCTCCACGGCCTCCCGGGCGGCCTCCTCCATGAGCGCCACCAGAAACGGCGTGGCGAAGACGTCCACGCCTTCGTTTCCCAGCGCCGCGGCCGTGTTGCTCTCGTCGACCCGGACCGAAGCCCGTCCCGTCCGTCCCGGTTGCAAGGTTTCCATGATGCCTCCGGGCGCACCCCGGCGACCGTCTTTCCGGGAACCGCCGGAACGCCCGACGCGATCGTACCTCAGGCGCCCCCGCGCCTCCACAACCTTTCCGGGAGAGCCGAAGGCTCATGGCTGACGACAGGCCGGATGGCTCCGCCGGGACAGGCCCCCTTCCTTCCGGAACCCTTTCATCTTTCCGCCAAGGGAAGGTATACTCTTCTTTCGTTTCCTGGAGGACCTCATGCAACGATACGCCCTTCTCCTGCTCTTTGTCCCCCTCCTGTCCGGATGCTGGGCGCTTCTGGAGGGGCCCGCCGGAGACAAGACGTCGCGGATCCTCCGGGACTACCGCTCCAAGGTGGAGCGGCCCTCCGTCTTTCCGGCACGCGAAAAGGAAACAAAGGACGAGAGCCGCAACGAGACCGCCCCTCCCCCCCCCGGGAAGGTCTCCTGCACCCTGGAAACGGCCGTGGAACTGGCCCTTAAGGGAAACCGGGATTTCATCGCCCGCAAGGAGGACCTCCACCTGCAGGCCCTCTCCCTCGCCCAGGCCCGGTACGCCTGGGATCCGCAGCTGAGCACGACGGTCTCCTACCTGCTCGAGGACGAAAGGCAGGGGGGCGCCCGCGGCGCCTCGTCCGGGACGCTGTCCGGGGGCGTCACCCAGAAACTGCCCTGGGGCGGCTCCGTCTCCCTTTCGGGCAGTTCCAGCGCCTACCAGCACCACGCCGCCAAGCAGAACCGTTCCGCCTCCGCCAGCCTTTCCGCTTCCTGGAACCAGCCCCTGCTCAAGGGATTCGGCGTCGACGTGGCCCTGGAATCGATGATCCAGGCCCGGCGGAACCTGATCGTCGAGCTGCGCCGGTTCGAGCGGTACCGCCAGCGGTTCGCCATCCAGACGATCTCGCGCTTCTTCAACCTCATCCGCCTCGCCGACGTCGTGGAGAATTCCAGGCGGAACTTCGAAACGCTTCTCCAGCAGTACAGCCAGGCCGAGGCCCTGTTCGCCGTGGACCGCGTGCCCGAGATGGACCTGTTCCGGGCCGAACGCGAGATGGAGCAGGCCCGCAACACGCTCGAGGAGGCGCGCGACACCTTCCAGGCCGCGAAGGACGACTTCAAGGTCTACCTGGGCCTGTCCTCGTCGACGGAATTCGCGATCGTCCCGCCGGCGTGGATGAAGGCCGCCCAGAAGAAGAAACTCACCGGCGAGGAGCGCCCGACACGTTTGCCCTTTCCCCTGTCGGAGTGCATCCGCGCGGCCCTGGCCAACCGCCTGGACCTGAAGAACATCGAATTCGCGAAGGAGGACGCCGCCCGCGCTGTCCAGATCGCCGGCAACGACCTCTTGCCCGCGCTGGACCTCACCTTCCACTTCGGACTCGATCACGACCCGGTGCAGGATTTCGAGGAGATGAACTTCGACGCCTCCGCCTCCGCGGGGCTCACCTTCGGCATCCCCTGGGACTCGCGCGCGGAGCGGGACGCATTCTTGAAGGCGCGCATCGCCGAAGCGCGCGCGCAGCGCGCCCTGGAGCTCCAGAAGGACCAGATCCGCCGGGAAGTCCGCGACCGCTACCGGAGCGCGAATCTCGTCCGTCTCACCCTCTACATCCAGAACAAGATCCGCCGGTCGGCCGAGAAGCGCCTCAAGATCGCGGAATTCCGTTTCCGCCGGGGGGAGATCTCGAACCGGGACGTGATGGACGCCCAGGAGGCGCTTCTCCAGGCGGAGAACCGATACATCCGCGCGCTCACGGACCAGTGGATCCGGGATCTGGATCTGGCGGAATCGATGGGGACGCTCGAGGTGGGAAGCGGCGGGATGCCGGAGGGTCTCGGCTGGGGAGGCCCCGCGGAAGAGGCGGGAGGCGAAACGGAGGAAGACGGGGGAGGCGAGGATGATGAAGAGGAATGAGATGCGCTTGCACGACCGACACGACAGGAATTCCGAGCGGGAAGCAAAAGGGCTTCCCCGTCGCGCCCGCGGCCCCGGCGCCGCGTTTGCGGCAACGGTCCTTCTGGCGTTTCTTTGCGCCGGCTGCCCGGACAGCGCGGACTCGAACCTGCCGACGGCGGCGGTGGAGAGAGGCCCGATCGAGGTCGTGGTCCGGGCCACGGGCTCGTTGAAGGCGAAGAAATCCACGGAGATCCACTCCGAGGTCCACATGGAGACGAAAATCATCGGGCTGGTCCCCGAGGGGACCTGGGTGAAACCGGGGGATCTCCTGGTGGAGCTGGACCCGACATCGCTCGAGAAGGCCATCGAGAACGACGAGGAGTCTCTGGACCAGGCGAAGGCGGAGCTGGAGGCGGCCCGGACGGACCTGGAGATCCAGAAGGCGGACGGGGAGAACCAGAAGGCCAAGGCGGAACTCGCGCTCGAGCAGGCGAAACAGGAACTGGAGAAGTACGAGCAGGGCGACGCCCCCATCCAGGAGCGGAAGCTGATCATCACGGAGAAGGAGGCGAAATCGAAAACCGAACGCCTGCGCGAGAATTACGAGGAGATGCTCGTTTTGAAGGAGCAGGGCTTCTTCACGGAGACGGAGGTGGAGGAGGAGCGGATCCAGAAGGAGAGGGCGGAGGTGGACTGGGAGACGGCGAAGGAGGAGCTGAAGCTGTTCCGGAAATACACCCGTCCCATGACGCTCGCCAAGAAACGCTCCGCGGTGGACCAGACCGAGAACGACCTGGAGGCGGTGAAGAAGCGCACGTCTTCCCAGCGGAAGCAGCAGGAGGTCCGGGTGGCCCAGCGGGAGAGACGGGTGCGCAAGCTCCAGGAGCAGATCGAGGACCACCGGAAGAAGCTCGAGAAGATGAAACTCCTCGCCCCCACGGCGGGAATCGTCATCTACGGGGAGCCTCAGCGCCGGGCCTGGAGGTCGGACGACGACATCCAGGTGGGCGCCAAGGTCTGGCCCCAGCACACGATCATCACGCTTCCCGACCTCTCCGAGATGACGGTCATCTTCCGCGTCCACGAATCGAACATCGACAAGATCGAAAAGGGCATGACCGGCACGGTGACGGTGGAATCCTTCGGAAACCGGTCCTTCCAGGGGGAGATCATCAAGATCGCGAACCTGGCCAACACGGGCGGGTGGCGCTCCGATCCCGACGTGAAGCAATTCGACGTGGAGATGCTGCTGTCCGGCACGAACCTGGCCCTCAAGCCCGGCGTGACGGCCAAGGTGGAGATCGTCGTCGAGAAAAACGATGACGCCCTCAGGATTCCCGTCTCGGCCGTCCACGGGAAGCCCGGCGACCACTTCTGTTTCGTGAGGCGGGAGGGGGCGTTCCACAAGATCGGCATCGGGATCGGCATCGCGAGCGACCGCTTCGTGGAGGTCGTCTCGGGACTGGCCGAGGGAGACGAGATCCTCCTCGGCGAGGAACCCGAAAGCGCCACCGAGGAGGAGGACGAGGAGAACGAGGGCGGGGAGGAGCGGACCCGGAAGAGCCCGAGCCGCCGCGGCGGGGGGAGACAACGAGGATGAACGACATCCTGATCCGACTCGAGCAAGCGAACAAGACCTATGAAAAGCGGTTCTGGGCCGTCCGGGATGCGAACCTCGCCGTCCGCCGGGGCTCGTCGGTGGCCCTGATGGGACCGTCCGGATCCGGAAAGAGCACTCTCTTGAACATCATCGGGATGCTCGACCGCCTGACCGCCGGCAAGTACTTCTACGAAGACCAGGAGGTCTCCTCCTGGAGCGATCGCCAGGTGACGGAGTTCCGGAACCGCCGGATGGGTTTCGTCTTCCAGGCGTTTCACCTGATTCCCCAGCTGACGGTGGTCGAGAACGTGGAGACGCCGCTGTACTACATGGGCGCGGTCCGGAGAACGCGTCGCCGCCTGAGCCGGGAGACGCTCGAGCGGGTGGGGTTGAAGGAGAAGACGTCCAGTCTTCCGGCCAAGCTGTCCGGCGGGGAACGCCAGCGGGTCGCCATCGCGAGGGCGCTGGTCACCTCCCCGCAGCTCCTCCTGGCTGACGAGCCCACGGGCAACCTCGATTCCGTCACGGGGAACGAGATCCTGGACCTCATCCTCGAGCTCCACCGCGAGGGCATGACCCTGGTGATGGTGACCCACGACCCCTCGCTCGGGGCGAAAATGGAGCGCCGGATCGCCCTGAGGGACGGGCGCATCCGGGAGGACACGGAAGCGGACGCCGGATCGATTCCGGGCACGCTGCCCAGGGGGGAGGCGACGTGATGGACGACGACGCGGGCACGGAGACGAAGGAGAAGAGCCGCCGGGAACGGCTCTCCGCGTATGCCCCGCCCTTCCCCCTCGCGCCCCGGCGCCTGATCGAGATGCTCGCCCTGGGGGCGAGAAGCCTCGGCCGCTACAAGCTCCGCTCCTTCCTGACCACGCTCGGCATCGTCTTCGGCGTCGGCGCCGTGGTCTCCATGATGTCGGTGGCGGCGGGCGCGAGCCAGGAGCTGCTCGACGAGATCCACAGCATGGGCATCCGGAACATCCTCCTCGAGTCGGTGAAGCCGCCGGAGGAACGCCAGGCCGAAGGGGGCCGAGGCCGCGTCAAGGAATACGGCCTCCGCGAGAGGGACGTGCGCGTGCTCTCCAGCACGGCCCCCCTCGTCGACACCCTCGTGAGAGGCCACCGGGTCATGACCAAGGCCTACCTCGGCGACCGCCAGGTGGAATCCACCATCCTGGGCGTGGAACCCGCTTACTTCGACGCGCTCGATCTCGAGGTCGCCAGCGGGCGCCCCCTGGTTCCGCTGGACGAGGAGAACCTGACCTGCGTGTGCGTCATCGGCCCCAAGCTCTTTTCGGAGCTCGGCGGCCTGGGGGACCCCGTGGGACAGACGATCCGGATCGGCGAGGTCTTCTTCCGGATCTGCGGCGTCCTGGCCGGCCCGGAAACGGGATCGGAAGCTTTGGACATCTTCATCCCGTACGGAACGTCGGTCTCACATTTCGGCTACCTGCAGATGCGCTTCGGCTCCGGATCGATGGAAGCGAGCCGCGTGGAAGTGAGCCGACTCGTCCTGCGCTGCCGGAACATCTACATGGTCCTCCCCGCCGCCTCGGTGGTGGAACACGTCCTGAAACGCCTCCACGGAAACGAGAGGGACTACGAGATCACCGTGCCCCTGAAACTCCTCGAACAGGCCGAGAGGACGCAGCGCGTCTTCCAGGTCGTGATGATCCTGATCGCCGGGATCTCGTTGATCGTCGGCGGGATCGGCATCGCCAACATCATGTTCGCCAGCGTCATGGAACGGACGCGGGAGATCGGGATCCGCCGCGCGCTGGGCGCGCGGGAGACCGACATCCTCTCGCAGTTCCTGACCGAGACGGTCCTCATCGCCCTTCTGGGGGGGGCCGCAGGGTGCCTCGCGGGCGTGGGGGGCAGCTGGCTCATCGCCGAGTTCACAGGCTGGCCCTACCACCTCTCCCCGGGACCGTTCCTCCTCGCCCTGCTCATCTCCTGCGCCGTGGGCATCCTCGCCGGCCTCGCCCCGGCCCGGCGCGCCGCGAAACTGGATCCCGTCTCCGCCTTCCAGCACGAGTAGGCATTGGAGGGCGAGCCTCCCGGCGAGCCAACGCAGTTTGGCTCGGGGGGACCCTCGCCCTCCAAGGCGGCATGGATGAAATGGAAGCGGCTATGCTGCTTCAGGATTTTCGTGTTGCGGACAGGCTCTCAGTCGTCCTCATCCACTCCTCCGTCAAGGCCTTCCTCAACCACGCCTTCTCCTCTTCCGTGACTTCCAGACCCTCGAGCCAGCCGGAAGGCGTGGAAGAAGGTTCGTCGCCGGTCTTCCCCGGCTCGACGTCCTGCGCGGGGAAGTCGCCCCCGGGCCGGGAGGCGCTTTCTTTCCGTTCCCCCGTTTCCGCCGTCGGGATCGTCTCCTCGCTCGTCTTCGAGGAGAACGCGAGCCAGGCGACCAGGACGCCGCAGGCGACCCCGACGATCCATCCGATCATCCCGTTTCGCATGGAAACCTCCCGTGGCAAGTCTGGCCTTTCTTTCATTTTAGCCGTAGATGCCGGTATTCCGCACAATGAATGACGCCTGCGCCTGGTAGGGCGACATCGTCGTCAGCCACGGAGCGAAAGCGAAGTGGCGGGGCTCGCAGGTGATGACAGGATGTCCGCTATCCGCGCAAGGTGCTGCGGCGAGACCCGCCGCCGCCAAGGCTATGGCGGGCAGGCTCCCCGCGCTCCCGACCGCAGGTCGCCGGCCGGAAGCCGGCGTTCCCAACGAACCTCGCCGGGTCGCCGCGACCCGCCTTCGCACGGCCGGGGCGAGTTCGAAGGCGGGCTCGCGCCTCCCACAGACAGCCGCTGAAATCTGACGGCTGAAACCTGAAATCGACAATCCACAATCCCTACCTTGCCGAATCAGGATGTCCTGGAATTCCCTCGCTGTCCGTGACCGTCACCCCGGCCTTCTGCATCTCCTCCACGGCCCGGTGGACGTCGCCGGGCTTCAAGTCGATGCCCCGGCACGCGTCCAGGACGAGGACCGTCTCGAAGCCGAGCCGGCGCGCGTCAAGCGCCGTGTACTTGACGCAGTAGTCCAGCGCCAGACCCACGATGTAGAGAGGGCCCGCCCCCTTCGCCTTCAGGTAGTCCCCCAGGCCGGTCGCGCGCCGGTGGCCGTTGTCGAAGAAGCCGCTGTAGCTGTCGAGATCCGGATCGTCGCCCTTGCGAAACACCTCGGCGATCCTCTCCCGGGAAAGACCCGGCGCGAACGCCGCGCCATGCGTCCCCTGCACGCAATGATCGGGCCACAGGACCTGCTCGAGCCCCGCGAGCTCGATCACATCCCCCGGCTTCTTCCCCTCGTGGCTGGAGGCGAAGCTCCCGTGTCCCGGCGGATGCCAGTCCTGGGTCGCCACCACCAGCTCGAAGCGGCTTGCGAGCCGGTTCGCCGGCTCCACCACCTCGTCGCCCCGCGGGACGGCCAGCGCGCCGCCGGGCAGGAAGTCGTTCTGGATGTCCGTCAGGATGAGCGCTTCCATGTCCCTTTCCTTTCCGTCTCGAGGGCCTCGGCCATGAGATCCCGCTTCAGCGCGTGCAGCCGGCCCTCGAGGCCCGCGGCGTACGGTTCGGGATCCTCGAGCTTCTTGACGCCGGCGGGCAGTCTCGAAAGCTGGTCCAGCGTGCGCTCCCGCGCCTGATGCAGCGGCCGCGCCTCGAGCACCCGCTTCCCCTTCTCGAACACGCGCACCAGGAGGTCTTCCCACCGGGCGTCCGCCGGCGGGATCGTGCGCCGCGAGGCCTCGGCGAAGTCCACGATCTCGCAGGGGGAGCCGGGGCCGAGCTGCCGGTCGTAGACCGCATCCGCGAGAAACCGTCCGTTGCGGGAAAAGCGGCGGACCTGGAGCACGCCCGGCGTGGTGGACTTGACCTCCTGCTCGGACACCTTGACGCGGTAGTCCCATCTCCCGGCGCCGTCCTTCACGGCGGTCAGCTTGTAGACGCCGCCCAGGGCCGGGTCGTCGTACGCCGTGGCCAGACGCGTTCCCACCCCCCACAGCTCGATGGGCGCGCCCTTTTCCTTGAGCGCGCCGATGAGGTGCTCGTCCAGATCCCCGCTCGCCAAAATCTTCGCCCCCTCGAACCCCGCCTCGTCCAGGATCGTCCGCGCCGCCACGCTCAAGGACGTGAGATCCCCCGAATCGAGGCGGATGCCCGCCATCTCGTACCCCCGCTCGCGGAGCTGCCGGCCCGCCGCGACGGCGTGCCTCACCCCTTCGAGCGTGTCGTACGTGTCGACCAGGAAGATGCTGTTGTTGGGCAGGGCCTTCGCATAGGCGTGGAAGGCCTCGAGCTCGTCCTCGAAAACCATCACCCAGCTGTGTGCGTGCGTGCCCTTGACCGGGATGTCGAACAGCCGGCCCGCGAGCACGTTGGACGTGCCGGCGCACCCCCCCACGTAGGACGCGCGCGCGGCCGTGACGCCCCCGTCGATGCCCTGGGCGCGCCTCAGCCCGAACTCGATGACGGGATCCCCTTCCGCGGCCAGGCAGACCCGGGCCGCCTTGGACGCGATCAGCGTCTGGAAGTTGAGCAGGTTGAGAAGCGCCGTCTCCAGGATCTGGCAGTGCATCAAGGGGCCCGTCACCACCAGCAAGGGCTCGTGGGGGAAGACCACCGTCCCCTCGGGCACGGCGTCCACCGTGCACCGGAGTTCCAGATCCCCGAGCGCCTCCAGAAACGCCTTCGTGAACAGCGGCGTCCCGTCGGTGCCGGGTAGGCTCGCGAGGTAGTCGAGGTCCGTCTCGTCGAAGCGGAACCCGTCCAGGTACTCGAGGACCTGGGCGAGGCCGCAGGCCACGGCGAAGCCGCCGTGGAAGGGGTTCTTGCGGAAGAAGAGGGTGAAGGCGGCCTCGCGGTCCGCCATGCCGAGCGTCCAGTACCCCGCGGCCATGGTGAGCTCGTAGAGGTCGGTCAGGAGCGCCAGGGGTCTGCGGTACAGGTCGCGAAGGCCGTTCATGAAGGGGAAAGCGTCTCGATGGGGGGGGTTGTTCATGTCCGCATTCCGAACCGTGGTTTCGTATCCAAGTGTCCGGTTTCGCGCACCGGGTTTCAAGAGGCGAGCCGGGGGCGGAGGAAACGCGAAGGACGCGGAAGGCGCGAAGGGCACGAAGACATCTGGAACTCAAAAACTCAGTCCATCATGAGCCCTCGGCTCTCCCGGAAACCATGGCAACTTGGAGGGCGAGCCTCCTGGCGAGCCGGCTGTGTTTGGGCTCGGGAGGACCCTCGCCCTCCAAGGCGGTCATCGATTCGAGTTTCTCACGAATTTTCGGAACAGGAAAACGGAGGCAGGAAGTTTTCCGGCCCGACCACGGGCTGACCGGGAAAGGCCCCGAAGGGGCCCGGGGCGCAAGCCCCGCCGGCGCTCCTCGCGGGACAGGCTACATCTATCGGTGCCCATCGGTGTCCATCTGCGGTTGATCAAAAGCCTTCGAGCCTTGGTGGCTTGGCGTCGAGAACCGCATCGCCGAGGTGCTGCGGGCGAGACGCCCGCGCCCCGTGCCGCGTTGCTCCGATCCCATTTCCCATTTCCGATTAACGAATCCACAAACACAAATGACCAGTGACCAGTGACCATGGACCCATGACCTCCCCGCCCATCGAATCGTTCGTCTTCACTCCGCGTCCTTCGCGCAACGGAAGCCCGTGTAGCCCCAGCGGCATCCGGGCAGGGCCATGCAGCGCGAGAACGTCTGGCAGTTGACCGGAAACGTGGACCAGGTCCCCCCCCGGAGCACGTGCTGGAACGCGCCCCTCGGCCCTTCGGGGTTGCGCTTGGCGTACCGTTCGTAGCCATCGCGCGTGAAGGGGCCCTCCACCCACTCCCACACGTTGCCGCACATGTCCAGCACCCCGTAAGGGCTCGCCCCCGCCGGGTAGGAGCCCACCGGCACCGTGTCGGCGATCCCCGTCTCGTACGTGTTGCCCTTCGCGGCATCGAACGTCTCGCCCCAGGGGTAGCGGCGGCCGTCCGTGCCTCGCGCCGCCTTCTCCCATTCCGCCTCCGTGAGCAGCCGCTTGCCCGCCCACCGGGCGTAGGCCCGCGCGTCGTCGAGGCTCACGTTGATGACCGGGTGGTCCTCCCGGCCCTCCGGGATCCAGCCGGCGTGCCAGTGCGGCGGGGCGGGATGGCCCGTCGCCTCGCAGAAGACCTTGTACGCCCGGTTCGTCACGGGAACGCGGTCCACGAGAAACGCGTCGAGGTGGACCCGACGTTGCGGCCCGGAAAACGGGTGGCCGTCCTGCCCCAGGAGAAACGAACCCGCCGGGATCCGCACCAGGTCCTCGACCCCCGGCTTCTCGAACCCCTCCACCGGCGGAAGCGTCCGGGCGCAGCGGAAGCCGCAATACCCCCAGCGGGCGCCGGGCAGGGACCAGCACCGGAAACTGGTCTGGCAGGCCTCCTCGTCCGTGGTCCAGGAGCCCCCCTTGCTCACGTGGTGGGTTCCCACGGGAGGGCCCGTGGGATTCTTCTGGCCGTCCTCGTAGTAGGTCTTGGAGAACCAGTCGCTCACCCACTCCCAGACGTTGCCCGTCATGTCGAAGCACCCGTAGAAGCTGACCCCGTCTGGATAGCGGCCCACCGGCACCGTGTCGCACACGCTCGAGTACCCGCTGTTGCAGAGCGTCGCGTCGAACGCGTCCCCGTACGCGTACCGCGTGCTGTCGATCCCCCCGCAGGCCTTCTCCCATTCCGCCTCCGTGGGCAGGCGCTTGCCCGCCCATCGCGCGTACGCCTGCGCCTCCTCCACCGTGACGTTCGTCACGGGATGGAGCGCCCGGCCGGGCCGGTAGCGGCCCTCCTTCCAGTGGGGCGGGGGCGCGGCGCCCGTGGCCCGCACGTACTGCGCGTACTGGTAGTTCGTCACCTCGTAGAGGTCGATCTCGAACGCGTCGAGATAGACGCGGTGGCGGGGCCCCTCGAACGATACCCCTTCGTCGGCCCCCATGAAGAACCACCCGGCGGGAACCAGCGCCATCTTCCCGAAATCCGGAGGAAGTTCGTCCGGGGGCGCCGGCCACGCTTCCGTAGCCGGCGGCGGTTCCGCCTTCTCCACCGCCGCGGGAGCGGATCCCGGGCCTGAAACCAGCGCAGCCGCGCCCACCATGACGGCGACTCCGGCCGCGGTCAGGGCGAGCGCGAGCAGGAAGGACCGGTCACCGGAGCGATCGATGTCCATCGGGGACCTCTTTTTTCGTTCTCGAATCGGGGGGGTCGTCCTACGGCCGCCGGCGCCTGAGGCGTCCGAATCCGGGTCTCATCCGGCGGATGGCCGCAAATCGGCGTTTTCGGATCGTTTCATGATCCGGCAACGGCCTCGGCGCGACGCCGGAATCCGTCTTGTCAACGGGGGAATCCTCCGTACTGTACGCGATGAGAGCCGCTCCCTCCAGCGTGGCGGCCCGCTTCGCCGGAGAGAGAAGAGGCGCCGGGAATTCCGGGGAGTTCGGGAGACTCACCTCCCGGCGCCCGAGAGGTTCTTCCATGCAATGTCCGGGCGGACGTCTCGTTCGTCCGGGCTTTTTTTTCGGCACGGGTTCCGGGAGGGTCGATGAGGTCACGTTGTCCGCAATCCTACCCGTAGTAGCTGGGGTCCTTCAACTTCCGCGCCGCCCAGACCAGGAACAGCCCCGCCGAGAGCACCGGCGGGAAGACGAGAAGCCACAACCGGTCCGGGGCGAAGGCGAGCACGAGCGCCCAGCCGCCCAGGAGGACGCCGAGGGAAGCGACGAGCAGAAGAGACCCCAAGCGCCTCCCCGCCATCAGCGCCCCCTTTCTCCGGCGGGAAAGACCCTGACCTTCCGTCCCTCGTGGTCGTGGTCCAGGCGCCCTTCGAGCCCGGCGCCCGCGCGCTCCCCCTCAAGGGACGCGTAGATCTCGCGGGAGAGGCCGCCGGCGGTGAGGCGCGCGGCCACGCTTCCGGCCGCGCCCTCCGGCACGAAGACCGTGAGTGTGAGCGTTTCCGCTTCCCGGGCGATCAGGTCCTTGTGCCGCGCCCGGCGCCCCTGGACGACGGAAACCCCTTCGGGAAGGAGGAACGCGATCCGGGAGCCGGGAAGGTCGCATCCCGGCTCGACGCGGAGCCGGAGAAGGGCGAACGCCCCCGCCTCGTTCCTCGCAGGCACGCCGGGGGGCCTCGCGACGGAGACCGCTTCCAGGGCCAGCGACGCGGCGGGACCGAGCTTGCCGTGCCGGGCGACGGGTTGCCCCGCCTGCCGGGGGCGGGAGGGGGCCAGCGACGCGACCGCCGCCAGGACGGCCGCGGCCGCGGCCGGGAACGTCAACCATCGTGTCCAGCGGGCCATGTCTTCAGTCCCGAAGCAGGGTGTATCCGGAGGCGCTCGTCCTCACGCCGCCGCCGGCGAGGTAGTAGAAGCCCCGGACCTCGACGATGTAGGCGCCGGAGGCCAACCGGGTCTCGATTCTCTCCTGTCGGGCGTCCCCCATGGAGAGAGCGATGACGTGATTCCTGAGATCCAGAAGGAACAGATCCAGGTCCTCGGGCGCATCGCCGTCCCCGTCGATGGAAAGGGTGAGGCTCACGTCCGCGGGCTGGTCCAGGACGAAACGGTAGTATCGCCGGCTGTGGGTGCCGTTGACCGGATTGTAGGGGTTTCCCTTCGTGCTCAGGAGCCAGAACTTCCAGGAAGGATCGGGGGGATGCCAGGGGTTCCGCGCGTCCACGAACCCGCGCCGGGGCACGCCTTTTTCGAGAGGGCGGGGAAACGCGCTTCCCGGGGGGACGGGGTAGGGGACGTCCTGCTCCTCGGGGAAGCGCGAGAGTTCGTCCAGTTCCGCGGGCGTAGCGTCGTTGCGCTCCACGAGCGCGTCGAGCAGCGTGTAGAGACAGGGGTAGTCGAAGGACGGATCGAAGGAGGCCACGGCGTCGAGGAGGGCTTTCGAGCCCAGCGCCATGCCGTCGCCGTCCTCGTCCACCGCTTCCGGGGAGCCGTCGTAGAGGTCCCAGAGCATTTCCAGGACGGTCTCTTCGCTCCGGATGCCCATGACCAGGGGGAGCTGCCAGTCGACGGATTCGCAGGAGAATTCCACCTGGACGAGGCCCCAGACGCCCCGGCCGGCCGTGTCCCGGTACCAGGGGGTGCCCGTCATGGCGCAGGCGAACCAGTTGGCGAAGCCTTCCGAGAAGGCCAGGTTGGGGACGAGGTTCTCGCCGCCGTGGCTTCCGCCCGGCGAGGAATCCGTCGAGAGGGACGCCTGGCAGAAGTGCCCGAACTCGTGGGCGACGACGGAGTCGTCGAACTCGTCGGTGTCCGTGAGTTCCTCCCCGCCGGCGAGCCCCCCGAGAATCTGGATGACGGGAACGGGGCCGGCTCCCAGGTCGTCGTGGTAGAACGCCGAGGTGCCGAGGTAGACGGCGTTGCCGGGCTCCCAGACGGCCCGGAGCAGGGGCAGGACCTCTCCCGTGGTTTCCTGGACGGTCGAGGCGCAACGGGCGCACACCGACAGGATGTTGAAGGCGCCGGCGACCCTCGCCGGCCCCTCGCAGAGCGCCAGGAGATCGCGGCGCACGGTCTCTCCCGGGGAGAGGGAGAAGCCGTCCGACTCGAGGCAGTAGAGGACGCGGTCCGTCGCGTTGTCCATCACCACCACCGACTGCAACGCCGGGGGGACCCGTGCCGACGCCGTCACCCTCACCCGCGCCGACGGGCCGTCCTCGACCACGACGCAGAAGTAGCCCCAGCGGTCCGTCTCGGAGGGGAAGATCCCGACCGGCTCCGTGTCCACGTAGACTGCCATGCTGGCGTAGGGAATGGGGGCGGGGGCGGCGCTTCCCGTGAGCCCCTCGGGGAGGACCTGGCGCTTCTCGTATTCCGCCCGCCCCTGGACCAGCGTCCGGTCGCCCGAGAGGTCCACGTACCGGAACCCCTCCGGAAGCGACGCCGTCGCTCCTCCCGGATGCCTCACCGAGACGCTCGCGGTGCCGACCGGGCCCGGGGGGGCCGTCGCCTCGATCAAGGCGCCGTGGAGGACGGCGACCTCGGAAGCCGGGACCCCGCCGACCAGGACCTCCGCCCCCGCCAGGAAGTTCGCGCCCCTCACCTGGAAGCGCCCGCCCCCCGCGGACGGCCCTGCGGCGAGGCACGTGCCGTCGATCCGGGGGGCGGTCGCGGTGCCTGCGAAGGTGAGGCCTTCCTCGAGGCGTTCGTACGTGCTGTCCGCATTCGCCACCACCACGAGCGCGGAACCGGGAAGGCCTCCGGGCGAGACGGCCCGGATTTCGTCCTCGGCGACGGAGAGCACGTTCGCCGGCGCACCGCCGATCCACACGCGCGCGCCCTGGCGGAAGTTCGATCCGCCGATCCGGATCGTCTCGCTTCCCGCGGGATCGGCGGAGGGCGGAGCGATCGAATCGATGCGGGGGAGGGGGGCGGAGCTGGGGCGGAGCTCGGGCGCGCGCTCGAAGGCGGGGGTCTCGAAGCAGGCGAGGTTGGCGACGAGCGCGGCGAGGAAAACGGCAACGCGCGGGGGGAAGAGGGGGACGCGGAGCCGGGACGCGGACCACCGGGCGCCGGGGCCTTCCATCGCGCCGTCCATTGGCCTCCCGTATCCCATGCTTGCTTCCGTTTCAAAAGCCCAGGGCGATTTCCATGACCACCGGCGTGCCCTGGAGGGGACCGGCTTCCGATCCGACGCCCTTCGAGACGGGGGGGGTGGCCCAGAAGAAGCCGGCGAACAGGGAGGCGGAGAGGGCGAATCGCCTCCCGTCGCCCATCCTGATCCGCGCTCCCAGAAGGGCTTCCCCGAAGAACAGGGCGCCTCTCCGATAATAGGGGATTTCCTCCCCCGGCCCAAGCGCGGGGGCCTCGCCGGTGTCGTCGCGGATCACGCGCACGTCCAGCGCGGCGTGGACGGCCGTCCCGGCCCTAAGCGCCGCCACGAGCTGCGCCCCCCGCGTGTCGGGGAAGGGGTCCCATGCGCTCCACCAGCGCTCCGGCCGTCCGCCGACGAGGGGGAGGGAGAGGCGCGTTTCCCCGAAAACGCGGTTGAAGACGAAGGGATCGAACGCCACTTCCAGGCCGTCGGCCTCGTATGTTTTGCCGGGAAAGGCGAGCCGGCCCGCGCCCAGGGAGACCTCCAGGCCGGGACAGACGGCGTAGCCGGCGGTGAGATCGCCGAGCGTTCCGGGAGAGAAGGCCTCGTCATAGTCCGGGGCTCCGCGTCCTTTTCCGGAGGGCGTGTCCGCGAGGGGAACGAGTCCGAAGGCGGCGCGGAGGAGGAAGCGTCCGGGGGGTGAGGGCCGGGAACGGAGGCGGGGGGGGCGGGGTAGCCGGAGGAAGGGGGACGCCGCCTCCGCTTCCGTCTCGCCGGGGGGGCCGCCGCACAAGCGCCGGCCGCCCATGCGTTGCAGAAGGCGGACGAAATCGGAAGCCACGGCGCGGGAGAGGGCGTTCTTCTCGCCGGGATCGCGGAGGGGGGCCGCGAGGGTGAAGAGGGTGGAGGCGAAGAGGGGCGTCCCGCGCACGTCGGTGAACGCGCAATCGAGGCGTGCGGCGCCGTGCGCCCCGGGTGTGGGTTCGAGACAGCGCCGGATGTCGAGATGGACGAGGGCGGTTCGGGGAGACAGGTCTCCCGGCGCGGAAGCGACGCGGAACCGGGTATGCCGTCGCGTTTTCCGGGCGAGGGCCTTTCCGAGCCTCTCGGGGGCGTGCCGGTCCGGGACGTCTTCACGGGACGCGACGGTGGGGTGGCTGAAGGCGAGGGTGTCGTAGGGGAGGAGGGGGGCGGTGGCGCAGGCGGAGAGCGCGCAGGAGAGGAGGGGGAGGAGGGCGGGAAGCACGCGTCTTTTTTTCCGGACGTCGAGGGATTCGTGTTTCATTTCGATCCGCTCCCGTCAGGGCAGGTACAACGACACGCCGAGGGTCAGGGGAAAGGTGAGCAGGAGATCGGGTTCGGCGCTGAAGCCGGCGGAGGATTTCGGTGGGCCGAGCATCTCGGCGCCGAAGGAGACGAAGAGCCCCATCTGTTCCAGGCGGTACTCGAGGCCGAGGACGAGGGCCGTGGAGTAGGTGAACGTGCGGTCGAAGAAGCCGCCGAAGGCGTCGGAGGTGGGATCGATGACGCCCAGTCCCGCTTCGAGATGGAGGAAGGCGACGGGTCCCCGGACGGAAGCGAGGGCGTCGGGCTGGTCGAGGAACCGGGCGGGAAGGGTGAGGGGGAGCCTCAGGCCGGCGAGGAGGCGGGCGTGACCGGTGTGGAGGTCGTCGATGCCGAAGCCGCGGTCCTCGAACTCCCGGACGCCGAGGGAGAGGCCAGCGCGGAGCACGGGGAGCAGGTCCATGGAAGCGCGGGCGGACCAGGTCTGTCCGGTGTCCCAGTAGAAGCTGTAGTAGTGGGCGGCGTCGGCGTACCCTCCGTCGAGGAAGGAGAAGGTCTGGGCGACGGAGAGGCTGATCTTCGCGGGTGTGGGGGGCCGGACGAAGGCGGGGTCTTCGGCGGCGGCGGTGCCCAGGCCGGCGAGGAAGGCGAGGACGGTCAGGATGCGGGTCATGTCGATTCTCCGAACGGAACGGGATTCGGGTAGTGTAAACGCGCCGCGGAGATAATTTTCCGTTTTTTTTTTCGTCCGAGGGGATTCGCCGCCGGGGGAGATCGGGAAACAACCGTTTGACAGGGGGGCGGGTCTGGCCAATAATGCGTATTCCTTTTCGCTCGTGGGGGAAAGACCATGAAAAAGGCGATGGGGATTCTCGTGCTTGCCGCGGTGGTTCTCGGGCTCGTCGCGCTGGAGTCGACGGTGGGCCAGGAGGGGGATCGCGGCGCGAAGGAGGAGGGGCCGACGGGCTCCGGCATCAAGGCGTTCGTGGTCCAGACGGAGGGCGAGAAGAACGAGGTGGAGAACGCCCATTTCCAGAAGGAGCAGCTGGGCCTTCTGTCCCTGACGAAGGTTCCCACGCACACCTACACGCTGCACCGGGGCAAGGCCGTGATCACGGTGCCGCTGCGCAAGATCAAGAAGATGATCTTCACGGGGGACACGGTCCGCGTGATCGGGATCGCCGGGAAGGAGCTGGAGGGGCAGGTGGTGAAGAACACGCGGTACTTCCTCTTCGGCAACGTCCGTTTCGGGGAATTCGAGCTCGACCTGCATGACGCCCAGAGCGTGGAATTCGTCCATCCGAAGGCGAAACAGTTTTTATGCCGGACCTGCAACCGTCTGTACGTGAACCCGGAGTGGCGTTTCTGCCCGTATGACGGGGCACGGCTGATCGAGGTGGAATGAGGAGGAGGAAGATGGAAACGATCTCATCCTATCCGTATTCGTTCACGATCCACGGCGAGACGATCCAGCTGGAGAAGAACACGCTCCGGCGGATCGACAACAACGGCGTCGAGAGCCGTCTGTCCCTGGTCGGCGACGTGATGGGCGCGGCGGTGTCCGAGCCGGTCGACGAGTGGGCCGTCGCCGTGCAGTACAAGGAAGGCGTCTACGTCATCAGCAAGAAGAACGGGTGGTTCGGACCTTTCGAGAAGGTCGATGCGATCACGTTCGACGAGGCCCGCGGCCTGTCCAAGGTGAAGGGCGTGCTGGACGGAAAGAGCGGGGAACACCCGCTGGAGAAGTGACCCGGCGCGCGCGGATCGCCGCGGAGAGGCCGCCGGGGAATCGCCGCTGGAATCTCCGATCCGAGATCTGAAATCCCTGCGCCACCAGGCCGGCCCCGAGGGTCCATGAGGCCCGCGGGATGGGGATCACGGAACAAGGGGGGGGCATGCCCGAAAACCCGCCGAAGTCCGAGACCGCGCTGAACAAGGCCCGGACGGTCTTCACGGGGTTCATCGCCTTCTTCTGCCTGGGGTTCATCCTCATCTACGCGAAGAACGTCATCCTCCCCTTTCTCATCGCCTTCTTCGCCATGATCGTCCTCTCCCCGCTGGTCCGGTGGATGCGCAAGGTCCACGTGCCCATCTGGATCGCCGTGCCCACCGCCATGGCCTCCATCGGGGTCCTCCTGTTCGGGATCGGCGTCGTCTTCTACCTGAACCTGAGCCCCGTCATCGAAGCCGGCCCCCGGTACGAGAAGCGGACGAAGAAACTCCTGCGCAAGGCCGAGCGGGCGTTCAAGAAGGTGGGCCTCGAGGAGAAACACCTCCGCATTCTCGTCGGCATGGAAGAGGAAGCCGCCCCGCCCCCCGACCGGGCGGAAGAGGACGAGGCCGGCGGAGGGGAAGAGGCGAACGGGCGGGGAAACGAGACCCGGGAGGGCGCCGAGGACGAAGAGGACGACGACATCACCAGCGTCATCCGCCGCGTCAAGGAGCACAGCGGCTCCATCATCTCCTTCCTCACGGGCGGCGTCACCTCCTTCATGGGTTTCCTGGGACAGGCCATCCTGGTCCTCATCTACACCCTCTTCATGCTCTTCGAGTCCACCCGCTTCCACGAGAAGGCCGAGGAGGCCTTCGGAAAGGACTCCCCCGTCTTCGACACCCTGCACGCCATCGGCCACGACGTGCAGATCTACATGCTCTGGAAGACCGTCATCAGCCTCATCACCGGCGGCATCACCGCCCTGGTCTGCACCGCCTTCGGCGTGGACTTCCCCCTCTTCTGGGGCATCCTCGCCTTCGGCTTCAACTACATCCCCAACATCGGATCGGTCATCTCCAGCATCCTGCCGGCCCTGCTCGCCCTCTTCCAGTTCGACACCCCCTTCCGCGCCCTCGGACTCCTCGCCACCCTCGTCGTCTTCCAGAACCTCATGGGCAGCCTCATCGAACCCCGCCTCATGGGGAAATCCTTGAGCATCTCCCCCCTGGTCCTCTTGCTCTCCCTGGTCTTCTGGGGTTGGATCTGGGGCATCGTGGGCATGATCCTCGCCGTCCCCATCGCCGTCACCCTCAAGATCATCGCCATGCACACCCCGGGCTTCGACCGCGTGGGCATCCTCAGCAAGGCGTGAGGGCCGCGATGCGGGAAGGAGGGGCGCTGCGAGAATTCCCGACACGGAAGAGCCGCAGGCACAGCGAGAGGACTCTCACCGCCGAGGACACAGAGGACACAGAGAGGAGAAGTCCAAAGCCCAAGTTGCAATAATCCTTCGACTTTCGACCTTCGACAACGGATCGGTTCCATGAAGCTGTTTTGGAGGGCGAGGGTCCTCCCGAGCCACGCGTTTCCTGGCTCGCCGGCCCCGTACTACGCCGATCGGCTCTTGCAAGGGCTACGCAGGGTCCTCCGTAGCTCTCGCATCCACCTGCAATCGAAGGAGGAGAGGCTCGCCCTCCAATCCGAACCGATACGTTTAGGTGTGGTGCGCTACTAGTAGCCGAACTCGAACCCGAGGAAGTAGTGGTCCCCCCGCCCGAAGCGGAAGGGATCGTACGCGTGCTCCAGGCGGAGATAGACGCGGAAACGCCCCGCCGTGCCCGGCCACGCGACGGAGAACTCGCAGGCCAGCCCGGTCACGGACAGGTTGTGCGGACCGAAGAAGTGCCGCGTCCACGCCGCGAAGGTCAGGGGGCTGTTGCGCAGCTCGAAGAGGAAGACGCGCACGCTTCCCGCCACCGACGCGCGGAAGGGGAACGCCCGCGTCGCGGGGTAGGCGGTCGCGGAACATCCCCACCGGAACCTCTCGGGAAACGGCCGCAGGGCCTCGAGGCCGGGATCCGGCCTCCGGGGTTCGACGCGGATCCCCGTCGCGTGGAGGCACTTGTAGGCGGGCTCTTCCCAGTGGTGGCCCACCGCCCTGCGCTCCCGGTACCGGTAGAAGACACGCCAGGTCAGCGAGGCCAGATCCAGCGTCGCCGCGGGGCTGAGCGCGTAGGTCACGTAGTTGGGGAACATGTCGTCGGGAGGCGTGTTGATGCCGGTGACGGCGTCGAATTCCGCCCGGAACCCCGGCGCGATGTCGGACGATCTCAGGCGGAACGCCGAGCGGCTCATGTATCCCAGGTCCTTCTGGAGAAGGCGCAGGGCGTAGCCGATCTTCACGGCGAGCCACGGGCGGAGGAACCCGTCCGGCAGGGCGTCGGCGCCTTCCGCCCGGCGGGGGGTGCGGCGGACCAGGCGCATCCCCACGAGCCACCAGGTGTCGGGGTCCGTCCGGTAGCCCCTCTCGTCCTGGCGGCGCTCCATGCGGGCGAAGGGCTCCAGCACCAGGAAGGCGTTCAGCGGGAGGGTGAACCCCACCTCCACGAGGGGGGAGAGGACCACGCGGCACGGGTCGGCCCTCACCTTCACCCGGATCCGTCCGAACACGCTGCCCTCGCCCGCCGCGCCTTCCCGGAACTGCGTTTCCGCCTCGGCGATCCACCGGTAGTCGCACGCGGACAGCATGAAGGCCGCCCCCCAGCGGGCGCGGATCCGCCATCCCGGCTCCCGGTCCGCGCCGGGGCGCGCGTCCGTCGAGAGTTCCAGGCCGATGTCGTTCCAGTGCATGTCGTTCAGGCCCAGGCCCGCCACGGCGTTGTTGCAGGTGTGGTTCCAGAAGAGGAAGGCGTCGAGGAGGCCGAAGGAACGCCCCAGGCGGACGTAGTCGAAGGTGTGGTTGACCTGCTCGAGGGTGTCGCCGTAGAGGAGGTCCTCCTCGTAGAGGGTGTCCAGGAACCAGTCGTCCCAGGCGAGGAGGCGAAGGTTGGCGCGGCGGAGGGTGCGTGCGTTGTGATCGGGGAGGTTGCTTCCCATCAGCCCCATCTCGGCCGAGAAGAGGTGATGGGTGAGAAAGCGGAAGGGCGGCGGACCGGGGGTTTCCCGCTTCCGGGAGGGGAGGGCGTCTTTCCCGTCCTGCGCTCCGAATCCCGCCGCCGGGGGCAGGAGGCACGCCGCGACCAGGATGAGAAGGGGCATCCGCATCGACACGGCCCTTTCGCTCGGCCGGTTTCCCGTTTCGCCGCTTGATGGTAGAGGTTTCGGGGCCGAAGGTCGATGGGGGATTGGAGATTTCAGATTCGCGTCAGCCATGATCCTTCGGCTCTCACGGAAACCGCGAAAACTTGGAGGGCGAGCCCCTTCGACTTCGCTCAGGGTTGTGGTGAGCGGCTCGTCTGAGGGGGGCGACTGAGGCTCACCCGAAGTCCTCGCCGAAGTCCTGTCGCCGGGACCCCGGGTATGCCGCGGACGCGGATCGCCGAACCTCCGGCTTCGCCGGAGGATTCGCCTCCCCCAAAGGGTTTCCTTTCCGTGCTGTGGGTTGCATCAACCCGGTGCCAACAAAGCACGGCCAACACGGGTCACAGGTGACGGCTTACAGACAATGCAAAATGCTGCAGCCCCCTTGCACTCCTGCCATGGGTCGGGGGTGAAATTTCCCGAAAAAACCCGTGCACCCCCCTGAGGACCTGGAATTCGAGGTTCACCCTGGGGTCTTTCCATGAAGGGGAGCTACGTACGAAAAGGAAGGGAGGACCACGACTTATTTGCAGCGCGAAGCGCTCGCGAAAGGCTCGCTATGGCTTCCCGGGGGGGGAAACGATAGACTGGGGCTTCGTCGACATCAGGAGGTGCATGTGGAAACGGAAGCGAGACTCGCCCTTTTCATCGATTTCGAGAACATCGCGCTGGGGTTCCAGAAGGGGAAGGGCAAACCGCGGTTCGAGATCGCCAAGGTCCTCGAGCGTCTGGTGGAGAAGGGCAACGTCATCGTCAAGAAGGCGTACGCGGACTGGAGCCGTTTCGCGGAGTACAAGAAGCCTCTGCACGAGGCGGCCATCGAACTCATCGAGATCCCGAAACGCTCCATGACGGGGAAGAACTCCGCCGACATCCGCCTCTGCGTGGACGCCATGGATCTCTCCTATTCCAAGGTGCATGTCGACACCTTCGTCGTCATGTCGGGGGACAGCGACTTCTCCCCGCTGGTTTCGAAGCTCCGGGAAAACGGAAAGCACGTGATCGGCCTGGGCGTGAAGGGCTCCGCCTCGGAACTGCTGATCTCCAACTGCGACGAGTTCATCTTCTACGACGACCTCGACCGCCCCTCCGGCCGTCCGCCTCCCATTCCCTCCCACATCTCGAAAAAGAAGCAGGAGGCGTTCCAGATCCTCATCGATTCCATCCAGGCCCTTCTGCGGGAGAACAAGGAGGTCCTCTACTCCTCCATGGTGAAGGACACCATGAAGCGCAAGCGCCCCTCCTTCAACGAGTCCTACCACGGCTGGAGGGCCTTCTCCGACCTCCTGGAAGAGGCCGAGAAGGAAGGCCTGATCAAGCTCCGCCAGGACTCGCGGTCCGGGACCTACGTGGTCTCCGGCTTCGGAAACAGCGGAAAATAGCCCGCCCGGATCGGCTCGCGTGAAATCGCGTGAATCCGCCTGGACTCTTTCCCCGACGTCGCGTAGCTTCATCGGGTGGGGATCCAATACGAAGAGGTCCGCTCGAGGACCCTGCCAAGGCCAGGCGGACCGGTCCCGGATCCCTGGACCCTGGTCAACCTGACAGGGTGCTGAAAGGAAGTCGCATGAAGGAAGCGAGGCTCTACAAACGGGACGGGACGAAGGCGGAATGCTTCTTGTGCAGCCACCGGTGCAGCATTCCTGAAGGCCGAAACGGCGTGTGCAGCGTGCGGTGGAACCAGGCGGGCACGCTTTACACCGCCGCGTACGGGAACGTGATCGCCCGGCACGTGGATCCCATCGAGAAGAAACCCCTCTACCATTTCCTGCCGGGGAGCCTGTCCTATTCCGTCGCCACCGCCGGGTGCAACTTCCGCTGCTCGTTCTGCCAGAACTGGCAGATCTCCCAGTTCCGCGCGTCGGAACCCGTCCTGCCCGGAGAACCCCTTCCCGTCGACGAGGCCGTGAGGCAAGCGGCGGAGGCCCGGTGCTCGAGCATCGCCTACACCTACACCGAGCCCACCATCTTTTTCGAGTACGCCCTGGACATCGCAACCAAGGCCCGGGCGAAGGGCATCCGGAACGTCTTCGTCACCAACGGCTACCAGACGGAAGAGGCCTGCCAGGCCATGGAGGGGATCATCGACGCCTCCAACGTGGACCTGAAGTCCTTCCGGGACGCGTTCTACCGCCGGCTCTGCAAGGCCCGTCTCGAGCCCGTGCTCGAGACGATCCGGCGCATGGCCTCGGGGCCCATGCACCTCGAGGTGACCACGCTCGTCGTGCCGGACGAGAACGATGACGAGGCGGAACTGAAGGACATCGCGGGATTCCTCGCTTCCCTCTCCCCCGACATCCCCTGGCACGTCTCCCGTTTCCACCCGGACCACGAGTCCCTGGACAAGCCGCCCACCCCCGAGAAGACCATCCGCCGGGCCCTGGACATCGGCCAGGAGGCGGGCCTGAGATACGTCTACGCCGGCAACCTCCCCGGCCACGACATCGACACCCGCTGCCACGCCTGCGGGCACCCCGTCGTCCGCCGCTCCTACATGGGCGTCCGCTCCCTGGATCTGGACGGCGGCCGTTGCCCCGCCTGCGGCGCGGAGATCCCCGTCGTGCTGTGAAGATCGACAGATAGATCAGGCAAGTCTTTCGACCCTGATCTGCATGATTTCCATTCTGATGAATCAGGCTCGAAAAGACACCGCAGCACCGGAAAGGTTCTCATCAAAACAACGTTTCTCTTGGAGATATCCACCCATGCGGAAGATCGCGCGGTACTTCTTCCAGGGCGTTCTCGTGCTCGTCCCCATCGCCCTCACCCTCTACCTCGTCGTCTACGGCGTCCTCTGGATCGACAGCGGGGTGAACGACCTCATCGAGAAGATCGTGGACCGGCGCTTCCCCGGCGTGGGCGTCCCCCTGGTCCTCGCCGTCATTTTCATCACGGGCTGGCTGGTGCAGCTGTGGTTGTTCCGCAAACTCTGGCGCCTGGCCGACTGGATCTTCGAGAAACTCCCCCTCGTCAAAAGCATCTACACGGCCATCCGGGACACGCTGGCGTTCCTCTTCGGCGGGCAGGAGTCCTTCGACACCGTCGTCTATCTCGAGATCCCGGGCGCGGACATGGGGGTCCTGGGCTTCGTCACCAACGAGAATCCGGGCGAGAAGACCGGACTCGAGATGGACGACCGCGTCGCCGTCTACATCCCCATGGCCTTCAACGTCGGCGGCTACACCCTCTACATTCCCCGCGACCAGCTGAAACCGGTGAAGATGTCCGTGGAAGGGGCCATGGCCTTCGTGCTCAGCGGCGGCGCGGGCGGGCGCTCGCAGGTGGAGCGGGAGTAGGAAACGGTCGCAGGTCTCAACACGAAGTCACGAAGGCTCGAAGATCTTGGATGGCCACGGAGCCGGGTGGTGTATGAGATTCGCTGAAAACGCGAGGGAAGGGGTCAGCCTCGCCCCTACGCGTTGCGCAAATCCAAAATCACGCCGTCTCCAGCGCGCGGTACGCGGAGGCCATCGTTTCCGCGACCGCCTTCATGTCTTCGGGCCCGAGGCCCCGGCTCGTCGCCTCCGCCGTCCCCAGCCGCCCCCCGATGTCGATGAAGACGCCTCGCGCCTCGCACAGCGCGCAGTATCGCTTCGAGGCCTCCTCGGAAAGGCCCAAGAAGACCTGGTGGGAAGCCGTGTACCCGCGGTCGGGGAAGCGAACGGGCACCCCCTCGGCCGCGAGCGCCGAAGCGAGGGCCTGCGCGTTCTGCACCACCCGCCCCCCGTATCCCCGATCCTCGAGAAGCATCTCCAGAACGATCCCCAGCGCCGCGATCCTGGCCGGGTGAGGGTTGTCCACCAGACCGATCCCGCGCTCGAGATCGAGATCCAACACGGCGCGATAGGCCTCCGCGGCCCCGTCGTCGTCGGTCAACACGATCCCCCCCTGCGGGCCGAAGAGGCTCTTGTGCGTGGAGCCGATCAGGGCCAAGGCCCCTTCACGCAGGGGATCCTGGAACACGCCCGAGGCGAGAAGGCCCATCACGTGGGAGCCGTCGTACACCACCGGCCTGCCCCACGCCGTGAGACCCGCGAGGTCGTGGGGAAAGGGAAGGAAGGAGGCGCCCCCGACGACGAGGGCGAAGGGCTCCTCCGGCGGACCCGCGCCGGCGTCGGGCTCGAAGGTCCCCGGCCGGACCGGAAGGTCCACGCGGCGCCGCCCGAAGAGTTCCACGTTCAAAGGGTAGCCGCCCGCGGTGAAGGGCAGCATGGCGACGCCCTCGCCGGGCTTCGTGAGGGCGAGCAGGGTCGCGACGTCGCACAGGTTGCCCGACACGGCCGACACCACGGCGTGCTTCGCCCCGAACACCTCGCACGCGAGTTCCTCGACGCGTGCGATGATCTCGCGGACGACGCCCGTCCCCCCGTACCAGGCCGAGTGGTAGCGGCCCTGCAGGTCGGAGACGAGGACCGCCGCGGCTTCCGGGGGAAGAAGGTTCTCGGAGGCGATCAGGTTGATCCCCTCCCCGCGCCGTTTTGCGTGCCGGGCGACCAGGTCGCGGATGCCAGGCTTGTTCACGATCGGCTCCTTCGTCGAAGGTCGGAAATCCGCGAGAACGGGTTGGGATTCCAGATTTCCGATTGGAGATTTCAGTCGAAAGCGTTGTACGGGGGGGGCAGAAGAGAGACACAGAGGCACAGAGGCGCGGAGACCTCTGGAACCCGGTCAGCCATGAACCTTCGGCTCCCCCAGAAACCATGAAAATCTTGGAGGGCGAGCCTCCTGGCGAGCCGGCTGTGTTTTGGCTCGGGAGGACCCTCGCCCTCCAAGGCGGTCATCTAAAATCTGAAATTCCTTCATTGGCAATCTGAAATCCCTCGATCCGCTCAGAGCACGGTGCGCACGTAGCCGCCGTCCGCCTGGACGACGCATCCCGTCATGTAGGAGGCCCTGTCGGAGACGAGAAAGGAAGCGACCGAGGCGATCTCCTCCGGAGAGGCCAGGCGCCCGAGCGGGATGTCGGCTTCCCAGCGGCCGTGCACCTTTTCGACGGGCACGCCCTCCGCGCGCGCGATGTCCCCGGCGAGCGCCTTGACGCGATCGGTCCAGGTGAAGCCGGGGAGGAGGCAGTTGATCCGAACGGACCGCGGCGCCCAGGCGTCGGCGAGCGTCCGGCTGAGCCCCAAGAGGCCCGCGCGCGGAGCGTTGGAGAGGATCAGGCCGGGGACGGGCTGCTTGACGGAGACGGAAGCGAGGAAGAGCAGGGCGCCTCCCCCCTCGGCCAGGCGGGGAAGGGCCCGGCGCGCCAGGCGGACGGCGCTCATGAGCGTGAGATCGACGGCGTGCTTCCAGGCCGCCTCGTCCGCCTCCAGCAGGAAGGAGCGCGGCGGCCCGCCCGTGTTGGAGACCAGGATGTCCAGGCCCCCGAGGCCTTCCGTTGCCTCGTCGACCAGACGCTCGACGTCCTCGGCTCTCGTGAGGTCGGCCGGCACGGCCAGGCACGCCGGGCCGCAGTCCTTCGCGGCCGCATCGAGGGTCTCGCGGTTGCGGGAGGAGAGCACGACGCGGGCCCCCTCCGCGGCCAGCGTTCTCGCCACGGCCAGCCCGATCCCCCGGCTGGAGGCGGTGACCAGCGCGCGCTTTCCGGCGAGGCCGAGATCCATGGGGCCTTCTCCCGTGCTTTTCACCTTCCCCGTTGTTCCGGGTCCGCCTTCCGCCGTCGATGGTACGCTTCCAGGCGCTCGAGCTCCCGCTCCACGTCTGCCAAGAGCCTGGACGCCTCGTCCAGGTCACCGGCGAGCGCCTTGTGTTCCATCTTCTGCGCGGCGCAATACAGCGGCCGGGCCCCGATGTTGCCGGCGCCCCCCTTCAATTTATGGGCCGTGGAGGCCAGTGTTGCGGCGTCCTTTCCGGCAAGCGCCTCCTGCAGGCTTTCGAGATAGACGTCCGCGTCGTCGAGGATGAGTTTCACTGTGTCCAGGAGCAGGGAAACGTCCATGTCCAGCCGTTCCCGGACGTCCTTCTCGTCGATGGGGGGCGGGCCTTCGTCCTCTTTCTGGACGCCCGCCCACTTCTCGATGACCGCCAGGAGATCCTCGGCGCGCAGGGGCTTGGAGATGTAGTCGTCCATGCCGGCGTCCAGACATCGTTCCCGGTCCTTGCTCATGGCGTGGGCGGTCATGGCGATGATGGGAACGTGGCTTTTCCCGTTCCCTTCGCGGCGCCGGATGCGCCGGGTCGCTTCGAGCCCGTCCATGACGGGCATCTGGATGTCCATCAGCACCGCATCGTATCGATCCAGGGGCCGCTCGATGGCCCGGCGGCCGTCGGAGACGGCGTCCACCCGCCAGCCGACACGGTTCAACAGCGTCGACACCAGCTTGCGGTTCACCTCGTTGTCCTCGACCAGCAGGATGTTCAGACTCTTCGTCCTCGCTTCGATCCGCCCTCGCCCGCCGCGCCCCTCGGGCACCCGCTGGTCGAACATCCCGCGCACGACCCTCTCCAGGGCGGTGGGCCGCACCGGCTTGAGGAGCCGGAGAAGGCCCCTGTACGTCATCCATCGCGTGGAGTCCCGCTTGCGCTGGGCGCCGGTGACCATCACGGCCATGTGCCGGGGAGCGACCTTCTCCCGGCGAAGCGCGTCCGCCACGTCCAGGCCGTCCCCGTCGGGAAAGGACCCGTCGAGGAAGGCCGCGTCGAACGGCCGGCCCTGTTCGGCCGCCTCCCGGACGACGCGCACCGCCTCCTCCGCCCCCGAGGCGGAACCCACCTCGCTTCCCCAGAACGCCAGCAGCTCTTTCGTGAAGGCGAGATTCTTCTCGTGGTCGTCGGCCACCAGGATTCGCGTGCCCGCCAGGTCCGGCGCCGGGGGGTGCCCCTCCGGCAGAGGCGCGAGGGGCAGGCGGAGGTCGAACCGGAAAGTGCTTCCCTCTCCCGGACGGCCCTCGACCTCGATCCGGCCGCCCATCATCTCGATGATCTGGCTGCAGATCGTGAGCCCCAGCCCCGTCCCGCCAAACCGGCGCGCCGAGGATTCGTCGGCCTGGGTGAAGGCCGAGAAGATCTTCTCCCGGGACGAGGCCTCGATGCCGATGCCCGTGTCCGACACGGAAAAGGCGATCTCCACCCCCGTCTCGTCCTTCTCCTTCAGATCGACCCGCGTGACGATCTCCCCTTCCCGGGTGAACTTCACCGCGTTGTCATTGAAATTCTCAAGAACCTGGCGGAGCTTCCGCTCGTCCCCCATGAGCCGCGCGGGGATCCGCGGATCCACGCGCATGGACACGTCGAGCCCCTTGCCCTGGGCGCGAAGGCTGACCGGGCCGAGCGTGTCCTCCACCACCGCCCTCACGTCGAAGGGGTGGACTTCCAGATCGAACTTGCCCGCCTCGATCTTCGCCAGGTCCAGAATGCCCCCGAGCAGCCCGAGCAGGCTCTCGGCCGAGGACTTGGCCAGCGAGATGTACTCCCGCTGCTCGGCCGTGAGATCCGTGTCCATCGCCAGATCGACCATGCCCATGATCCCGGCCAGAGGCGTCCGGATCTCGTGGCTCATGTTGGCCAGGAACACGCTCTTCGCCCGGTCCGCCGCCTCCGCCGCCAGCCGGGCCCTCCGCTGTTCTTCCTCGCCCTTCTTGCGCACGAGGAACGCCGCGATCGCCTCCGCCACCAGGCGGAGCATCTGGATCTCCGAGGAGGTCCAGGCCCGGGGGCCCCGCGTGTCGTCGAGCCCCAGGATCCCCAGGATCTCGCCCAGCGAGAACATCGGCACGATGAGCCCCGCGCGCACCCCGTCGTCGAGCGTGAGCCGTCGCGCGACCTCCTCCCCGGGAGGGATGTCTTCCGTGTCCGGAATGACCAGGGGTTCGTCGGAGAGAAGGACGTCCTTCCAGACCGGAAACTCCTCCACCGGGAACTCCACGTTCAGGGGCACGGCGGAAGGCTGGCCCTCCTCGCACCACTCGAAGGCTTTCTCGATCCGCTGGCCTTCCCCCTTCATGAGGAAGACGTAGGCGCGGGAAACGCCGGCGGTCCGGCCCAGGATCTCGAGCGCGGCCTGGAGGGGCTCTTCGTACGCGGTGGACCGGCCCAGAAGGTTCGTGATCTTCAGGGCCGTCCCCTCGATGTTCATCTGCTGCTTCAGGGCGCGTTCGGCTTTCATCAAAGGCGAGATGTCCACCGCCGAGACGATCATGCCGGGGGTCCCGCTCTCCACGCCGACCAGGGAGGAATTGTTGAGGAAGGTCTTGACGGTCCCGTCCTTCATCCGCAGGCGGGTCTTGATCGGCTCGTGGCTTCCCGAAAGCCCCCGAACGAGCATCTCCCGGGCTTCCTGTCGTTCCTCTTCGGGAATGAACTCCAGGATGCTGCGCCCCAGCAGCTCGTCGGCCCCGTATCCGGATTCCCGGATCGCCCAGGGATTGAGGTAACGGATCTTCCCCTCCATGTCCGTTTCCAGGATCCACAGCGGGGAGTGTTCCACCAGGCTGCGGTAGCGCTGCTCGGAATGCCGGAGGGCGTCCTCTATCTCGGAAGAGGCGGACCGGCCGCGGTAGAGACAGAGCACCCGCGCGCCCTCGCCCTCGTCCTCAAGGGGGACGTAGGCGCGGTAGAAAGCCGTTTCGCCCTCCGACGGCTCAGGGGACCGGAACAGGGATTTCCCGTGGGTGACGACTTCGGCCAGGGGGCAGGCGGCGCAAGGCTCGTCCAGGCCGAAGATCATGTCGAAGCATGTCCGGCCCTCGCAGGGTTCTTCCGCGGAAAACGTTTGCCGGGCGCGGCCGTTGGCCCACAAGACATGGTGTTGGAGGTCGACGACCATGCAGGGGTGGGGGAGGAGATCGAAGAAGGACGTCAGGCTTCTGGGCAAACCCATGGGGCTTCGTCACCCCCATGATGAAGGCAAACGGATGGCATTCCGCGTCAACAGGGCCGTCCTGCTTCCCGGGGACCCGCGTGGAGTCCTCCCTCTGCCTCGCCATGTCCCCATTATACGCCGCGCTTCGAAAAAAACCAGCCCCGAGCGCTTCGAGGCTTTCGTGGTGCAAGTAAGTTGTACCCCTATGCCCTGAAATGTTGTTTTCGCGAGAACATTTTTTCATGCAAGTGACGCAAGTTCTTGAACACA
>CAZDSO010000018.1:0-38911 GCA_964508045.1 uncultured Planctomycetia bacterium | reverse complement strand
CCGCAAATACGGCCGGGTGCTCCAGACTGGGACCCAGCGGCGCTCGATGGCCGGCCACCGCCACGGCTGCGAACTGGTCCGCAATGGTGTGGCAGGCAAGATCCACACCGTCGCGATCCTCACCCCCGCCATGATCACCGGGATCGACAGCGGCAGCTCCACCTTGAAGAGGATCTGGCGCGAGGTCATGCCCATGCCCCGGGCCACCTCGATCACCGAGGCGTCCACCTGCCGGATGCTGGTGTACGTGTTCCTGAGGATCGGCAGCAGCGCGTAGAGCACCAGCGCCGTGACGCCGGGCACCTTGCCCACCGTGGGCAGCATGATCAGCCCGAACAGGAGCGCCACCAGCGCCACCAGCGCCAGGCTCGGAATGGTCTGGATCATGCCCGCCACGCTCATCACCCCGAAGGCCGCCCCCTCGAACCGCGTCTTGGCCAGCCAGATGCCCACCGGAAGGGACACCGCCAGCGCGATGGCCAGCGCGATCCCCGTCAGGGCGAGGTGCTCCAGCGTCAGCGAGAGAATGTCCCCGCCGTGCTCCTCGACAAAGGCCACCAGGCGCTTGCGCTGGGCGTTGGAGAGGTCGGACAGGGTGGAGATCGCCTCCGCCTCCGACGTCTCCCGCCGCATCACCACCGCGGGCGCCGCCTCGAAGCCCAGCGGGTCGAGCAGCACGAGATCCTTTTCCTTCCGGAACCGATCCTTCGCCGTACCGTGCGCCTTCCGTTTGCCCTGGACGGCGTCCCGGTTGAACACCTCGTCCAGCGCAGCCTGGATGTAGACCGGCCGGAGGTCCGCGTCTCCTTCGACGAGAGCGGAGACGCCGTCCTTGAGCGAGGTCCCGCCTTCCTTCCGGTCCACGACGAGCCCCGTCTGCGCCTCGATCACAAGAGCCGCCGCCTCGGAAGCGACGCGGAGGCCGGGGTCGTCGGGCACGACGACGGCGATGCGTTCCTCGTTCCCGGTGGCGGGCCCCTGCCTCTCCTCGATGAATCGATGCAAGGCCCCGAGGTCCCCCAGCACCGTTTGGAGGTCCGTTTCGCCCTCGGCCGTGAGGAGCAGGTTCCGGACGAGCTCGTTCGACATGCGGCCTGCGAGGTCGTCGAGGACGTCCTTCAGTCCGTCGTGCTTTTCAAGAACGCCGGATCGGACCAGAAGCGCCGCCTGATTGGGGAGGAAGAAGCGCTTGTTGTCCTGGAGGACGATGAGGTCGTGTTTCTCGATGCCGGGGTCGAGAGTGTGCGCATCGGCGACGTCGACACGTTCTTCCCCGATGGCCGCGATGAGGTCGTCGGGGGGCGGTTCGAGGGGATCGGTCGCGAAGGAGAACCCGTAGGCGTCTTGCAGGTCCTCCAGGCCGCGAGGCCCTTCGAGAAAGCCTCCGGAGAAGGCGGGCTGGAGGGAGACACGCGGCCGGTACGTGGCGAAGACGATCAGGGCGACGGCCGCAACGATGACGCCTGCGAGAACGGCCCGCTTCACGTTCATGACGCCTCTTCCTGTTCGCTGGTCTCTCCGAGCACCCCGGAGATGATGTCCAGGAGTCTCTGTTTCTGGAGGGTTCCGGCGTAGCGTTCGCCCTCGTAGACGGGCAGGCGGGTCTCGCCCGTGCGCTTGAAGACGTCGAGGGCCTCGACGAGCGAGCCGCGCGCCCTGAGGCGGACGTCGGGCGGGGGCTCGGGGGCCTCGCCGCCCGCCTCCCGCCGCTCCATGCTTTCCTTCACCGAGCGGGTGAGCAGGGCCAGCTGGAAGCGCTGCTGTCCGAGGAACTGGTCGACGAACTCGTTGGCGGGATGTTCGACGAGTTCGGCGGGTTCGGCGAGCTGCTGCAGGACGCCCTCGTCCAGAAGGGCGATGCGGTCGCCCATCTTGACGGCCTCGAAGACGTCGTGCGTGACGAAGAGGATGGTCTTCCGGATCTCCGATTCGAGTTCGAGGAACTCGTCCTGGAGCTGGGACCGTGTGATGGGGTCGAGGGCGCCGAAGGGCTCGTCCATGAGGACGATGGGGGGGTCGGCGCCCAGCGCGCGGGCCACGCCGACGCGCTGCCGCTGGCCGCCGCTGAGCTGGTTGGGGTAGCGGTCGCGGAAGTCGTCGGGAGGAAGGCCCATCATGTCGAGGAGGCGGTCCGTGCGCCGGCGGATCCGTTCCCGGTCCCATCCGAGCAGACGGGGCACGACGCCGACGTTTCCCCCCACGGTCATGTGGGGGAAGAGGCCGATGTGCTGGATGGCGTAGCCGATCCGGCGGCGGAGTTCGATGACGTCCTTCTCGCGGACGTCTTCCCCTTCGAGGAGGATCCGGCCCGCGGTGATCTCGATGAGGCGGTTGACCATCTTCATGGAGGTGGTCTTGCCGCTTCCGCTGGTCCCGAGCAGGATGAGGGTCTCCCCTTCCCGTACCTCGAGGTCCAGGTTCTTGACGGCCTCCACCCCGCCGGCGAAGGTCTTGGACACGCCCTCGAAGACGATCACTTGTTGACCTCGAAGATCCCCACGAGGCCGTGGGCGCCGCCGAGCCCCTTCTGCATGAGGAACTCGATGCCCCTGAGCGCGTATCCCAGCTGGGGCTCGATGACGTTGGCGCGGGGGTCGCCCATGCGGAACCAGCCGGCGCCCTCGACGACCCGCTTCATGTCCCGCATGGCCCGTTTCAGGGGTTCGGGATAGGCGGTGTTGATCTCGGGAGGATTGTCGACGGTCCCCTTCTCGTGGTCGAACCGGTTGCAGAGATCCATGGCGTATCGCACCAGCGTGTTCCAGGAGGTCTGCAGGGTCTCGAAGTAGTGGTTGACCTCGTCGAAGCCGGGCTTGGGTTCGTAGTCGAAGAGAAGGTCGTCGAGCCGGGTCCGCCGGTTGTCCTCGTGGAGGCTGTTGACGGCGCGGCGGATGGGCCGGGCGAAGCGGTTGTAGTCGCCGGTGTCGATGTGCCGTCCGACGAAGACGGAGCGGTCGAAGATCTCCTTCTTCTTGAGGCGGGCGCCCGTCTCCGATTCGACGCGCTCCATGATGCGTCCGACCTCGCCGGGGGTCATGAGGCGGAGATTGATCATCGCCAGATCCTCGCGGGGCGGGCGTTCGCCTTCGGGGTAGACGTAGGAGATGACGTACTCCATCCACTGTTCCTTGGACGTGTCGTCGTCCCAGAGGTCCTGCCACTCGTAGGCGTAGCGCCCGAGCCAGTCGCCGATGAGGAGCGAGCCGTCGTCGGCGTGCTTCACCGCCTCGGAGAGGACCTGGACGGTGGTGTCCTCGTCGAAGTGGGAGAGGGTGCCGAAGGAGGTGAAGTAGATGTCGAAGGCGGGTTCCCCGTCGTCGGCGGGAAAGGACTGGGTGAGGTCGCACTGGCGGAATTCCGCCTTGGGCTCGAAGCCCCATCGTTCCCGGGCCTGGACGAGGAGATCCTCGTTGAGGTCCACGCCCACGTAGTGCCCGAGGTAGTCGGGCTGGATGGCGCGGACCCGGTCCTCGATGATGCTGGGGTTCTCGCGGCTGATGCGCATGAGCATCTCGAAGCCGTCGCCGCTTCCGCAGCCGATGTCGAGGATGCGCACGCGCTTCAGTTCCTCGACGCGCCGCTTGACCAGGTCCTCGATGTAGGGGCACAGGAAGATGCGGGTGCCCTCGTCCTCCCAGTAGATGCGGACGTTGTCGTACTTCCCGTGGATGCCCGATTGCCGGACGTACCGGCCGCTGCCGACCGCCTCGGAATAGGCCTCCATCTGGTCTTCGCCGTTCTTGGTTTCCGTTTCGCTCATGGTCGTGCCCTCAAAAAGATCGGATGTTTCGCCCGTCTCAGGCGGTTTTCAGCTTGTCCAGGGCGTCGAACGCGTCCCGGCAGTGGTGGTCGGCGCCGATGCTGGCGGCGAATTCCTCGGAGGTCGGCGCGCCGCCGATCAGGACTTTCACCTTGTCGCGCATGCCGATCTCCTTCAGCTTGTCGATGGTTTCCTTCATGTGGGGCATCGTCGTGGTCAGAAGCGCCGAGAGCCCCACGAACTTCGGGTTGAACTCCTTGGCCTCGCCGATGATCTTGTCCGAGGCGACGCCGGCGCCGAGGTCCTTGACCTCGAACCCTGAGCCCCGGAGCATGGTGGCCACGATGTTCTTGCCGATGTCGTGGAGGTCCCCCTCGACCGTGGCGATGAGGAAACGTCCCTTCGAGGTCGTCTCGTCGCCCTTGAGGTGGGGCTCCAGGATGTCCATGCCCCCCCCCACGGCCTCCGCCGCGGCCAGCATGTCGGGAATGAGGTACTCGCCCGCCTCGTACTTCCTGCCCACCTCCTCCATGCCCGCGGTCAGGCCGTCGAGCAGGATGTTCTTGGGCGAGAGGCCCTTTTCGACGGCTTCCTTCACCAGTTCCAGGACGCCGGGTTTTCCCTCCATGTCGCCCTCGAGCCCCTCGTCCTCGGCGTCCACGCGCCCCTGCAGGACGTTCATCTTGATCGTTTCCAGCATCTCGTCCATTCTTTCCTCCTTATCAAAACGCCATGACATAGCCTTTTCCCTCCCGCCGGGCGCCTGCCCCGCGGGGGTCCGGGTGCGCCGCGGTCCCCTCACAGCAGGAACCTCTCCCGCGCCACGGGTCCGGGCACCTCCTTGTAGATCCTCTCGAGCATGCCTTCGTCCAGACGGTCGTCGGGTCCGGACAGGATCTCGTCGAGCCGTTCGGCGGCCTTCACCATCACCTCGTCCTTGTCCTCGGTGGACTCGAACGCGTAGGGCTTGGTGACCAGTCCCTCGCGCAGAGGTTTGCGGATGTAGCGGGCGAACAGCCGGGTGGAGGAGGCCATCACCTTCCTCACCTCCTTCACCGTTTTTTCCGCGTTTTCCTTGCCGAACAGCGGCCGGCGGAGAATGTCGCGCACGAGGCCGATGCTGGCGTCATCCAGGACGGCCTGGAGGGGGCAGAAGACGTTGGTCTTGTCCATCAGCCCCAGCGCGTAATGGATGTACTGGGCGCCGGAGGAGGCGACCCCCAGGTAGGGCAGGATCTTCTCGACCATCGCCTGCATGCCGGGGACCTTGGTGTCCCCGACGCCGGCGGTGGAGTAGACCGGAATGCGGTAGCTCCGGGCCATCTGCACGCAGTCCACGTTGTAGTGGACGAACTCGGGCGCCCCGTAGAGGTCGTGCAGCGTGTCCAGCCTCGCCCGCACCGGCACCGCGCCGTACAAGACGGGCGTGCCGGGGTTCACGACCTGGGCGAGGGTGATGCCCGCCAGGATCTCGGCGTTGATCATGGACACCATCCCCTCCTCGAGGATCGGGGCCGTGGACCCGCCCTGGGGGGACGAGGAGACCACGACGGGGAAGCCGCGGCGCGCGACGCCGATGAGCTTCTGCGTGGTGTCCTCGACCATCTGCAGGGGACTCTTCACCAGGCACGTGATGAAGGAGACGATGGGGTTCTCCTTGAGCTTGTCCTCGCCGCCGGCGATGAGCGCCGCCATCTTCAAGACGTCGTCGAGGCGGTCGAGATTCGTGATGCCCGCCTGGACGTGCTTGGTCATGTACATCAGCGAGGCGAGGAAGACGTTCACGTCCTTGTTGTCTTCCGTGATGTCCGGGTCCTGCAGGTTGACGTTCCGGATGTAGAAGTCGACGTTCTCCAGCGCGTTGCAGAGCTTGGCCGATTCGCACAGGTGCGTGACGGTGCCCCGGTCCTCCGAGAAGACGGGATAGCGGATCTTGTGGTTCGGGTCGTCGACCTGCTGGAACTCGGCGATTCGCGTCTTGAGGTAGATGTTCGTCTCGGATCCGGTCCCGAAGTAGAGCCGCGGCACGTCCGTGTCGAGATGCAGGCGGTTCCCGGGATCGCGGGCGCCCAGCACGACGGTCTCCGGCGCGCTCTCCACGGCCCCCATGACCGTGTTCTCGGGGATGCGAACCTGCCACGCCTTCTGGGGCCAGTTCTCGTCCTTCTTCACCTTGCAGCCGGCCTTGTCCAGGTAGTCAGCGGCTTCCTCGTTGAAGCAGACGATGCCGGGATCGTCGAGGATTTCCATGGAGGCCTTGTGAAGAATCTTGACCTGCTCGTCGGAAATCCGCTTCTGCGGGTTGACGATGGTTCCCGGCCGGTATCCATTCTCCGTCATGATCGTTCCCTCCCATTCGTATGACATCGTTCAGTCCAGCAGCCCCTTGCGGAACGCCCGCGTGTATTTCCTGCAGCGCCGGTCCCGTCCCGCCAGAAGCTCGGAAGCAAACAGGGCGCTCATCAATCCGCGAAATGTGGGATCCACGATCGCGGCATCCAGGCCGTTCATGACCGCCATGGTCAGGAAGGCGCGGTTGACCAGCGCGCGTTTCGGGAGACCGTGGGAGATGTTGGAAAGCCCCAGAACCGTCTTCGCTCCCTCGAAACGCTTCGGAATGTCCCGGACGGCCTCCAGGGTCACCCGGGCCTGGTTCGTGTCGGTCACCACGGGAATCACCAGCGGATCGAAGAACAGGTTGCCGGGCTCGATGGAAAGCGCTTTCGCCTCCTCGAAGATCCGGCCGCACACCTTCAGCCGCCCCTCGGCGTCCTTCGGAATCCCGTCCTCGTCCATGGCCAGCGCGACGAAGGGAACGCCGTGCTCCGCGGCCAGCGGGAGGATCTCCTTCATCGACGCTTCTTCCCCCTTCACCGAGTTGAGCATCCACCCGCGCCTCTTTCCGAGGTGCGCCCCGGCGGACGCGAGCACCGCCGGATCGGCGCTGTCGATGCAGAGTTCCTTCTCCGTGTTCTCCAGGGCCAGGTCGATCAGCCACTTCATGTCCTCGACCTCCTGGTCCTTGGAGCCCGAACCCGTCCCCGCGTTGAGATCGATGTAGTCGGCGCCGGCCTCGTCCTGCTCCCGGATCATCTTCCCAAGCGGCGCCGGGTCGTGATCCAGGATGGCCTTCTTCACCGCCTTGCGCGTGGCGTTGACCTTCTCTCCGATGACGATCAAGGGGTACCTCCTCTTCCGATCAAAGAAACGGGCACGTTGGAGGGTCGGAAATCTCCAACCCCTGAATTCCGGAACGCCCCTCTCCCCCATCCCTACTGGTAGTGCTCCTTCGCGATCTCCGGGAACGCCTCGAGCAGACGGGAACGCATCCCCGCCTCCAGGATCGGCGACGCCTCCGCACCGAGAATCTCCTGCACGATGCCGCTCGCGCGCTGCAACGCGTCGATCGAGCCCTTCTTCTCCCAGTCGTTCCGCGAATCGCGGTCGCTCAGCGTCGGGACGTAGTGCTCGGTGCGCATGTAGCGACGGGTGTGGCGGGCGCCGACGAAGTTGCCCGCCGGGCCGACCTTGCGGATCGTCTTCATCGCCAGCGACTCGTCGTTCACCTCGATCCCCTTGATCGCCCGCATGGCCATCCCGAGGATCTCGTTGTCCGTCACGTACTTCTCCAGGCACACCGTCATCGCGAACTCCATCAGCCCCGCGGCGTCGTGGATGAAGTTCGCCCCCGCCAGGCCCACCATCAGGTTGTTGATCGCCGCCTCGTACCCGCACTGCACGTCGATCGTCTTGGAATCCGAGATCCCCGCCGTCGCGTAGTACGGCAGACCGTAGAACTGGGCCATCTGCGCCGCTCCGGCGTTGATGAGCCCCGACTCCACCGACCCGCCCAGATACTTCAGGTCCCTGAGGTCCGTGGACGTGGCCACCGACCCGCACAACAGCGGCGCCCCGGGCCTGGCCAGCTGCGCCGTCAATACGTTGATGAGCGTGTCGCAGTTCTGGATGAGCAGGTTGCCCGCCAGCGTCACCGGTGACGTCGCCCCGCACATCGGCTCGGACGGCACCGACACCGGAATCCCCGCACGCGCCACCTGGATCATGAAATCACCGTACTTCCCGTCCAGACGCAACGGGCTGATCCCGCACGTGATCATCGAGATGAACGGCCGCTCCCGGAGCGCCTCCGGCGACCCCGCCACCTGCTCCGCCATCGCGATCACCCGGTCGATCCCCTCCGAGGTGTACACGCCGCCCATCACGTGCTTGGTCGTGTACATCAGCCCCGCGAAGAAACGGTTCACGTCCACCCGCTCCTGCGGCAGCTCGTTCGGGTACGTGGGCAGAAGCATGAAATGGACGTGGTCCAGCTTGTCCACCAGACGGATCACGTCGATCAGATCCTTCAGCTGCGCCCGGCGGCACGTCCCCGTCTGGATATCCAGCATGTTCAGCGCCGTGCCCCCCGGCCCGAAATAGACACGCTTCCCGCCCAGATGAAGGTCGTGGCGCTCCTCCCGTCCGTACAGCACGACTTCCTTCGGCGCGCGACCCACCAGCTCCATCAACGTCTTCTCCGGCACCCTCGCCACACCCTTCGACTCGTCGTAACGGATGTCCGTCTGCTTGAAGAGATCCAGCGCCTGCTGGCTGTGGACCTCGAATCCCACCTCCGAGAGAACCTCCACCGTCGCCTCGTGGATCCGCTTCACGTCCGCCTCCGTCAGGGGACGGAACGTCCCTCCCTCCAGCCCCCCCGGAAATGTCGGCCCGTCCGATGCCCGATCCGCCTTGTCCCTCATCGTCTCCTCCTGTAGTCGCAATCCTTGCGGGAACAAAGACGACATGCGTCGCCGCTCCGTTCCACGCGATCCTTCGGCCCGACGCCGATGACGCCGGATACGCTCTTCCGGGGCCTCATCAGGCAGTGCGCGCTGAGCGTCACGCCCGCCTCCTCCCCGTCCAGAAGACCGAAAACCATCCGCTGCCCCGTCACCGGCCAGTCGCAGTTGCCGGGACTGTACCGCTCCGTCAAACCCGCCCACGGCGGAAGCGAAGCCTCGACCTCCCTTCGGAAGGCGTCGGCCGCCCGCGAAGCCGCCTGCGAGGCCAGAACGTCCAGCACGTACCCGTCGTGAACCGACGCCTTCCCCACCCGGTCGATCAGCGCGTCCACCGCGGGACCCAGCGTGACCACGAACACCTCCGCCTCACGGCACGGCGACAGGACCCGCCCCAGCACCCGGCTCTCGATCGGCCCCCCGCCCTCCAGAAAAACCCGAACCGATCCGTGCCGCAACGGCACGCGCCGGCATGCCGAGCGCGGCCGCATCGCTCCCCCAAGGGCTTCCAGACCCCGGTCCAGCGCCGCTTCCAGCCGGGACGACCGCCTCCCCCGCGGCCCCTCGAGCGCGCGCAAGGCCTCGGTCCGGTCCATCCGGATCGCCAGCGTTTTCTCGGCCGTCGTCATACGATGCTCACGTCCGTCGTGATCAGGTCCGGCTCCACGACCACCCCGAACGTCTCCGACGCGTAGGGGTACATCGTGTCGCCGTTGTCCAGCGGGCAGAGCCCGCGCAGGCCGTCCTTGCACCCCTCCTCGATCAGCTGCGCGTCCAGAAGACGACGCGCCGCGAGATCCACCGCGAAGGGGTTCCGTCCCACCAGCATTCCGAGGGGACGGCAGATGGGTTTCATGCGCACGTTCACGCAGTCGCAAAGCGGCGTCACGTCGTAGAGGTGCGCGACGTTGATCACCTCCTCCCACCGCCCGTCCATCAGCCCCATCAGGTAGTCGGCCATCCGCCGGGGAAGACTGTCCATGCCCTTCTCCCAGTCCGCCACCTCGTCCCCCGCCATGCGGATGGCCTCCTCCGGACACGCCGCCATGCATTCCCCGCAACCGACGCACAACGACTTGTCGAGGTCCGGCCCGCCCGACGGGCCCTCCGACAGCGCCCCCTCCGGGCAGCAGGCGACGCACGCCCCGCACGCCTCGCAGAGATCCAGGTCGATGGAGGGATGAAGGCACTGGTGCATGGCCAGCTTGCCCGTCCGCCCCGCAAGCCCCATCGTCAGCCCCTTGATGCAAAGCGCGAAGTGGGCCAGCGTGTGGAGCGTCAAGTGGACGTTGTTGACCACGGTCCCCGCCGCGTCGAATCCCCCCGAGCGCGAGAACTGCTTGTACCGGGACCCCACCTCCCGCTCGACGACCTTCTCCTCGTCCCAGAAGACGACCAGCCCCTTCACCGACGTGGCCGGACGGTCCAGCACCACGAACGGGGCCCGTTCCGTCCACCCCCGCTCCGCGGCCAGCGCCAGGTACCGCTCCGCCCCCGGCCCGTTGTTGCGGCCCCCCCGGGGCCCCGAGTAGAGAACCGTCGTGTCCCCGAAGAAGACGTCCTCGACGCCCCGCGCCGACAACGCGTCCAGGACCCCCGTCGTCCCCTCGGGCTTGATCGCCGTGTCGCACTTCGGCTCGCCGATGTGCACCTTCATCAGCACCGGGCCCTTCGGCGCGAACCCCTCCGTCTCCAGAAGCGCTTCCTTCACGGCGCGGTTGAACGCATCCCGCCACGCCGGATCCCCGGGATCGTACGACTCCGTGTCCGGCCGCAAAAACCGCACGGGCGATTTCCGCCTTCCCTCTTCCAGCCGAAGGAAATCCGGAAGATCCGGCCTGGGTCCCGGTCGCGTCATCTAGATCCTCCTGGCTTCGAGCAAAGCGGAGATGCCCCCCCGGCGGAAAAGCGCTTCCGCCTCGTCCGCCGGGTTCCGTCCCGCCTTCACGCGTTCGTACAGGGTTTCCAGGTAACGCTCCTCCCCACGCCCACGGATCTTCAACCCCTTCGAGGCGAGATCCAGCATCCGGCCCGCCCAGTCCCGGAGTGAAAGATCCCCCACCGAACCCCCGAGGCCCGCCCGGCATCCCTCCTCGCGGGACGCGCGGAGCGTATCCCAGGAGACGGCGGATACTTCCTCCCAGGCCTCCTCCGCCGCGCAGATCAGGCCCAGGGTCAACGCGGAAGGCGTGACGAGGTCCGCGGGCGGTTGCTGGTCGTACACCCGGTTCTCCACCGTGTAGTACCGGGAGATCCGGGCGTTGTACCAGTAGCAGGAGTTGTGCACGTCGAGATCCTCCGGCGACGGCGTGATCTCGAGGTCCGATCCGGAGAGATCCTGCCCGGTCGCGGACGCGCAACCGAAATAATGCGCGAAGGAGGGCTTGTCCTTGAAGATGACGGGCCCGCAATCGCGCTTCACGTAGACCAGGGGGAAATCCGCCACCGTATGGATGTAGTCGGCCATGTCGCGGAAGGACCGGTGCGGCACCCCCACCCGGCCCTTCACCGGTTCCCACCAGTCCCAGAACATCTCGGCCACATCCTTGTAGGTCTCGTCCACCGCGCCCCGCCAGACGCTGGAGTGCCCCATCAGCGCCAGCTGGGCCCCGGAGAACCCGTTGAGAACGTTCACCGCCCGGACCGCTTCCTTCTGCGAAACGCTGACGTGGACGTGGCTCGCGGCGTTCACCGTGAACAGGTGCATGTCGTCGCCCTCCTCCGCCGGAATGACCCGGTTGGAGGGAAAGACGCGGTCCCAGAAGCTCGTGCGCTCCTTCTTCATCAGCAGCGTCTCGCCGGGAGGACTGACGGGGTGGATCCCGTAGCCCAGGAAATGCGCCTCCTCCCGCTCCGCAAAGGGCCTGAGGACCTCCCGGAGCGCCTTCAGCGACCTCTCCAGCGTCTCGAGATCCGCCACGTGCGCCAGCGAGAACTCCGTCTTGGCGTATCCCGTCTCGCAGGACGCCACGTGGTCGTTCCGCTCGCCGGTGAGGCGGGCCCCCACCACCTTCCCGCTCATCTTGTCCGCAACGGGCGTCCACCCGCGCTCCGCCAGGTGGTCCCAGAGCCTCGAAAGCGTCTCCAGGCTCACCGCCGAGCCGTCGTGTCGAACCAGCGGGAGCTTGAGCTCCGCGCCCACCCGCCGCTCGGGTTCCCCCGGCCCCACGGCCTGACGGAATCCCTCGACGAAACGATCGTAGATTCTCTGCCGGCTCTCATCCATGCGCCGTCAAACCCCTTTCTTCAGCCGGGGAGGGCCCATGATCGTCCCCGCGCCCCGGATGACGAACTTGTAACTCGTGAGCTCCTCAAGACCCATCGGACCCCGCGCGTGGATCTTGTCCGTGGAGATGCCGATCTCCGCCCCCATCCCCAGCGACTCCCCGTCGCAGAACATGGTGGAGGCGTTCACCAGCACCACCCCGGAATCCACGCGCTCCGTGAACCGCTCCGCCGCCCCCGCGTCCTTCGTCACGATCGTGTCCGTGTGGTGCGACCCGTACCCGTTGATGTGCCCGATCGCTTCCTCCACACCGTCCACCACCCGCACCGAGACGATCATGTCGAGGTACTCCGTGCGCCAATCCTCTTCCGTCGCCCCTTCCACGTCTCCGACCGCCTCCCGCGTCCTCGGACAACCCTTCACGGCGACCCCCGCCTCCCGGAACGCCCCCACGATCCGCGGCAGGTCCCCCGTACGGTCCTTGTGGACCAGCAGCGTCTCCATCGCGTTGCAGACCTCCGGCATCAGGCACTTCGAGTCCAGCGCCACCTCCAGCCCCGACTCCAGGTCCAAGGACGCGTCGAAATAGACGTGGCAGATCCCCTCGAAATGCTTCACCACCGGGATCCGCGACGTCTCGCTCACCTTCCGGATCAGACCCTTCCCCCCCCGGGGGATCACGAGGTCGATCAGGTCGTCGTACGACAGCAGGTCGTGGATCTCCTCGTGCGAACCCGAGATCACCTGCACCGCCTCCGACGGAAGCTCCGCCTCCCTCACCGACGACGCCCACAACTCCCCCAAAAGGGCGTTGCAACGCTTCGCCTCCGAACCCCCACGGAGAATCGCGGCGTTCCCAGCCTTCAGGCAGAAGGCCCCCGCGTTCACCGTCACGTGCGGACGCGCCTCGTAGATCATCAGGATGACCCCCAGCGGCACCCGGACCCTCGCCGCATGAAGCCCGTACGCGATCCCCCCCTCCGTGATGACCGATCCCACCGGGTCGGGAAGCGCCACGATCTTGCCGAGCGAGCGGATGCGCGAGTCGATCTTCTCCTCGGAGAATCTCAGACGCTTCAGGACCGCCTCGGGATAGTCCCGCTCACGCGCCTCGGCGATGTCCGCCTCGTTCGCGGCCAGAAGATCCCCCCGGCGGTCGGACAACTTGTCCGCAAGCCCCTTCAAGGCCGCATTCTTGCGCTCCGCGGACGCCACGGCCAGCGCCTGGGATGCCTCGCGGGCCTGTTCTGCAACGGTTCTGGAATCCATCGTCCTCCCCTGTCCGAAATCGCGCGATCACTTCTGCAAGGGTTGCTTCCCCTGCGCCTCCTTGGAACCCGTCTGGATGGGCCCTGTCTCGAGAAACGGAGCGGCCGGAAGGCGACGAAGATCGAGCATGTCCACGACCTGCTCGAGCGACTGCGTGATCGTCGCCTGCTCGGAAGCGGGAAGCGTCTTCAAGGCCTCCATCAGCCTCTCCTGGAGCGGAAGGGGAGACCGCTCCGCCAGCTCCCTTCCCTTGTCCGTCGTCGTCAGGAAGATCCGCCGCCGGTCCTTGCTCGACCTCTCACGACGGATGTACCCCTTCTCCTCCAGACGATCGAGGATGCCGACCAGCGTGCTGGGGCTCAGGAAAACCCGCCGCGATAGATCCGCCGACGTCAACGGGCCCGACTCCGTGATCGAAAGGAGACACCAGAGCTGCGGACCCGTGATCTTGAGATCCGAGGCGAGCCTTCGGGAATGAAGGTCGATCCCCCGGATGACCCGGCGGAAGGCCTGAAGGATGCGGAGATCGTAACGGCTTTCGGGGACGCTCAAGGGAGCGCCGGCTTCGTTGGGCACGCCCCTTCCTCCTAACATTCACGCCTCGGTGGAAACCCCCCCCCTCTCGCCCCCCCCCCCACCCGTTTCCACCCACATGATTGGTGCCCAAATTATTTGAGTTCCAATCATATGATTCATCAAAAATACCTTCCAGAATCATGCATGTCAAGAGTTATTTCGATCAAAATTGTTTTTCTTCAAACAAGTCGAAAAGGGGGGAGACGGCCCGCCCCGTCGCTTTGTATCCCCCTTCAAGTGTGCTACCCTCTCGATGGAACAAAGAGGAACCAGAGGGGTCAGAGCGCCCTTACACTGTGGTGGTTCTCGACTGCTTTGGGCACCGTTCTTGGAGATCTTCGCCATGCCTGTCCAGAAAATCCTCTCCGCTGGGCCCTGCGTCATTGCACTTCCCCTCCTCATCCTCTTCCTGACCGGCTCTCCGGTTCTCGGGGAGGATCGCGACCCGGGGAAGCCTCCCGTTCTCCTGGCCGATTTCGAGTCCGGGTTTCCGGGGGGTGTCGAGATGGAGGCCTGTACGCCCGCCGTCGGAACCTCAAGGGCGCCTGAGGGTTCGAACTTTCTGCGGGTCGAGTGCCCCCAGGAGGCGGTGGCGGCGCGGGTGCGCTTCCCCGTGCCGGCGGAGGCGAGGCCGGGCCGATGCCGCGCGCTCTGCGCCTGGATCAGGACCTCGTCCCGGGAAGGGGAGAGACGGTTCCGGTGGCGTGCGGAGGACGGCAAGGGGCGGACGCTGTTCCAGCGCCGGTTTTCCTTCGACGGGGGCCCGGTCTGGCACCGGATCGAGTGGCCTCTTTCGCTCTGGCGCTGGGGTTCGTCGTGTACGGGCCGGTGGTCGGAGGTCTCCCGGTTCTGCCTGGTTCTGGAATCCACGGGCCGGGTGGAGGTGGGCCTGGACGACGTCCGCTTGCTTCCGGCCCGATCCTTCAGCGGAGGCGCCCGGCCGGACCCGTCGTGGATCCTGGAGATCGCTTTCGGGGACAACCCGCGCCGGGTGCGACGCGAGGACGGCTTCCTGGTGGCCACGGACGCGGTGGAAGGCGTCTCGGAGGCGGACCTCGGGAAGGTTCTCGAGGTGATCCGTCCGATTCCCCGCTGGATCGAGCGGGTTTTCGGGGAGGCGATGCGGCCGATGGCCTCGAGCGATCCCTTCGTCCTTCTCATCTTCGAGGACCGCCCCTCCTACCGCGCGTTTTGCGGCCGGCTCGGCACGGCGTGGCGCGCCTCCATCTCCCCTCCTCGCGCGGGGGGGTATACGATCCAGGACATCGCCACGTCCTACTACGACGAGAAGAAGGGCATCGAGCGCCCCGTCTATTTCCACGAGACGGTGCACGCGGCGGCGGCCCGCACCTTGCGCCTGATTCCCGGCACCCGGGCCCACTCCTGGCTCCAGGAGGGGCTTGCGAACTACCTGCAGTTGTGCCTCTATCCCGGATCCCTGGACCGCGAGGACATCGTCCGGCACTTTTCCACACCGATCGACCCGAAGGGCAAGACCTTCTTCAAGCCGCTTTCGCAGCTGTTGACGCAGAGGATCGGGGGGAGCCACTACCTTCAGCTGGCGACCTTGACGGCGTTCTGGATCGCGGAAAAGCCGGGCTGGATCGGGGCCATCGCGCAAGGGATCGCCGAGGGCCGGGAAGTCGAGGCCGTCCTGGAGGATCTGGGGACGGATTTCGACGCGCTGCAGCGGGAGTGGTACGCGTGGGGAGCGAGCGTCTTCGCGCCGGACGCAACGCCGCCGGCGGGTCCGGGGACGCATTTCGCGGTGCCCGAGGAATGGGCGAGGACGGAGCCCCAGGAGCAGGACGGGTAGGGTCACTGGTCATTGGTTCTGATGAACATGATTTTTTCCGGAAAGGAAAGCCCCCCAAGTCGAAATCATGTGCATCAGATGGGAAATCATGTCCATCAGGGTCGAAAGACTTGCCGCAAGCGGATATCCTGTTTCCGGGATCCGCGTGCAGGTCGATTCTTTTTGCGAGGTGGACATGGCGTCAGAGAGCTGGGTCCGGATTTTCCAGGAAGCGTATATCGACGTTCACACGGCCTACATCGCCCTGCAGCGCCTGAGACACCTGAGAAAGAACACCTCGGCGGAGGTCATGCAGCGGGACCTGGAGAAAAAGGACCCGTTCGGGCTGGGCAAGGTTCCGGGGGACGAGGCGGTGAAGAAGTGGTCTTCGATCTGGGAGGAGAACGAGCACGATAACCCCATGGCGCGGGCCATGGCCTGCGTCACGGCGTGCATGCAGAACCACTGGAAGAGCTGGTCGGCCTTCATGGATCTCTGCCCGCCGGATCTGAAGAAGCACAAGATCTCGGTCCCCTTCGACGACTACCTGCTGACGGCGACCACGGTGTCGAGAAGCACGCTGGAGACGAGGGCTCGCGTCCTGGCCGAGGCGCGGGACCGGCACCTGAAGGGGGGCTAGTGAGTCACTGGTCACTGGTCTACACCCTGATATGTGTAACGTGTTGAACACTCAAATACCCAACCACCCATCGCCCATTTCCCATCGGCACGTCGAAGCCTGGCGGGGGACGGGCTGACGTTCGTAGTGAGCCACGGAGGATGAGCTTGTCGTTCGTCCGCGTAGGGATTGGAGATTGTAGATTTCAGCCGCAGGAACGTCTGCGGTTGTTGGATTGCCTCCTGCGGGAGTGGGCGTCAGTAAAGAACCCCGGATCCGGTCCGGTTGTACAGGCGAGCACATGAGGGAGCGGTCATCAGACGATTCGGGTTTTGGGGTTCCGCTGCCGGCCAACCACAGCCACATCGGAATCGCTGTGGCGCGGTTTTGCTGCGGTAGGCTTTGGACCTTGGCACTTGGACTTTGGGCTTTAGGCTTTACACTTTGGACTTGGGGCTTTGGACCTGGGGCTTTGGACCTGGGACGTTCGGCTTTGGACACGGGACGTTGACCGACGAATCGACAACCGATCGCGCACCGGAGGCGGACGGCCCGCCGCCCGCAACCGGCCCCGCCTCCTTCCTGTACGGCTGGAAGGCGTTGCTCCTGATCCTCCTGATCGGGCTCGGGGCGCGCCTCTACCGCATCGACAACCCGGTGCTGGACCGGCAGGGTTGGCGCCAGTGCGACACGGCCATGATCGCCCGCAACTACCACGAGAAGGACATGAACCTCCTCCGCCCGGAGGTGGACTGGAATGGGGACAACGGCGTCGTGCAGTGCGAGTTCCCCCTCGTTCCCTATCTCGCGGCGATCCTGTACCGGGTCTTCGGCCTCCACGTCTTTCTCGCCCGTCTCGTCTCGGTGCTCTTCGCCCTCGGCACGATGGTCTATCTCTTCCTGCTCGCCCGAAGGCTCTTCGGGGAGCCCGCCGCAGGATTCGCCGGGATCTTCTTCGCCGTCCTCCCCTTCTCCGTCTTCTTCACGCGGACCGTGCAGCCCGAGTCCGCCATGCTCTTCTTCACCACGGCGGGATTCTGGCATCTCGTCTCGTGGCTGGACGCGCGACGGCCCCCTCATCTCGCCCTCTCCATCCTCTTCTTCGCCTTCCTCTTCCTCGTGAAGGTCTCCAACGTCTTTCTGGGCCTGCCCATCCTCTTCCTCTTCCAGCGGCGCATGGGGTGGCGCCTCTTCCTGCGGCCCGTGCCCTGGGCCTTCGCCGCCCTCGTCCTCCTGCCCGCCGTCGCCTGGTCCCTCTACAGCGACAGGCTGCTCCAGGAGTCCGGCATCACCTTCTTCGACATCTGGGACAAGATCACCGGACCCGTCCACGGAGAGACCCACATCTATCCCCTCTACTGGAAGTACTACTGGCGCATCTGGTACAAGCGCCTCTTCGTCCGGAACCTCCTCGTGGGCGGCGCCGTCTTCCTCGGCGCCGGGCTCTTCCTGCACGAGCGAAAACCCTACCGCGGCTTCCTCTTCGCCTGGGCCGGCGCCGTCCTGCTCTTCATGTTCGTCTTCGCCCAGGGCCACTACGTCCACGACTACTACCAGCTCCCCCTCTTCCTACCCGTCGTCCTCTTCATGGGCGCCGGCGCGGCCCGCCTCTGGAACCGGGCCCGCCCCCTCGCCTGGAAGGATCGCCTCCGATCCCCCCTGTTGCTCCTGGCCGCCGCCGCGATCCCCGTCATGATCCCCGTCGGACTCCACCAGGTCCGGCGGTGGTACCGCATCAAGGAAGACGCCTGGCGCTTCTGCCGAACCGTCGACCGCACCGTCGAACCCGACGCCACGATCCTCGTCGACACGGGCAATGCCGAGTACTTCTACTACCTCCACCGCAAGGGCTTCCGCATCCCTCTCCCCTACATGGAAGACGAGACCGCCCTACGCAGGATCCGCGACTTGCGGACGAACTACTACTACTGCACCCGCTGGTCCTCGTACGAGGAAAAACCCAGGGTCCGCGACTTCCTGCTCGAACACGGCCGCCTCGTCCTCGAGGAAGGCGAGATGCGGCTCTATGCGCTGCCCCGGCCGCCCGGCGAGCCGGAAGCGCCCTGACGCCGCCTCTCCTCCTCGGCACCGTAGCCATCGGCGAAGGGTCTCGCCTCCTGCGATGAGGGTTCCCGCTTCCCCCTCCCGGGGCCCCTCGGGATGCGTTTCCCCAACCTCCAACATGGCAACAGGATGCATCGAAGTTCCACCAAGACCGCCCCGCCCTCCCCCCGCGGCATGTCGATTGCAACATCGAAGAACGCCCGGGATCCATCACCGCTTCGAGGGGAGGACGCTTCAGCATGCACCCATTGAACAAGGACGACCTCCACGGCCTGATCGAGACGCGGGGCTGGCCCCGCGTCTCCCTCTTCATGCCCGCGATGAAACGGGGAGAGGAGACGCGCCAGAACGTCCCCCGGTTCAAGAACCTGCTTTCCGCCGCGGAGCGAAAGCTGACGGAAAGGGGCCTCCGGGGGCCCGACGCGAGCGCGCTCCTGAAACCGGGGACCGACCTGATCGACGACGAGGACTTCTGGAACCACCAGGACGCCGGCCTCGCCTGCTTCTTCTCCGGGGAGGGGCATCGCGTCCGTTCCCTGCCCTTCGGGCCGCCGGAACGGGTCTTCGCCGGCGACCGGTTCGAGATCAAGCCCCTCCTTCCTCTCCTGGCGGAGGAGGGCAGGTTCTTCCTCCTCGCCCTCGATCTGAAGCGGGCGCGTCTTTTCGAGGGCAACAGCGAGGGGCTGGTCAAACGTCCCCTGGAGGGGGGCCCCACGAGCCTCGACGAGGCGCGGCGCTTCGACGTGCCGGAGAAGCAGCTCCGGTTCCACACGGCGTCCCCGGGCGGCCGGCGCGGCCGCGAGGCGGTCTTCCACGGCCAGGGCGGGGCCGCCGACGTGGAAAAGGACGCCGTCCGCCAGTTCTTCCACGGCCTGGACCGGGCGGTCCAGAAGAGCCTGGCGGGGACGGAGGCCCCGCTGGTCCTGGTCGGCACGGAACCGCTGGTGCCGATCTACCGCCGGGCGAACCGCTACCCCCGCCTGGAGGAGAACGCGATCGTCCGCGATCCCGAGTCCATGGACGACGCCGAGCTCCACCGGCGGGCGCTGGAGATCGTCCGCCCCCGTTTCCTGGAGGCCCGGCATCGCGCCCGCCTCCGCTACGGCGATCTCGCCGGGACGGGCAAGGCGTCCCACCACCTGCCCTCGGTGATCCGGGCCGCCTGGGAAGGCCGCGTGGACACCCTGTTCCTCGCCGAGGGCGCGGCCGAGTACGGCCTGTTCGACCCCGACGAGGGCGGCATCGAGGAGATCGTCGATCCCGCCCCCGGCGAGGAGGATCTCCTGGATCTGGCCGCGCATCACGCGCTCGCAAAGGGCGGGACGGTGCACGTCCTCCCGCCCGAGGAGATGCCCGAGGGCGCGCCGGCCGCCGCCCTCTTCCGCTACTAGCGGGTCGTCGAGGACCGGAACGAGGGACGGGAAGAGGAGATTCCAGATTTCAGGTTGCAGGTTTCCGCCGGGAGCGAACGCATGAGGACACAGGCTGAAATCTGAAACCTGAAACCTGAAACCTGACAGCACAAAGGAGCCGGCATGCTTGCATCCCGCCTGGTCAAGGTCGAGGACTACACCCCGCTCGTGGGTGAGGAGATGGTCGAACGCGTGCGCGAGAAGGCCGCGCCGCTGAAGGGCATGCACGTGGCCCACGTGAACTCCACCTACTACGGCGGCGGCGTGGCCGAGATGCTCGGGCCCCTCACCCTCCTCATGAACGACCTGGGCATCAAGACCGGCTGGCGCGTCATCCAGGGGTCTCCGGACTTCTTCAGCCTGACCAAGAAGATGCACAACGCCCTGCAGGGGGGCGAGATCAACTTCTCGGAACGCAAGATGGGCATCTGGGAGTCGGTCCTGGAGGAGAACGCGGTCCGCAACCACCTCGACCACGATCTCGTCGTGATCCACGACCCCCAGCCGCTGGGCATGATCCGCCACTACCGCAAGAACGCCCCCTGGGTCTGGCGCTGCCACGTGGACCTCAGCGGCCCGCATGAAGGCGTCTGGTCCTACCTGAAGGACTTCGTGGAGATGTACGACGCGGTGGTGGTGAGCATCGAGGCCTACCGGCAGTCGCTTCAGACGCCCCAGGTGATCATCCCCCCCGCCATCGATCCCTTCTCCATCAAGAACCGGGAACTCTCGCAGGACGAGATCGAGGAGCGGCTGGCCCACTACGGCATTCCCGTCGACCTGCCGCTCGTGGTCCAGATCTCCCGGTTCGACCGGTGGAAGGACCCCAAGGGGGTGATCGAGGCCTTCCAGCGCGCCCGCGAGGAGGTCGACGCCACGCTGGTGCTGCTCGGCAACATCGCCACGGACGACCCGGAAGGCCAGGAGGTCTACAACGAGATCGCGGCGATGCAGGAGGAACGGATCATCGTGCTGAGCCGCCAGGACACGGCGCTGGTGAACGCCCTGCAGCGGCGGGCCGCCGTCGTGCTCCAGAAGTCGCTTCGCGAGGGATTCGGGCTCACGGTGGCGGAAGCCATGTGGAAGGGCGCGCCCGTGATCGGCGGCGACACGGGCGGCATCCGCCTCCAGATCGAGGACGGGGTGAACGGATTCCTGGTCTCCTCGGTGGAGGAGGCGGGGAAGCGCATCGTGGAACTCCTGCAGGACCGGGACCGTTGCCGGCAGGTCGGCAAGCGGGCCCGCGAGTCGGTGAAGACGTCCTTCCTGCTCCTGAGGACGCTGGAACAGTACCTCGACCTGTTCAGCGCCTTCGAACCCTCTTTCCGCCTCAAGGAGATTCCTGATTTCCGCCGGTGAGAACACGGCCGAGAAGGAGTCCCCGGGCAAGGGGCCGGACGCCGCCGTCCCCGTCCGCCCCTGGGCGCGCGATGGGCAGGACCTCGCCCGCACCCTCGGCGCCGATCCCGAGCGGGGCCTCGCGCCGGACGAGGCGAAGCGACGCCTTCGCGTCCACGGGCCCAACCGGCTCCGGGAGGCCGCACGCACCCGCCCGTGGAAGGTCCTCGCCTCCCAGTTCGCCAACCTGATCGTCCTCCTCCTCGCCGCGGCGGCCGCCCTTTCCTTCGCCTTCGGCGAGTGGCTCGACGGCGCGGCCGTCATCGTCGTCATTCTTCTCAACACCGCCATCGGCTTCTTCACCGAGTACTCGGCCCGCCGGGCCATGGACGCCCTCCGCGAGATGACCCGCGTGACCGCCCGCGTCCTGCGCGGCGGCCGCGCTCTGGAGATCCCCGCCCGGCGGATCGTGCCGGGCGACATCGTCCTGGTCGAGGGCGGCGACGTGGTCACGGCGGATCTCAGGATCGTGGAGGCCTCCCGCCTCCAGGCCGACGAATCGGCCCTCACCGGCGAGTCCGTCCCCGTCGACAAGGACCCCGCCCCGGCTGAGCGGGACGCGCCGCTGGCCGAGCGGACGAGCCTCCTGTTCAAGGGTACGGCCGTCACCCGGGGGACGGGCAAGGGCCTCGTCCACGCCACGGGCATGGACACCGAGCTGGGCCGCATCTCCCGCCTCGTCGAGGAGGCCGAATCGGAGGCCACCCCGCTGGAAAAGCGCCTCGACAGCCTCGCCGTCAAGCTCATCTACGTCACCCTCGGCCTGATGGTCCTCCTGGCCGGAGGCGGGATCCTGGCCGGGCGCGACGCCCTGCTCATGATCAAGACCGCCGTCGCCCTCGCCGTCGCGGCGATCCCCGAGGGACTGCCCGTCGTGGCCACGCTGGCGCTGGCCCGCGGCATGTGGCGCATGGCCCGCCGCAACGCCCTGGTCCGGCGTCTCTCCTCCGTCGAGACCCTGGGCGCCACCGGCGTGATCTGCACGGACAAGACGGGCACGCTCACCGAGAACCGGATGACGGTGACCCGCCTCGTCCTGCCGGGAAGCGAGATCGACGTCGGGGCCGGGGCGGATGGAGGCTTCCGGCGCGGGGAGGAGGAGGCGGACCCCGGCGAGGCGCCGGGGCTGAAGGCCGTCCTGGAGGCGGGCGTCCTCTGCAACAACGCTTCTCTCGGGGGGGAGGAGGAGAAGGCCGTGGGGGACCCGATGGAGGCGGCCCTCCTCGAAGCGGGCCGGAAGGCGGGCCTCGACCGCCCCTCCCTGCTCGAGGCGCGCCCCGAGATCCGCGAGGTGTCCTTCGACCCCTCGGTGAAGATGATGGCCACCTACCACGAGGAAGACGGCGGAATTCGCGTCGCGGTGAAGGGCGCGCCGGAAGCGGTCCTCGAGGCCTGTTCCCGCCGGCGGGAGGGCGACGAGGACGCGCCCATGGAGGCGGGGGACCGCGACGCGTGGCGCGAGCGGAACGAGGGGCTGGCGTCGGAGGGTCTCCGGGTGCTGGCGGCCGCGACGAAGACCGTGGAGCGCGAGGACGAGGCGCCGTACGAGGGGCTGATCTTTCTCGGCCTCTTCGGTCTTCTGGATCCGCCGCGCAAGGACGTGAAGGACGCCGTGGTCGCGTGCCGCCGGGCCGGCATGCGCGTGGTCATGGTCACGGGGGACCAGGCGCAGACGGCGCGCAGCATCGCGCGGCAGACGGGCCTGGCGGAGGAAGCAGAGTCGATCGAGGGGCGGGCGATCCGCGAGCCCGGGGCGCTGGAGGCGGGGGAGGAGGCGAGGCTGCGCCGTTGCCCGGTGTTCCACCGGGTGAGTCCCGAGAGCAAGCTCCGTCTGGTCGGGATCCACCAGGCGGCGGGTTCGGTGGTGGCCATGACGGGGGACGGGGTGAACGACGCGCCGGCGTTGAAGCGCGCGGACATCGGCGTGGCCATGGGGAAGCGGGGAACGCAGGTGGCGCGGGAAGCCTCGGACATGGTGCTCAAGGACGACGCGTTTCCGACGATCGTGGAGGCGGTCCGCCAGGGCCGGATCATCTTCCTCAACATCCGCAAGTTCGTGTTCTTCCTCCTCTCGTGCAACGTGAGCGAGGTGCTGGCGGTGTCCGGCGCGTCCCTGCTGGGTCTCCCCCTTCCGATCCTGCCCCTCCAGATCCTCTTCCTGAACCTGGTGACGGACGTCTTTCCCGCGCTGGCCCTGGGCGTGGGCGGGGGATCGCGCGACATCCTGGACCGGCCGCCGCGGGACGCGGACGAGCCGGTGCTGACGACCGGACACTGGGCCGGGGTGGGGGCCTACGGCGCCCTGATCACCGGCGCGGTGCTCGTGTCGCTCCTGATCGCGTTGCGGGGGCTCGGCATGGAGGCCTCGGAAGCGGTGACGGTCTCGTTTCTCACGCTGGCCTTCGCCCAGCTGGTCCACGTCTTCGACATGCGCGACCGCGGATCGGGCCTTCTCGACAACGCGGTGGTCCGCAACCCCTTCGTCTGGGGGGCGCTGGCGCTTTGCGCGGGCCTGATCCTGGCGGCCGTCTGGACGCCGCCCCTCGCGGCGGTCCTGTCCCTGTCCCCTCCCGGCTGGAAGGGCTGGGCCGCCGTGGCCGCCTGCGCGGCCGCGCCCGTCCTTCTCGGCCAGCTGGACCTTGCGCTGAGGCGCCGCCCCCGCGGCGCCCCCGACGTCGAGCGGAACCTCTCGGAGGATTGACACGTGTTCGGAAAAAGCATCACCCTCTTTCGTCTCCTCGGTTTCGAGGTCAAGGTGGACCTCAGCTGGATCGTTCTGGCCCTGCTGATCACCTGGACGCTGGCGGCGGGCGTCTTCCCCCACTACCATCCCGAACTGGGCACGACCGCCTACTGGCTCATGGGCGTGGCGGGAACCCTGGGGCTCTTCGCCTCCATCCTCTTCCACGAGCTGAGCCATTCGCTCGTCTCGCGCCGCTTCGGCCTGCCCATCAAGGGCATCACCCTGTTCATCTTCGGGGGGGTGGCGGAAATGCACGATGAGCCGGAGAGGCCGGGCGTGGAATTCTTCATGGCGGTCGCCGGGCCCGTCGCCAGCGTCGTCTTCGGCGGCGTCCTGTTCGGGATCTCGCTGCTCGGCGCCGTCCTGGCCTGGCCCGCGTCCGTGACGGGCGTGATCGAGTACCTGTGGTTCATCAACTTCCTGCTGGCGGGGTTCAACCTCATCCCGGCCTTTCCCCTGGACGGCGGGCGCGTCTTCCGCTCGATCCTGTGGAAGTGGCTGGGGGATCTCCGTCGGGCCACGCGGATCGCCTCGGCCTTCGGCGCCGGGTTCGGCCTCCTGCTCATCTTCCTGGGCGTCGCCAGCCTCTTTTACGGCAACCTCATCGGCGGTCTCTGGTGGATCCTCATCGGCTTCTTCATCCGCCAGGCCTCCCAGGCCTCCTACCAGCGCGTGCTCATGCGCCGGGCGCTCCGGGGCGAGCCCGTGCGCCGGTTCATGCGCGACGACCCGGTCACCGTCCCCCCCTCGGAGACGGCGGAGGATTTCGTGGAGGACTACGTCTACCGCCACCACTACAAGATGTTCCCCGTCACCGACGACGGGAGCCTTCGCGGCTGCGTGACGACCCGCGACGTCAAGGACGTCCCCCGCGAGGCCTGGCGGGACCGGAAGGTGGAGGATCTCGTCTCGCCCTGCACGGAGGAGAACACCATCGGCGCCGGGGAAGACGCCATGGACGCCTTCGAGCGCATGAACCGCACCGGCAACAGCCGCCTCATGGTCGTGGAGAACGACGCCCTCGTCGGCGTCATCGCCCTCAAGGACATCATGCGCTTCCTCTCCCTCAAACTGGATCTGGAAGGCGAGTGAGCGGGAAGAGACCGCGTCCGGAATTCACGGGCCCTTCTTTTGCGAAACTTGTACCTTGTCCGAAACATCGCCCCGCGATAGTCTGGAACCGGGAATTTTCCGGGCCCGGTCTCGCGACCCCGCCCGTCCGCGGAGAGACAGCTTGAGCCAGCGCGAAAACCTCGAGAGGGAACGCCCGGGCGGCGAGGACCGCTACCGCCGCCTTCTGGAGACGATGAACGAGGGCGTGTGGATCCTCGACGGGAACAGCGTCACCACCTACGTCAACGAGGCCATGGCCTCCCTGCTCGGCCACCCCCGCGCGTCCCTGATCGGCCGGGACGCCTTCGCGTTCGTGTGGCCCGAGGATCTCCCGCGGGGACGCGAGGAATGGAGGCTCCAGGAGGCGGAGCAGGGCGGGCGGTCGTTCGAGCTCCGCATGCGGCATCGCGAGCGCGGCCCCGTCTGGTGCCGGGTCGCCAGCGCGCCCCTGTTCGACGACCGGGGCCGCTGCACGGAAATGCTGGGGCTGTTCACCGACATCACCCAGCGCAAGCGATCCGACACGAAGATCCTCCACACGCGGAACGCGCTGGAAGCGCAGGTCCGCGAGCGCACGCGGGCGCTCGCCGAGAGCGAGGAGCGGTACCGGCTGCTCGCGGAGAACGCCAACGACGTCATCTGGACGGCCGATCTCGATCTGAACCTGACCTACGTGAGCCCCGCCGCAGAGCGGCTGTCGGGCCATGCCCCGGATGAGATCGCCGGCAAGCCCCTCGAGGATCTGCTCTCGCCCCGGTCCGTCGAGCTGGCGAAGCGCCGGCTCCAAGAGAAGCTCTCCCCCGGAAGCGAAAGCGACACCGTGGTCGTCGAGCTCGAACTCCTGCGCCGCGACGGCTCGAGGGTTTGGACCGAGACCTCCGCGACCGTCCTTCGCAACGAGGCCGGGGCGCCCGTCGCCGTCCAGGGCGTCACGCGGGACCTCACCGAGCGGCGCTCTCTCGAGGCCCGCCTGTTGAAGGCGCAGAAGATGGAGGCCATGGGCCGGATGACGGGGACCATCGCCCACGACTTCAAGAACATGATGCACGTGGTCACCGGATACGGCCGGAGGGCCCTCGAGCGGATGGAGACGGGCGATCCCGCCGCCTCGTCGGTCGAGCGCATCCTGCTGGCCGCGGAACGCGCCTCGCATCTCACCAAGAAGCTCCTCGCCTTCAGTCGCCGGCAGACGCTGTATCCCGAGGTCCTGGACCTGAACGACGTGGTCCAGGCCTTCGAGGAGACGTTCCGCCCGACGCTGGAAGAGAACGTGGAACTGGTCCTGCGGCTCCGGCCGGACGGCGTCTTCACGGAGGCCGACCCGGCCCAGCTCGAGCAGGTCCTGGTGAACCTCGTCTTCAACGCCCGCGACGCCATGCCCGACGGCGGGCGGATCACGGTCGAGACGCAGGAGACGGAACTCGGGGAGGAGCCTCCGGAGCACGACGCGGCCGTCCCCCCGGGCCGCTACGCCCTGCTCGCCGTCTCGGATACCGGTTGCGGCATGGACGAGGCGGTGAAGGCGCAGGTCTTCGAGCCCTTCTTCTCGACGAAGACCGACCGGGAGGGCACGGGGCTCGGTCTCGCCACGGCCTGGGGCTTCGTCTCCCAGAGCGGCGGCGTCATCCGCGTCTACAGCGAGCCGGACCGGGGGACGACCTTCAAGATCTTCCTGCCGCCGGCGGAAGCGAAGCCCGAAGGCCCCGCGCCCGCCGCGGAAGCGGAGCCCGCCCCGCTCGGCAAGGCCTCCGTTCTGCTCGTGGAGGACGAGCCCCTCGTGCGGAGCCTCACCGCCCTGGAGCTGGAGGACCTCGGTGTCGAGGTGATCGAGGCGGAGGACGGCGCCGAGGCGCTCCGCAAGGTCCGTGCCCTGCAGGGCCCTCTGGATCTCGTCCTCACCGACGTGGTCCTTCCGGGGGCGAACGGATGCGAGGTCTTCGCGTCGATCCGGGCGGAGCGTCCGGAAGCGAAGGTCATCTACATCTCCGGGCACCCGGAGGGGCGCATCGTCCGGCAGGGATGCCTGGAAGCCGGCATTTCCTACCTGCGCAAGCCCTTCTCCACGCACGAGCTCGCCGACAAGATCCGGGAGACGCTGGACAACGGGTCCGTGCCGTCCTGAGCCGATGCGTTGTCCGGGGAGCCCTTTCCGGGGTTGCCGCTTGTGGGAGGCGCCGGGGAGGGGCGTTGCAGAGCAAGGCGGCGACCTGGCGATCGGACCTGGGACATTCCCGCACCCACCCACCCAACCAACCACGCAATCACTCAACCACAGGATGTCCGCGGTCCGGGACCCGCGCAAGGCTCATTTCCCCCTTCCAAGCCCCCGCTCTTTCCTCTAAGCTGAAAAATCGCGTTTTTTCGCGGCGCCTTCTTCGGGCGCCGGGAGACGCGCGGCGGTCGGAGACGTCCCATGAACGGAAACGGACCGGGGAACGAGGATACCGGCTGTGAAGCCGCGAGCGAAGAGGCCGCGCCCGCCGAGAAGATCCCGCAGGCGGCCGGCAAGGCTCCCGCGCAGGCTCCCGCAAAGCGGCTCCGCTTCACCCCCCAGGTCACCCGGGTGGTCAACCTGATCGCCTCGGACGTCGGACGCCCCGTGAACCACATCGCCGACAATCTCGCCGGATACGACCGTCTGGCCCCCGACCTGAAGGAGGTCCTCGACACGCTCGTGCCGGTCCAGAGGGAGGTGAAGTCCTCGGACGGCGCGTGGTGCCTCCTGCGCATCCTGCCCTACCGCACCCGGGAGAACCGGATCGAGGGCGCGGTGATCACCTTCGTGGACATCACGCGTCTCAAGTCCGCGGAGAAGAGATCCCGGTGGCTGGCCGTGGCGGTACGGGACTCCAACGATGCGGTGACCATTCAGGACCTCGACGGGGCCATCACGGCCTGGAACCGCGGAGCCGAGAAGATGTACGGGTGGCGGGAGGAGGAGGCCGTGGGCATGAACGCGCTGCAGACGGTGCCCCCACCCGATCAGGTGCGGTTCAAGAACATGATCGAGCGGCTGAAAAACGGCGAGATGATCGACTCCTTCGAGACCCGCCGAAAGACCCGCGACGGACGGATCCTGGAGGTCTGGCTCACGGTCACCAGGATCCCCGGCGAGGATGGGAAGCTCGAAGCCATCACCACCACCGAGCGCGACGTCACCGCCCGCAAGCGCCTCGAGGAGGAAGCGCGTGCGCTGCGCGCCGAGATCGCGAAACCGAGAAAGCAGGGCGGCGGGGGAGGCCCGGCCGCCGGGAAGGACGCATGATCGGAAAACCGGACGGGAAAAGGGCGCCGGAGGATCCTCCCAACACCCCGGGAGAGGACCTTCGCCGCCGCGCCGAGGAGAAGGCCGCGGCCGGGGAGTTCCCTGCGATGGAGGCCCTCGGCCCCGGCGAGGCGGAAAGACTTCTCCATGAGCTCCAGGTTCACAAGATCGAGCTGGAACTGCAGAACGAGGAACTGCGCCGGGCCCAGGAGGAACTGGAAGCCTCGCGGGCCCGGTACTTCGACCTCTACGAGCTCGCGCCCGCGGGCTACCTGACGCTCGACGGAAAGGGCATCGTCCGCCAGGCCAACCTGCGCGCCGCCTCGCTGCTCGGAATGCCCCGTGGCGACCTCGTCGGAAAGCCCCTCTCCGCCTTCCTGGATCCCGCGTCGACGGACGCCTACTACCTCCATCGCAAGACGCTGCAAGAATCCGGACGGGCCGAGCCGATCGAACTCCTCTTCCGGCGCGAAAGGGAAGGAGCCTTCTGGGGGCGCCTCGAGACGACCCTGGAAGACGCGAGCGAGCGCGCCGTCCTGGTCGACGTGACGGCGCGCCGCGAGGCCGAGGAGGCGGTCGCGCGGCAACGCGACGAGCTGGAGGAGGCCGTGCGCGAGGCGGTGGACGACGCCGAGGCGCGCCGGATGAGCCTGGAGCGCCAGAAGGAGATCCTCCAGAACGTGGTGGACAACATCCCCGTGATGCTCACCCTCTACGACGTGGAGGGGAACATGCTGCTCTGGAACCGGGAAACCGAGCGGGCCACCGGCTGGTCGCAAGACGAGGTCCCCCGGATGGACGTCATGCAGGCCGTCTACCCCGACCCTGCCCTGCGCCGCTCGGTCTGGGACTTCATGACGCGCGCCGAGCCCGGGCTCTGGCGCGAGCTCCCCATGACGCGACGCGACGGCTCCGTCTTCCCCTCCTCCTGGACGAACGTCCGGCTCGCCGACGGCCAGCTCATCGGCATCGGATGGGACATGACCGAGAGGAAGCGACTCGAGACCGAGCTCGTCCAGTCGCAGAAGATGGAGGCCGTCGGACGCCTCACCGGCGGCGTGGCCCACGACTTCAACAACATGCTGCACGCGATCGCCGGCTTCGCAAACCGCCTCCAGCGATCCCTCGACCCCGACGATCCCCGCCGCGCCTCCGTCAACAGCATCCTGCTCGCTTCCGGACGCGCCTCCGAGGTCACCAGCCGGCTCCTGGCCTTCGGCCGGAAGCAGGTGCTCGAACCCCGACGGATCGACGCGAACGAGGCGGTGCGAAACGCCGTGACGATGCTCCGCCCCACCCTGGGCGAGGACGTCGAGATCGTCTTCGATCCCTCCCAAGAACCGTTGCCCGTGTTCGTGGACGCCGTGCGGCTCGAGCAGACCCTGGTGAACCTCGGCCTGAACGCCCGCGAGGCCATGACGGCGGGCGGGCGGCTGGCCTTCGCGACGGCCGGCGCCGGAAGCGACGAGATCCCGGGCGGCCGGGCCGCCCGCATCGCGGTCTCCGACACCGGATGCGGCATGACCGAGGACGTGAAGGCGAGGGCCTTCGAGCCCTTCTTCACCACGGGGAACCGGACGGAACGCTCCGGCCTCGGCCTCTCCATGGCCTACGGATTCCTGCGCCAGAGCGGCGGCGACATCCGCGTGGAGAGCGCGCCCGGCGAGGGGACGACCTTCACCCTCGAGATTCCCCTCTGGGAGGGGACGGAAGAGGAGAGGGGGGCGAGACCGGAAGCGGAGGAACCGCCTTCCGTCCGAGGCACCGTCCTGCTCGTCGAGGACGAGGCCCTGGTCCGGGACTTCACCGAAGCGGAGCTCAAGGAACTCGGCTGCGACGTGATTCCCGCGCGGGACGCCCCGGAAGCGCTGCGGAAGCTCAGGAAACACGCGGGAACGCTGGACCTCCTGCTGACCGACGTGGTCCTGCCGGGCGCCGGCGGGCGCGAGCTCGCGTCCTCGGTCCGGGCGGAGCGCCCGGGCGTCAAGGTCCTCTACATGTCCGGCCGGCCCGGAGAGGAAGCCGTGGAGAACGCCGGCGAACCCGTCCTCTCCAAGCCCTTCGACACCGAGGACCTCGCCCGCGCGCTGGACGACATGCTCGGCTGAGCACGGCGGGAGGGGTTGACCTCGTCGTCGGGCACGTAGCGCAGCGGAATGCCGGTCAGAAAAAACTCTCCATCATCTCGCGCACCGCCTGCCGGTCCGTGTCCCGCCCCGCCAGCGCCAGCGCCGTCCCCGCCGCGCCCGGATGACGCTTCTCGAAGGGTTTCGCCTCCCGGTTCTCGTAGAACACGCCGAGGGGGATCTCCTCCTCCCCCGATTCCGTGAGGGCGATCGCGGCATCGCGGTCGGTCGGGTCGTGCTCCGGGCCCAGCTCCCGCACACGCTCGTTGAACCAGCCGAAGCTGTTCTTGTGGTTGAACGACGGACACGGTTGCAGGACGTCCACCAGCGCGAAACCGTCGACGAGAAAGGCCCGCTCCAGCACCCCCGAAAGGTGCTCCAGACGCCCCGCGTACCCGCGCGCCGCGAAGGAGACCCCGTGGAGGATCGCCGTCGCCAGCGGGTTGAATGGCCTCCACACCACCCCTTCCGGACCCGGTTGCGCTTTCGTCGCGAAGCCCGGATCCGAGGTCGGACTGGCCTGGCCCTTGGTCAGACCGTACACCTGGTTGTCGTGCACCACGGCCGTGATCCCCGGATTGCGGCGCACCGCCGCCAGGAAGTGGTTGCCCCCTTCCGCGTACGTGCACCCGTCCCCGCTCTCGTAGATCACGTGCAAAGAGGGATTCGCGATCTTCGCCGCGGTGGCCACCGGAAGGCCACGCCCGTGAAGCCCGTTGAAGAAGTTGCAGCGAAGATAGTGGGGCGTCTTCGCCGCCTGCCCGATCCCCGACACGAAAAGCGTCTCGCGCGGGGCGATGCCCGCGTTCGCCAGCGCCTTCTTGACCGCGCGGAGCACGCCGAAGTTCCCGCACCCCGGACACCACGCCGTCTCGAACCGCCCGAAATCATCGACCTCGACCATGCAGCACCTCCTCCGCGTTCAAGAGATTCGCGGCGTCGAGACCCTCCAGGATGAACCGCGGCGTCAGCGGAAGCCCGTCGTACCGGTTCACCCGGTGCCGGAATCGGAACCCCGACTCACGCCGGATCAGCCGCGCGAACTGGCCCGAGGCGTTCGACTCCACCGCCACCGCCGCGTCCGCCTTCCACAGCGCCTCCCGGTAGTGATCGGGGTTCACCGGCCACACCTGCGAGAAATGAAGCAGGGAGGAGGGCACACCCGATTCCCTCAGCATGCGCACGGTTTCCAGCACCGGACCCCGCGACGATCCCCAGCAGACCAGCAGCAGTCCGCCCCGCCCTTCCCCGTCCAGCTCCGGCGCGACGATCTCGTCGAACAAAAGAGACGCCTTGCGCCGCCGCTTCTCCACCATGCGCGGACGAACGGAAAGATCCTCCGTGATGTGACCCGACGCCTCGTGCTCGTGGCTGTCCGCCCCCACCAGGTGCGCCGTGAAGCCGGGAAGAAGACGGGGCGAGACGCCGGACGACGTGAGCGCGTATCGCCGATAGGGCGCCTCGACCTCCGGCGACGGGTCCGGCCGGCCGGACGGCGCCAACGACTCCACGTCGAAGGGCGCGACGTCCCACACCGTACGGCGTGGCCCGTACCGAGGCCTTTCGACGGGCCCAGGAGGAGGGTGCCGCCTCTGCACCGCCTCCCCTTTGCGCGGTGACCAGCACTGTCGCCAATGGCTACGAGACGCGAAGCGATCGGCTTCGATCCGTCCCGGTTCCCCCTCTCCCTCGCGGCGGAACGCCCCGCATCGAACGGTCCGGGAATTGCTATATTTAGGATGCCTCTTTCCTTTCCGAGGAACGCATGAAGAAATACCGGTGCACCGCCTGCGGCTACGTCTACGACCCCGCCGAGGGGGATCCGGAAGGCGGCATTCCGCACGGCGTCCCCTTCGAGGACTTGCCCGACGACTGGATCTGTCCCGTCTGGGGCTTCGGAAAGCGCCTTTTCGTGGCCCTGGAGGATTCCGCATCCGCCCGATCCCCGTCTTGCGGCGTCCCGCTTCCCGGAAGACGACGCGCGGCGGCGCCGGAGCCGTGAAAGCCCGGCCTTGCCAGCATCGCGAACGGCGCCTACGCTGTATCCCCTGATCTTCCCCGTTTCCCCCGCGGGAAGGGGCCTTGAAGGAGAACGAAACCTCTCGAGTGCCGCCCATGTCCTGCAAACCGCCCCTGATGGACATCCTCCACGCGGATCACGACGCCGTCCTGTTCGATCTCGACGGCGTGATCACCGGGACCGCCGCGCTGCACGCCTTCGCCTGGAAGAGGCTCTTCGACGACTTCCTCGGGAAACGGGAAGCGGATCGAAGCCGCGCCGTCGAACCCTTCGACGAGGACGCGGAGTACGCGGAGCTCCTCGACGGCAAGCCGCGCCTCGACGGCGTGAGGAGCTTCCTGGACGCGCGCGGCATCCGTTTGCCCGAGGGCGATCCCGCCGACCCGCCGGAAGCCGACACGGTCCACGGCCTCGGAAAGCGGAAGAACCGGATCTTCCACGAGATCATCGAGACCCGCGGCGTGCGGACCCACCCTTTCGCCGTGCCCCTCCTCCGCCTCCTGGAAGAGAAAGGGTTCTCCACAGCGGCCGTCACCGCCAGCAGGAACGGCGAGGCCGTGCTCCGGGCCGCCGGCGTCGAGGACCGGTTCGACGTCCTCGTCGACGGCGTCGCGGCGGAACGTCTCGGCCTCGCCGGCAAGCCCGCGCCCGACATCTTTCTCGAGGCGGCGCGTCGCGTCGGCGCGCCCCCCGGCCGCGCCGTCGTCGTGGAGGACGCGATCGCCGGCGTGCAGGCCGGAAGGAGCGGCGGTTTCGCCGTGGTCGTGGGGGTGGACCGCGCCGGACGCGGGGAGGCCCTGCTGGACCACGGGGCGGACGTCGCGGTGAAGGGCCTTTTCGAGCTCGCGGTGGAGGGGCAGAGGCCCGCCGCGACGCGTCGCGTCGAGAACCTCCCCTCCGCGCTGTCCCGCCTGGAAGAGTTCCGGGAACGTCTCGCGGAACGACGGCCCTTCGTCGCGCTGGATTACGACGGCACCCTGACGCCCATCGTGGAGCGTCCGGAGCTCGCGACCCTGTCCGACGACATGCGCCGCGCCGTGAAGGCGCTCTCCGATCGGTACCCCGTGGCGGTGATCAGCGGCCGGGACCGCCCCGACGTCGAGAGCCTGCTCGGACTCGATGGGGTCTACGTGGCGGGCAGCCACGGGTTCGACATCGGGGGGCCGGCGGGGCGACGCCTCTCCCTCCGCCGGGGCGACGAACACCTTCCCGCGCTGGATCGCGCCGAGGCCTCGCTCCGCCCGCAGGTCGAGGCCATCCCGGGCGCCCGGATCGAACGCAAGGCGTACTCCATCGCCGTCCACCACCGCGGCCTGGACGAGGCGCGCGCGAAGCGCGTGGCGGAGGCGGTCGACCGCGTCCTCGCGGACCACGAAGGGCTCCGGAAGCGCGCGGGGAAGAAGATCTTCGAGCTGCAGCCCGACATCGACTGGCACAAGGGAAGGGCGCTGTGCTGGCTGATGGAGGCCCTGGATCTGGACGGGCCGGACGTCCTGCCCCTCTACCTCGGCGACGACGCGACCGACGAGGACGCCTTCAGGGCGCTCCAGCCGGACGGCGTCGGCGTTCTCGTGAAGGGCGGGGGGGAGACGCCGGGACGTTCGGCCGCGAGCCATGCGCTGGAGGACTGCGGCCAGGTCCGGCGCTTTCTCGAGACGCTCGCCGGATCGATGCAAGGGGGAGACGCATGAACGCGTGGACGTTCGTCTACGACGGATACGATCCGAAGGAGGAGCGGCTCCGCGAGGCGCTGTGCACGCTGGGCAACGGCTATTTCGCCACGCGGGGCGCCGCTCCCGAATCGAGCGCGGACGGCGTCCACTATCCGGGGACCTACCTCGCGGGCGGCTACAACCGGCTGGAGACCGCGATCGCCGGCCGCGTCGTCGAGAACGAGGACCTGGTGAACCTGCCGAACTGGTTGCCGCTTTCCTTCCGCATCGGGGACGGGCCCTGGTTCGATCCGGCCGAGGTCGAGCTCCTCTCCTACCACCAGGAAACGGACATGATGAGGGGCCTGCTCCGCCGCTCGGTCCGTTTCCGGGACGGGGAGGGGCGGGTCACGGGCCTGTCAAACCGCCGCCTCGTGCACATGGGCGATCCGCACGTCGCGGCCCAGCAGATGACGGTGACCGCCGAGAACTGGAGCGGGCGGATCGAGGTGCGCTCCGCGCTGGACGGCCGCGTGGTCAACGCCGGCGTGGACCGTTACAAGGATCTGAACAGCCGCCACCTGGAAGGCCTGAAGACCGAACGGCTCGACGAGGAATCGATGTATCTCGAGGCGCGGACCCGCCAGTCGGGGTTCCGCGTCGCCCTCGGCGCCCGGACCCGCGCCTTCCGGCACGGGCGCCTCCTGGCGACGACGCCGGCCACCACGCGGAAGGAGGGCTTCATCTCCCAGCGGTTCGACCTGGACCTCAAGGAAGGATCTCCCGTGTCCGTCGAGAAGACGGTCGTCCTCCATACCTCCCGGGACCGGGCGATCTCCGAATGCGGGCTGGCTTCCCGCGAGGCCCTTCCGGAAACCGGCTCCTTCGCGGATCTCCTGGACAGCCACGCCCTGGCCTGGAAGCATCTGTGGAAGCGTTTCGAGATCGATTTCGAGCCCGACGACCCGGTCCGGGGGGGGCACACGGCCCGCATCGTCCACCTCTACGTCTTCCACCTGCTGCAGACCACGTCCCTGCACACCACGGACCTGGACGTCGGCGTCCCGTCGCGGGGCTGGCACGGGGAGGCCTACCGCGGCCACGTCTTCTGGGACGAGCTCTACATCTTCCCCCTGCTGAACTTCCGCTTTCCCGAGGTGACCCGGGCGCTGCTCATGTACCGGGTCCGCCGTCTCGGCGCGGCGCGCCGCGCCGCGAAGGAGGCGGACCTCGTCGGGGCCCGGTTCCCCTGGCAGAGCGGGTCCGACGGCCGCGAGGAGAGCCAGGTGCTCCACCTGAATCCGCGGTCCGGCCGGTGGATTCCGGACAACTCCCATCTTCAGGTCCACATCAACGCGGCGGTGGCCTACAACCTGTGGCAGTACTACCAGATCACGGGAGACATGGAATTCCTGTCGCTGTACGGGGCGGAGATGCTGCTCGAGATCGCGCGCTTCTGGGCGGCCGCGAGCTCGTATGACGAGAGACAGGAGCGCTTCGAGATCCGGGGCGTGATGGGACCGGACGAGTACCACGACGCCTACCCCGGCGCCGAGAAACCGGGGCTGGACAACAACGCCTACACCAACGTCATGGCGGTCTGGGTGCTGGACCGCGCCCTGGAGCTCTTCGAGGTCCTCGACGAGCCCGTCCGGCGGAAGGTGTTCGAGAAGATCGACTTGCGGGAGGAGGAAACGGAGCGATGGAAGCGGATCCGGCGCCGGATGAAGATCCCCTTTCACGGAGACGGGATCATCAGCCAGTTCGAGGGGTACGAACGCCTCGCGGAGTTCGACTGGGAAGGCTATCGCGACCGCTACGGCGACATCCAGCGACTGGACCGGATCCTGGAGGCCGAGGGCGACACCCCCAACCGCTACAAGGCCTCCAAGCAGGCCGACGTGTTGATGCTGTTCTACCTGTTCTCGTCGGAGGAGCTGAGGGAGATCTTCGAGTCCCTCGGCTATCCCTTCGCGTTCGAGACCATCCCGAGGAACGTCGAGTACTACAACGCCCGCACCTCCCACGGTTCCACCCTCTCGAGGGTCGTCCACGCCTGGGTCCTGACGAGGTCGGACCGCGCGCGGTCCTGGAAGATGTTCCGCGAGGCCCTCAAGAGCGACGTCGCGGACATCCAGGGCGGGACCACCGAGGAGGGGATCCACCTGGGCGCCATGGCCGGCACGGCGGACATCCTGGACCGCGCCTACACGGGCATCGTCGTCCGCAACGACGTGCTGTGGTTCAACCCGGTCCTGCCCGACGAGGTGGGCCGTCTGCACCTTCAGATGCGATACCGCCGGCACTCGCTTTCGATCGACATCACCCGCAACGCCCTGGTGATCGAAACGGCGCCCTGCGCCGCCGAGCCCGTCAAAATCGGCGTTCGCGACGAGGTGTTCGCGCTCGAGAAGGGGCGCTCGCTCCGCGTCGAGCTGTAGGCGGATCTCGCCAGTCCGACGCCGGAAGTCTTCGCACGGCATCGCCGTGGTCCCGGGCCGAAAGCCTGCGCGGCCCGGGACACACGCCTCCCCCCAACGGCGCCGGCTGGCGCGGGTCCCGGCCGGCGGCGCATGGGCGCCCTTCGGCATGGAGTTTGCATCCTGTTTTGCCTGGATCCAACGGCCCCGGAACGAACGCGGGATACGCATCGCGCTTGGATCAAGGAGGGAGACGATGGACAAAGGCGAGAGCAGGTCTTCCGAACAGGGGACGGGCCCGGATGCTGAACCGGCCGGCGCGCCGGAGGGAGGGGCCGGATCGCACGACACGCCGGGGGAGGGAAGGCGCGGCGGTCATGGGAAGCACGGGGAGCACGGGGAGCACGGGCAAGACGGCGGACACGCGGGCCATCACGCCATGATGGTCGCCGATTTCCGGAAACGCTTCTTCGTCTCCCTGGTCGCCACGGTCCCGGTGCTGGCCCTCTCCCCGATGATCCGCGAGTGGCTCACCGTGGGGGAGACGCTGGCGTTCCCCGGCGACGCCTACCTCCTCTTCGCCCTGGCCGCGTTCATCTTCCTCTACGGCGGCAAGCCTTTTCTCGCGGGCCTCGCGGACGAGCTCCGGAAGAAGCGGCCGGGCATGATGACGCTGGTCGCCGTCGCCATCACCGTGGCCTTCGGCTACAGCGCTTCCGTCACCTTCGGCGTCCCCGGCAAGGTCTTCTACTGGGAACTCGCCACCCTCGTCGACATCATGCTCCTCGGCCACTGGATCGAGATGCGCTCCGTCATGGGCGCCTCGCGAGCCCTCGACGAACTCGCCCGCCTCATGCCCGCCCGGGCCCACCGCATCGCCGTCGACGGAAGCGAGGAGGACGTCCCCCTGGACGAACTCGCCCCGGGCGACCGCGTCCGCGTCCGGCCCGGCGAGAAAATTCCCGCCGACGGCGAGGTGGTGGACGGCGAATCGTCCGTCAACGAGGCCATGCTGACCGGCGAATCGAAGCCGGCGGAGAAGGCGTCCGGCGACGCGGTGGTGGGCGGCGCCGTGAACGGCGAGGGCACGCTCGCCGTGGAGGTCCGAAAGACCGGGAAGGACTCCTACCTCTCCCAGGTGATCCGGCTGGTCGATAAGGCGCAGAAGAGCCGCTCCCGCGGCCAGGATCTGGCCGGCCGCGCCGCCGCCTGGCTCACCGTCATCGCGATCGCCGCCGGCGCCGTCACGCTGGCTGCCTGGCTCGGCCTCTTCGGCCGGGAGTTCGTCTTCGCCCTTGAGCGCTCCGTCACCGTCATGGTCATCACCTGCCCGCATGCGCTGGGACTCGCCGTGCCGCTGGTGATCGCGGTCTCCACCGCGCTGGGGGCCGGGCGCGGGCTGCTCGTGCGCGACCGCGCTTCCTTCGAGCGGGCCCGGCTCGTCGACGCCGTCCTCTTCGACAAGACCGGCACCCTCACCGAGGGGAGGTTCGGGGTCACCGACACCGTGGTCCTCGACGAAGGGTTCGAGGAGGCGGAGATCCTCGAGCTCGTTGCGGCCGTGGAGCGCGATTCGGAGCATCCCATCGCCCGGGGGATCGTCGAGTCGGCAAAGGGGTCGAAGCGCGGCTCCGATTTCGCGTCCCTCCGCGGCAAGGGCGTGCGGGGGACCGTGGACGGCCGCGAGGTGAAGGTCGTCTCGCCGAAGGCCTTCGAGAACGAGGGATATCCCTTTCCGGCGGAGAGGATCGGCCCCCTGCAGGCGGAGGGCAAGACCGTGGTGTTCGCGGTCGTGGACGGCAAGCCGGCGGGCGCGCTGGCGCTGGCCGACCGGATCCGCGAGACGTCGAAGGAGGCGACGGCGAGACTGAAGGCGATGGGCATCCGGTGCATGATGATCACGGGGGACGACGAGCGTGTGGCGAGGTGGGTGGCGGAACGCGTCGGGCTGGACGAGACCTTCGCCGGCGTGCTTCCGGACCGCAAGGCCGAGAAGGTGAAGGAGGTGCAGGAGCGCGGCGCGGTGGTGGCCATGACCGGCGACGGGGTGAACGACGCGCCGGCGCTGGCGCAGGCGGACGTGGGCATCGCCATCGGGGCGGGGACGGACGTGGCGGTGGAGACGGCGGACGTGGTGCTGGTGAAGTCCGACCCCCTGCACGCGGTGGAGGCGATCCGGCTCTCGCGCGCGACGTATCGCAAGATCGTGCAGAACCTCTTCTGGGCCACCGGCTACAACGCCGTGGCGATCCCGCTGGCGGCGGGCGTCCTCTACCCGCTCGGCATCCTGCTGAGCCCCGCGGCGGGCGCGATCCTCATGTCGGTCAGCACGGTCGTCGTCGCCTTGAACGCGCGGCGCCTGCGCATCTGAGCGCCCTGACGAACACCTTGTGATCGTTATCTATGGAACTTCCGGGGCACGGCCCTAGTGCCCGAGGAGCAGGACGAGCAGGACGCCGGAGGCGAGCGAGAAGACCTTGCCGTGCGTGCGGGTCTGGAAGCAGGCGGCGGGGATGAGCTCGTCGGCCGCGATGTAGATCATGAAGCCGGCGGTGGCGGAGACGATGACGCCCAGGACCTCGCCGGGGATGTTGAGGAAGAGGTAGCGCGCGATGAGGAACCCCGCCAGGAGGGGAAGCGCGGTGGAGGAG
>CAZDSO010000017.1:0-40410 GCA_964508045.1 uncultured Planctomycetia bacterium | reverse complement strand
GGGGTATGTCCATGAAGGGGAGCTACGAAAAGGAAGGGAGGACCACGACTTATTTACAGCGCGAAACGCTCGTCCCCCTCTCCTCCCCTTCCCCTCTCCAGGCGGATCCGCTACCATGAACGTCGTCCTGTCGGTGCCCCGCCGAGCGCATGCGGGCGCCCCCGCGCCCGCGGGGGCTCCACCAAGAGGTTTGGAGAGCGAAGCATGGCTTCTCGTCCGATCCGGTTCTTCCTCCTTTCCGTCCTGGTCCCTCTCGTTCTTCTGCTCGCGTCCGCCCCGTCCGTCTCGGCCGGGGAGGGAGACGAAGGGGCGGGATGGTACGCGCCGCCGGCGGAATTCGAGTCTCTCGTCTACGTGATCGTCACGGGCCGGGATCTCGTCGACGCCTGGAAGCCGTTCGCCGAGTGGAAGTGCCGCAAGGGGATTCCCGCCGACGTGGTGGCCATGGAGGACATCCTGGCCAACAGCCTCTACCGCGGCAACGATCCCGCCGAGACCCTGCGCAACTTCCTCATCGACCTCTACTGGAAATGGGGCCTGAACTGGGTCCTGCTGGCCGGGGACGTCAACCTCGTTCCCACCCGGATGGTCGAGACGCGGGAGAACCAGTTCCAGGCCTCGGATCTCTACTTCGCGGCCCTCGACGGTTCCTGGAACACGGACCACGACGCCAAGTTCGGCGAGAACATGGACCGGACGGACCTGGTGGAGGAATTGTTCGTAGGGCGCGTGCCCGTGGAGACCGAGGCGGAGACGGAGGCCTTCCTGACCAAGTTCGAGAACTACGTCAAGCCCCCGCCCGCGCGGCGGGACTACCAGACGCGGGCCCTTCTCGTGGGCGCGGTCCTGGGCTCGGACGCGACGTGGGACGCCGACGACCACTACCGGGAGATCAAGGAGGAGGCGTTCGAGCCGGCGGGCTTCGAGATCACCGATCTCGAGGAGAGCGAGTTCCTGCGCGGGGAGCTCGAGGAGTGGCGGGGGGAGGAGGAGACGAAGGAGAGCGCCTACCTCTTCGGCAAGCCGAACGAGCGCACCGGCCCCAGCGACCTCGAGCATTTCCTCGAGGCCATGAACCGGGGAACGGGCGTGGTCAGCCACATCATCCACTCCAACGTCTACCTCATGGGGCTCGGGGAAGGCTGGATCACCCGCGAACACGTCCTCAAGCTCGAGAACGTCGAGCGCCCCGCCGTCATCTTCTCCAGCGGATGCCAGGTCAACATGTTCAACATGGAGTCCATCTCCGAACACATGGTCCTCTACCCCAAGGGGGGCGCCGTGGCCTTCATCGGCTGCACGGTCAACACCTACGCCTACCAGAACAAGTTCGAGCGCGACTTCTGGGAAGCCCTCTTCTTCCACGACATCCACCGGATCGGCCGCACCCTCGCCGCCTCCAAGGCGCGGCGCAACTACAAGACCAACAACGTGAGCAGCGATCCCATCACCATCATCAACCGGGGCCTGAACCTGCTGGGCGATCCCGAGATGTCCATCTGGACGAAGACGCCCGCCGAGATCTCCCTGGAGGCGCCGGAAACGGCCACGCTGGGGGAAACGGAGATCCAGGTAGTCGCGCGCTCCGGCGGAAAGCCGCTGCAGGGCGCGCAGGTCTGCGTCTGGAAACCCGGCGAGTTCCACGCAGCCGCCGAGACGGGCCCCGACGGCGCAGCCACGCTCCCCTTGTGCGTCCGCTTTCCCGGGACCGTCCTGCTCACCGCCTCCGCCCACAACCACGTCCCCTTCGAGGGCGAGATCGCCGCTTCCGGCGAAGAGGGAAGCACGTCCGTCTCCCTCGTCGACCTCGCCGTCGCCGACGGCGCCGAGGGCGTCCTGGACGCCGGCGAGAAGGCCTCCGTGCCGCTGGCCGTCTGGAACGCCGGCGACACGCCCGCGAGCGGGCTCACGGCGCGCGTCAAAGAGGTGAAGGGCAAGGTGAAGGTCCTCGAGGGGGAGGCGCGGTTTCCTCGAGTCCCCGCCGGAAGCGCGGCCGTCTCCGGGAAGCCCCTCGTCCTCCAGGCGGAAGACGACGCCCCGCCGGGCCATCGCGCCGTTCTGGAGATCGAGATGAGCGACGGCTCGAAGACATGGCGCGAACGGCTTCCCCTCTTCGTCAACGCCTCCTGGGTCGTCCGGCTCGGCCAGTTCGTCGACGACGAGGCGTCCGACGGGGACGGCCGGATCACCATCGAGGACGGCGGCAAGACCGTCGATCTCTACTTCGAGTACGGCAACTTCGGGTCCGGGACCGCCCGGGACGCGACCGCCTTTCTGGAAGTCAAGTGCCGCGACGTCACCGTCGGAAACGCCGCCTGCGCCCTCGGCGACATCCCCGTGGGCGCGCGCATCCGCCAGAAAACGCCCTTCCGGCTCGAGCTCTCCCGCTCCTTCGAGGGCGCTTCCCTGGAATGCCGGCTGAGCCTCACCTCCAAGTCCGGCCCCAAGCGCGCGGAGGCGTTCTTCCTCGAGGAACCCCTGCCCCCGCCCGGCGTCCCCGACGCCGAGGAACGCGTCGACTCCGTGCTCCTCACCTGGGAGCCCGTCGACAACGAGCGCATCGCCGGGTACAACGTCTACCGCGCCGGCCAAGGCGACGACGCCTTCGCCCGCGTCAATCCCACGCTTCTCACGGCCTCCTGCTTCGAGGACACCGGTCTCGACCCCATCTCGGAATACAAGTACCGCGTCACCGCCCTCGACCGCTCCCTCAACGAGTCCCGGCCCTCCGAGCCCGTCTCCACCCGCACCATCTACGGCCAGCAGCGCGACTGGCCCAAGGAGACCCACGGGCGGTGCGGCAACGTCGTCGTCGCGGACCTCGACCGCGACGGGGACATGGAGATCGGCACCGGCGACGACATGGGCCCCTGGATCTGGCACCACTGCGGGCGCGAGGTGCATCACGGCGGCGACTTCTGGACCTTCGGCCTCTTCGTGCGTCTCGGCCGCGTCGCCCCCCCCTGCTTCGCCGACCTCGACGGCGACGGAACCCTGGAGGTCATCGCCGTCACCGCCGGGCATGGGCGAACCCAGATGAGAATCGTCAACGGGAACATGCAGATCATCCGGGGGGGCAAGGTCAACGCCAAGGTCCACGTCTACGACCTCGACGGCAAGGAACTCGACGGATGGCCCAAGGACGGGAAAAAACCCGCCTCCGCGCCGCCCCAGGCTTCCGACCTCGACGGCGACGGAAAGGCCGAGGTCTTCCTCGCCACCGAGGACGGCCAGCTCCACGCCTGGCGGGCCGACGGCTCCGACGCCGGGCTGGACGCGAAACTCGACAAGGGCGCCAAGGCGCCGGCGGCCCTCGTCGATCTCGACGGAGACGGGGATCTCGAGATCGCCCTGCTCGACGGCGACGGGAAACTCGCCGTCTTCCATCACGACGGATCGCCCGTCGCCTCCCTCTCCCTCGACGCCGAGACGGGGAAGGGCGGCTCCGCCGTCGTCGCCGGGGACCTGGACGGCGACGGGACCCCCGAGCTCGTCTTCTGCGGCGCGGAGGGGAAGAAGGTCTTCGCCCTGAAGGCCGACGGAACGGCGCCCGCCGGCTTCCCCGCTTCCATCGACGCCGGCAAGGGCGTCCTCCATCCCGTGCTGGCCGACCTCGACGCCGACGGCCGGCCCGAGATCGTCGTCGCCGGCGGCACGAAGGTCCACGCGATCCGTCCGACCGGAAACGCCGTCGCCGGCTTTCCCGTCTCCCTGCCCTGGCCCGCCCGGGGCGCGGCCGTAGGCGACGTGGACGGCGACGGCGAGGCCGAGGTCGTCGTCGGCACCACGAAAGCCCTGTGCGGCTTCGATGCCGACGGGAAACCCCTCCCCGGCTGGCCCCTCATCGCCCCGGAACTCCGCAAGCGGGCCGTGCGCACCCCGCCCGTCATCGGGGACGTGGACCTCGACGGCGACGTGGAGATCCTCGCCGGCGCCGCGGACAAGGTCATGATCTGGGACCTGCCCGCCCAGCACGATCCGGGACGCCTCGAGTGGAGCGGCGTCCAGGCGGGACCGGGGGGCGAGGGCGTCTGGACGCCGGCGGCGGCGCGGGCGCCGGCCCCTACCGTATCGGGGCGGGACGCGCCCGCCCTGGCCTGGACGCCCGTGGAGACGGCCGCGGGGTACCACGTCTTCCGGGGGGAGGCCGGCGGAACGATGGGCCGGATCACGGCCCGGCCGGTCGAGACCCCGGCCTTTTCGGACGCCGACGCCACGGGCGGGTGCGTGTTCCGCTACGCCGTCGCAACCGTGGCGCCGTCGGGAAGGACCGGGCCCCTGTCGCCTTCCGTCACCTGGGAGGATCCCGCCCCGAAGGAGCTGATGGACAGGGGCGAGAAGGCGCTGGCCGGGGGGGACCGGGACACCGCCCGCGACGCGTTCGGGCGCCTGTGCCGCAACTATCCGCGGAGCCGGTTCTACGATCACGCCAGGAGGGCGATGAACAAGATCGGCGGGGCCACCGGCAGCGTCCTGGGGGAGGAGGTCAGGCGCTATATCGTCCTCGGCGACGCGTGGGCGTCGTCCGGCAACAAGGCCAAGGCGCGGGCGTGCTACCGGAGCGCCATCGAGAAGGAGCCGGGCGGTCCTGCGGCGGAAGAGGCGCGGGGAAGGCTCGGCCGGCTGGGGGATTGAACGGCTCGAAACCTGGCTCTTGGAACGGGTGTCCATGAAAACGACGTTCACTGTGTCGAAGACCTGCCTTCTTTCGCCCGACGCTGTTGCCTTGGGATTTGCGCTTGTGCGTTCGTTGGGATTTGGGATTTGGGATTCGGGATTCGGGATTTTTTGGGGGACCCAAGCATGCCCAGCCGTGAAGACCGGCGCGCCGCGAAGGCGCTGGTGAAGCTCGGGCTTCTGGACGAGGAGGAGGTGGAGGAGATCCTGGAGGCGGTGGACGAGATCGAGCCGGAGGGGGGGATTCTGGGGCTTCTGGAGGAGGAGGGGCACCTCTCGGCGGAGGATCTGGGTCGGGTGCGGGCGGCGCTGGAGAAGGGTTCGCGGCCGGGTCCGCGGCGCGCGGACCGGACGCGCGTGAGGGGGGGCAAAACGCGGGCGCGGCGAAGGGAATCGGATCGGGAGGAGGCGCCGGCCGGCACGGGGGGCAAGGGCAAGGTGCTGGTGTTCGGGGTGCTGGGTCTGGTCGCGGTGGGCGCGGTGGTGGTGGCGGCGGTGATGCTCGGCGGCGGGGGGAGCGGAAGCGACGGGGGGCCCGGGGAGAACGGGGAGACCTCCGCCGGCGCGGACGATGCGGGGGAGGCGAGCGGTTCCGGGACGGCGGACGCCTCGACGTCGGGCGGGGACGCGTCGGGAAGCGCGGGGTCCGGCACGACGGAGCCGGCGGTGCCGGCGCTGACGCTCCGGTATCGTTTCCGCCAGGGTCTGAGGATCATCTACCAGAGCGAGATGGAAGCGGTGGACCGCTCCAAGGCGAAGAAGCTGGTCACGAAGAAGGGGGTGACGGAGTACACGAGCTGCATGGGGGAGACGGAGGCCGGGAGGCAGAAGGTGTGCCTGGAGCGCTCGGTCACGGTGACGCGGATCCGGGAGGGCAAGCCTCCGGAGCGCTCCGACCCGTCCAACCGGTTTGATTTTCTGGTGCTCACGCCCGAGGGGCGCGCGATCTCCGAAGGGGTGATGGGGGCGGAGGATCTTTTGCTGGTGATGGCGGACGTGATCTTCCCGGAAGGGGGCCGGATCGAGGGGGGGGAATGGCACCTGGAGCGGGAGGCGAAGGAGGGCCGGTTCGACGTGCGGTACCGCATCGAGTCGACGGCGGAGACGCTGGACATGTACGGGGCGGAGGACAAGCGGCTGGTGAGGATCGGGGTGGAGGCGGGGTTTCCCGGGGGGGCGCCGCCGTCGACGTTCCGGCTGGACCGGGCCGGGGGAACCATCTGGTTCGATCCCGAGGACGGGGTGGTGATGAAGAGCGAGGTGTTTCTGGACACGTCGCCGGCGACGGCGGAGCGGGAGGCGGAGCCGGAGGTGACGCGGACGCTGAAGCGTACGCTGTTCGACCGGGGGGAGATCGCGGCGGACGAGCTGGAGGAGATCAAGGCGGCCGCGGACATCTACTTCGGCGTGCTGTCGATGGTGAACGAGCGCCAGTTCGTGAAGGCCCAGAAGACGGTGGAGACGGCGGACCTGTCGCGGAAGTACTGTCCCATCCTTCCGGACTTGAAGGGGGTGATCCCGGAGGTGCGGATGGCCCAGCAGGCGCGGGGGTCCATGCGCGAGCGCGAGCCCTGGGATCTCAGGAGCCTTCCGTGGCGCCGGCCGGACCGGCCGCCGGCCATGCTGCTGCCTAGCACCCCGAAGAGCCCGGGGAAGCGAAGGCCGCTGGAGCACTTGAAGGGGAAGAGGGCGCCGGAGTGGTTGAAGAAGCACTGCGCCGACGACAAGGCGACGCTGGTCTACTTCGTGATGTCGCCGTTCGAGTGCTGCTGGAGCACGGCGAAGCTGGCCGCGAAGTTCGTCAAGGAGAACGCCTCGAAGCTGCAGGCGAAGGGGGTGTTGCTGGAGACGGAGGGGCGGAAGATGTGGGAGTTCATGGCCCGGGCGGGATTCCGGCTGAATCACAAGCTCGTCCTGGACAAGGAGATGAAGTCGGTGACCGAGGGGAACCTTCCCGGGGTGCCGGCGATCTTCGTGGTGGACCGCGGCGGTTCGATCCTCTACGCGGAGGTGGGGTTCTTCCACGAGGTGACCGAGAAGGAGCTCGGCGAGGTGATCGACAAGCTGCACTGAGGCCGGCAGGCGGCCCGTCACGAGAGGGTCGCGGATTCGATCCGCCTTCTCCCGTGTTGGGGTTTTCCCGCCTGCCGTCCCCCCTTGACCCCGGCCGGGAGGGATGTATACTTCCGGTTGCAGATCCCCGACAGCGGCTGTTTTTTGCGGCAGTGGCGGAATTGGCAGACGCGCTAGATTGAGGGTCTAGTGGGCGATAACAAGCCCATGAGGGTTCAAATCCCTCCTGCCGCATGCAACGCAAGGGCTTACGGCAACTAAGCCGTGAGCCCTTGCTCCTTTTTCCGGCCTCATCTTGACCGTATGGCGGGTGTATGGCAAATGGTCCCGGAAGGAGGAGACCATGGCCCGCCCCACCAAGCACGGCCAATCTGGCGTCTATGTCGTCGGCGGAAGCTACCGAGGTAGGAGGTACCGCAAATATTCTGGAAAAAATCTGAAGGCGGCAGAACGCGAGCAGACCGCCTTCGAGGATCGCCGGGAGATGCTCCGGAAAGGGTATCCTATTCCCCCCGGCGTCTCGGAGAAGGAGTTCCTTCTCGAGGGCAAGAAGAACCCTGAACGAAAGAAGGTCCCGATCGGGCCCCCTCCCTCCCATTCCCTACGCTCCTTCATGAAGGAGTATCTGGAAGCGATCCAGCCTCCCGCCAAGGCGGAAAGCACCGTCCGGGTCGAGAAGGTCCACGTCAATCGTCTGCTCCAGTTTCTCGACCGGGAACGGGTCAATCCCGGCCTCCTCCACATCGACGTCCCGTTCTTCGAGCGGTACAAGCGCTGGAGGATCGGAAGCGTAACCCCGGTCACGGTGAACAAGGAGCTGAGGACCTTCCAGACCATGTTCAAGACGGCCAGGAGGTACGGGTACATCGAGAAGAACGTGATGGTGGACGTGGAGAGGTACCGTGGCGCCGAGCAGAAGCGGCCGTTCCTCACGGGCAAGGAGATCGAGAAGGCTTGCCGGCGCAAGGCCATCACGGAGGCGGAGATCAAGATCTTGCGGGAAGCGAGGTTCCTGATGCCCGGAGAGATTGTCGGTCTTCTCGAAAAGGCAGAAGGCGCGTGGCTGCATGGTCCCCTCGCGTGCGCAGCGTACACGGGAATGCGTCGTGGCGAGATCGCGCAGCTCAGGTGGGACGACGTCGATCTTCGATCAAGGGTACTCACGGTCCGGTCCCGGAAGCAGTCCCGGGCAAGATCGTTTTCCCTCCGGTCCATCGATATCCACCCCGATCTCATGGAAGTCTTCCGCGGGCTCAAGAAGAAGAGCACGAGGCGCCGTGAGGCTTTCCTCGACGAACGATACAGGCCGGTCACGCCGGATCGTCTCTCTCGCGCTCTGCCAGGGCTGGTGAAGGACTCGGAGTTCGAAGGGATCGGATGGCACACGTTCCGGCATTCCTTTGCCAGCAACCTTGCGGCCGAAGGAGTGGACGACCGGATCATCGACCAGTTCATGGGCCATCAGACCGAGGAGATGCGCCGGCGTTACCAGCATCTTCGCCGCGACAAGGCACGCGAAGCGATCAAGAGTTTGAAGTACAAGAGTAACGGAGGAGAAAGGTGATCTACTTGCATCCAGACTGCAGGGATTTTCTCGATACCACTTCAAAGGGAGGGAAGACCTCGGAAGGGATTTCCAGGAATGATGCTGAACACCAGGAGCGAATAATATCAACCTGGATCGGCGATGAATTTAATTTTCGTCGACCGTCTCCATCTTCGGAGGAGAAGATTGAACGGCAACTCGAGCTGTTTGTGCGGTCGATCTTCGAGCCTGGAGATCTACCTGAACCCTTACGGACGGCAGCGTGGAATAGTCACGCTAATCTCATGGAATTCGCCGGAGCACTCCACGCAGATCCCTATTTCAGATTCACTCCCCTTGCGCGGGAATCCATCGTCCTCGCCGATGTACGCTTTGGGGAGGAGGTAAGTGCGTGGGAAATCCTGAATTCCACTATTATCCGCGAACGCTATCTGCGGAAAGAGGAGCCGAAAACACGGGGAATGAACCCGCCCTTCGTCATGTCTCCGCGCCTTGCTTGGAGGGCCGCATGTTTGAATCCGTCTTGGCGCTCCGTATTCGACGAAGTCTGCAGGTTCTGTCAGAAAAGGCAATTCAGTGAAGTTGAGGGAAGGAGATTCGGTTTGTCGATTCCGAAAGATCCTGTCCCCAGCCTTTTTGATCTGCCTTACTCGGCCTCTTCACCCAGAAGTGGTCCAGAAAATGTTGAGCCGATGGCTGGTTTGCGTGATGAGAAGTACTACTCCGTGGCCCAAGCCGCACAGATCGCTGGAGTCAAATCGCAGACGGTCAGAGGCTGGGCTCGAGACGGAAAGTTGAAAGCGAGGAAGTTGGGGGAAACGGCCCAGGCGCAGTATAAGATTTTCGGTAAGAATCTCCGCGAATACTTGGAGGGAAAGAGAAGGTGAACTTGGCGGTTAACTTCCCCCCCCCCCTCAACGCTCCGGATCACCTCTGTCCCCCGCGGGTAATGGGTACATGATTCACGGGAGGCTGGTTTTTCTAGCACCTTGCTCAATCCAAGAATCGCCACAACCGCTTGCATCACGATGAATTACGATGCGACGTGTGGGTCCTATGACATATTAAAGCCGATCCGTTTACCCTCCCCTTTTCGGCCCAACTTGTCCGATACAACTTCACCGTCAGCAGCGCTTGCAGCAGCGTATGGGGAGCGCCAGCAGAATGATCCCTCACGTCACCACGGCGGGGTTTTTCGACAGAAGGCGCCCGCCGCGACGTTTGATACCCGTTTCCTGTTCTCTTTCCAAAAAGGCCGCCCAGGTGGCGTTTTCAGACGCTGTGCGCGATTCTGGAGGGGGGCCGCCTCCGCCTTCGGCAGGGTCCCTAGCCGGTACGGCCAGAGCCAGCAGTCCATGCTCGGACATGCCCTCACCTCTTTTGAACTCCCGGCGCAGGCCAGGCAGTACGAGCGGATGGATTTGATGGAGGTCAGTGCCTCCCCTTCCCGCCGGGGGCGCCTCATCACCTTGGAGAGTCTCGGCTGAGAGGGGCCCTTCCCCATCCTCCACGGGTGGAGCCAGCAGCCCGTGACGCGGCAGTTCCGCACGTCGGCTTCGGTTTCCGAGCAGTCCAAACAACGGGACCGGATGGGCGCGGCGGGGGTCTGGATCTCTCCTTCCTTTCGCGGCCGGCGGAGAACGCGGTTGGTCTTCCGGCTCATGAGCCCACCTCCTGTAGAGAGACGGATAGCAGATTCTGGTCGTCTAGTCGGAAGGAGCACCCTGCTCGGATGGTGGGCTTTGGAGCCGCGTTTTGATGACACGGTTTGCTGATGGAATTGTCGCGGATGTGGAACGTCTCTGCAAGGTGATGGTGTGCTTGGATCTCTTGTTGTTTGAGGCCGCTATTCGATCTTCCACTTCGAGATCCGGTTGTTCAAGTACTCCGCCACGTAGAGGTAGCCGTCGCTGTCCACGAAGGCCTCGTAGGGCGTGTTGAATTCCTGGTAGCCTGCTCCTGCGGAGGTTCCGTCGTCCTTCTTCCATCCGTTCAGGCCGCCGCCGATCCAACCTTTGGCGTTCCCGTCTCTATCCCAACGGGAGATGCGGTGGTTGCCGTAGTCCCCGACGAAGATCTCACCGGCGGGGGTCACGAACACGCCCGAGGGGCCGTCGAAGCTACGGTAATCCGGCCCGGGGGCGGGTGTATTCCCGAACTGCCATCCGTCACTCCACCCTCCGATCCATCCCAGCGCCGTGCCTCCGAGGGTCCACTTGGAGATGCGGTCACACCATTCCGGGACGAAGAGGTTCCCGCTTCCGTCCAGGTGGACGTCGTAAGGTGAGGAGAAACTCTGGTAATCGGTGCCCGAAGAGGGGGCCGTGCCGGTCTGCCATCCGTCTTGCCCTCCGCCGATCCAGCCGACGGCGGTTCCCCCCGCCGTCCATTTCACGATCCGGCTGTTGCTCAGGTCGGCCACGTAGATCGTGCCGTCACCATCGACGGCCACGCTGATCGGGTTGTAGAAACCGTTCAACGCCGTGCTGGACCCGGGAGCACCTCCGACTTGCCACCCGTTAGACCCTCCACCGATCCAGCCGATGGCCACGCCGTTGCTGCCCCACTTGCATACGCGGTCGTTGCTCATGTCCGCGACGTAGATGTCCCCGTTGCCGTCAACGAAGAGTCCGGGGGCATTCTTGAAGCTCTTGTAGTCGGTTCCCGCCGCAGGCGTGTTGGAGATTTGCCAGCCGTCCTGGCCGGCCCCGATCCAGCCTACGGCGTTGCCGGCGCTGTCCCACTTCGAGATACGGTGGTTCTTGTAATCGGCGACGAAGATGTATCCGTTCGCGTCGACGTGGACGCCGGAAGGTTGGTTGAAACTCCGCAGGTCCGCTCCTGCAGCAGGGGCGGGGCCGGTTTGCCAGCCGTCCTGCCCGCCGCCGATCCACCCGAGGGCGTAACCTCCAGGTGCGGTCGAGTGGACTCTCACGGGGGTGTAGCGGTCTATCGTCGTCCCGTCTCCGAGTTCTCCGTAGGTGTTCCTCCCCCAGGTCCATATCGTGCCGTCGGATTCGAGAGCAATCCCGTGGTGGAAGCCCGTGGCGATGGCGATGATGTTCGAGAGCCCCACGACTTGAACGGGGTTGTGCTTTTCAACCGTCGTGCCGTCGCCCAGCCGGCCGCTGTCGTTCCAGCCGACGGTCCAGACGGTTCCGTCGTGTTTCAAGAAGGCCGTCGCCCCGTCCATGGTTTCGATCTGCTTCACGCCGCTGATGCTCGAAATCATGACGGGCGTATCCTTGCTGTCGATCGTTCCGTCCCCGAGTTGTCCGTGGTCGTTCAGTCCCCAGACCCAGATCTCACCGTTCTCTTTCAATGCGTACCCTCCGGCCCCGCCTTCGATTTCAACCACGTTGGTGAGCCCCGAAACCTGGAAGGGGGTGAGACGGTCGTCGTTCGTTCCGTCGCCGATTTGACCGTAGCTGTTGTATCCCCATGTCCATACCGTGCCGTCGCTTTTCAGGGCGATGACATGCCCCCACCCGGCGTCAATGGCGATCACGCCTGAAAGACCTGGAACCGGGCCCGGCACGTTTCTGTCATCGATCGTTCCGTCGCCGAGTTGACCGTAGTCGTTGTCTCCCCAGGCCCACACGGTCCCGTCTCCTTTCAGCGCGATCGTGAAGTACCCGGTCGCCTGGCCCGTAACGGCGACGACATCACTCGTCCCCCAGATGTTCACGGGGGCGTGTTTCTCGTCCCATGTGCCGTTGCCGAGCTGGCCGCGGTTGTTTCTTCCCCACGTCCAGAGAGACCCGTCGCTCTGCAGGGCGATCGACCGGGAAGCGCCCCCGTTGATCTCGACCACGTCGGAAAGACCCATGATTTCGCCCGGGATGTGTCGCTCGTTGATCGTTCCATCACCGATCTCCCCGTAGGGATTCTTCCCCCATGCCCACGCGGTTCCGTCTTCCTTCAGGATGTAGGTGGCGTTCGCTCCTCCGGCGATGGAGAGGACGTACGTGAAGGCGTTGGCGGATGTGCCCGATCCGTAATCCGGGTTCTTGACCACGGCCTCCGAGGGCCCCCTTTCGCCCGGAGGCGCGATGCATGTAATTCGGGTTGAGGATTCGATGACGACAGACGCAGCAGGGGCTCCGCCGATTTCCACAGTCGCTCCCGGGTTGAATCCACTCCCCGTTACGACGAGTTCCGTCCCTCCGTGCAGGGGTCCGTAGGAGGGTTGAATCTTTTGGATGATCGGTCGTCCAGTTCCCGGCCCCCACGTGAAGTCGTAGTCGTCTTCTCCGCTCGAACATGACACGAGGATAAGTAGGTTCACGAGGAAGAGGGGAAGGATACCCAGATCAACTTCCGTGCGCATCTGCCGAGCCTCACGTAATGAAGGGCAAGGACCCTCTCCGGGACATTACCGCAGTGCGCCAACACTCCGGGCGGTCCCTTCGGTGAGCCCCTGCCCAATCTTGGCAGAGGTTCACCCGGAGGTTTTCGCTGGCGCACTGCGGTGTTTGTCTTTATCTACCCTATCCCGGCTCCTCGTTCTAGGTCAAGCCCCCTTATAGGCCCTCCAAAACCTGACCTGTGTCGCGGGTCCCGATGGTTTCTTTCCCAGGAGGGGCTTGCGCCGTTGCATGCCCCCCGGGGTCTCCCGGTCACCCTATTTCCCCATCAGGGGAGGAGGTACGCCATGAGGTACGAGAAGCGGGAGGACAGGTTTCGTGTGTTCCATCTCGAGGAGGGGAAGTACACGGAGGTCGAGGCGGTCACCATGAGGAACACGCTGTTCGGTCACCTGTTTGGTCCGGACCAAGCCGTGCTCGTCCGGGTCGAGAAGCCCACGGGCGAGGACTGGCTCGAGAAGACCAGGGCGAAGCTGCTGGCGATCGCGGCGATGCAGAAGGGCGTCGAAGGCTTCCATCCGTTCGGAAGCGGCAACGGGTCCAAGCAGGGCAAGTTCTGGTTCGCAGAGGGCAAGGTCCACAAGCATGCCGGGGTGTGGTTCCGGTCGGCCGAGGACGCTGCAGCCTACGGCGGCATCCTGTTCAGCGAGAACTACCACGGCGTTTTCCGTGTCGAGGGCGCCAATGTCCAGCAGAACCCGGACGGCGCGGACGGCATGGGCTACGTGGACGCCGGCTGGCTCCGTGACCACGGCCTCCCCGTACGTCAGATCCAGATCCGTGCAGCCTGGCCCACCACGCTCGCCAAGGGCACGCTCCTTCCCGTCGAAGGCCTGGCCGAGGGCGCGGCATTCCTGTTCCACCCGACAATGCTCAAGGGTGCCGCCCCGTCGGTCGAGGGATCCTTCCTGCTCGGGATCCGGGACGTGGCCGAGGAGCGGACTTTCCGGTCGGGATGGACCGTGACCCAGTGGTTCTGCGATGAGGCGCAACCGGCGCCTCTCTACACCGCCGGGTTCCATCGGGACCAACGGCCGGCTGGGCCTGGACGATGACCAGGACGGGGACTATCTCGCCGTGATCGAGGAGCCCCTCGTGGTCGAGGAAGTCCGCCGGCTCCAGCATGCCTTCCCTCCTCGCCGTGAGCGGCCCCCCAAGCGCAGGAAGTGCTCGCCTATTCAGGGGCTCGCACGCGTCATGGTCGAAGCCATGGACGGCGGTTGCGTCGGCTCGCCCACGTGGCTGATCGCCGGCGCCCTCCATTCCGGCAAGCCCGAGCACGTGCCGTTCCTGTCCGACCAGGTTCAGGATGCCGTCGAGAGCCTGAAGTGGCATTCGGCCGTCGACTGGGAGGCCCTCCGCCAGGTCGAGGAGGACGTCACGCTCCCCGAGTGGTTGAAGCTTGTGAAGGAAAAGGAGGAGTTCTCCTGCCGCGTTACGGAGGTCGAGGATCGCGGCTTGGGCCGGTTCTGGAACCTCGCTTCCCGCCGCTTCCAGGAGGTGATGGGCGGGCTCGCCTCCAACCCGTCGGAGTTCGTGGACTACGTGCCCGCCCCTGATGGCAGGTTCTTATCGGAGGTGGAGGCTGTGCGCCAGAAGTACAACCGCCTCATCGCCGAGTCGGAGGGGGACATGGAGAAGATCAAGGCCGTGATCGACCGGCTACGGCGCTGGGCAGACTCGAAGACCGAGGACCGCGAGGAGTGGGCGAGGACGGTGTGGTGGGCGGTTCACCTGGCTGCGTCGGCGAGGAGCACGGCGAGCATGGCGGTGCAGGCGTTCCCAGTTGAGTTCACCGAGGTTCAAGTTCAGCATCAAGCACATAAGCTATGGCTCTAATCAGATCACGTAGCTTCTCTCCATCCAATCTCCCCATTGGTTCTGGTTCCAAGTTTATATAGGTCTTCTCTCTCATGTGTATGTTCTCAGCTTGGGCAACGCAATAATCTTCCATGCCGCATTCGCCCGGATAGAAGGGCACGCAATTGGGGAGTTCTTTACGCGCCCTGTACTTTCTTGTTGTTGTTGGGACAACAACAACCCGGTCTCCCCGATTGAAGATCTCTCTTGATACAACGATCAGGGGATGAAGTGGCGGGGGAGTGTGAATCTCCATGTACACTTCCCCTTGGAGTGGGGTCCTATTCAGGGTCATTCTCTCGAAGGCGCCGCATAGCTCCCATTGCTGCCTCTGAGGCCGAGGACGCCTCCTCCCCATACTTGAGATCTGTCTCGAAGTGATCGTACAGCGTAATCGAATCAAACCCGCACAATGTTGTCTTAACAAACCAATTAAGTCTCTTGTCGTTTCTGTGTCCTTGGATGTCGGTACCGGTTCCTTGAACGATCAATGGTATCTCCAGAGTCAAGTTCTCTTGGCGGTCTGAAGTGATTGTATTAGATTGAATCATGCTTATTACTTCCACTTTATGGGAATGATTGGAGTACTCTATCCAAGTAGCCTTGTGCGTCTTGGATGTAGGATCTCGGCGGCTCTGTAATCCGCCTGAGGCTTGAGAGATCTATTTGTCCACCAGGCCTAACTGAGGATGGGACTTGAGTCCATTGCGACATTAATTCAATGTACAATCTGGAAGGATCTTCGCGCAGAACTTCAAGCGTCATCTCGCGCTTTGGATTTGCGAGTTGATCATCTTCAGTCGGACTTGCACCTGGGATCTCGATCTTCGTTGAAGCGAAGTTTAAGTTACCACCGAAGGAATCCTTCTGTTCGTCGGTGAATCTAAGCACGTGTTCAAGAAGGTAGTTTATTCCGCTGCTCGAGGTTGTTGAGCACTGTGCTCTGATCCTGACTTCCGCCAAGACTCTCTGTGTGTTGTCGGGAAGGTTTCGGGATACTGTGTCAGCAGAGATGTCGAAGATGTCAAGAGAAGCCGTAGGCCAAACATGCGAGATTAGCAGACGCAAGGGTTCGCGAACTGTCTTGTTCTCAAGTAGTAGGCGGAATGCTCCTCGACCTTCCCGGCGCTCAAAGGTTGTAGCGAATCCACTGGAAGAACCGCCCCCAGGATCAGGGGATGTCTGGATTGAATCCAGAGGTCTATAGGTGAAGACCAAGTCATCGTATGAGAGAGCTTCGCATACTTCATTGTGCAAGGCGGATGCGTCAATCCGAGAGAGGAACCTTGGGGGCATCATGAAGTATGCGAACAGGATCTCTCTTGTCTGTAAGGAGTTTGGTCGCATCATGCACCTGCTTGTTCGTTCGAACTTATCTTCTTACATAGATTATAAAATCTGTAAGCACATCTCGCCCTGTTGTCAACGACAATCTCTTCACCAGTGTACACTTTACGCCGCATCTGCCTACCCCTTGCTCTGCACCTTCCCCTGCTCCAGTACCGTCAGCGTCGCCTTCTCCTGCTTGTCCGGGGAGTACCCGGCCGGTGTTCCATCAGGGTGCCGCGGACCTTGTCGTCCAGGGGCAGGTCGAGGAGAGAGCGCCGGATGTCTTCGGCGACTTCCAGCTGGACAAGGCTCTTCTCGGGGGCGCCGTGCTGCTTGACCTGGGCCTTCACCAGGGCGTCCAGCGCCGTCTTCGCTTCCGGTGCGATGTAGCCTCTCTCGTCCAGGATGGAGGGAAGGCTCTTGCTGCGGTCGCTCGCCCACAGTGCCCCGCACTCCACCATCTGATCCTTTGTGACGAAATTCATCTGGAGCGCGAGGACCGCGTAGAGGAGATCGGTGTCCTGGGACATGGCGCCCTCCCTTGTTCAACCTGCGGAATGGCCATCATAGACGGCGCGGCGCCGCCCGGCAAGGAGGCTGAAGCGGTGGGAGCGTAGTGTCGGCCGTATGAAAAAACCAGGGCCCTGCAGCAGATTTCGAGGAGAGTGTTGTGGGAGGCGCCGCAAAAGTGCAGGCAATGCAAGGCGGCGACCTCTTGCCGGGCAATCCAGCCGCAATCCAACACCTGCAGACGTTCCTGCGGTCTGGGCGGCCGCAAGGGCCGCCCCTACACGTTGCTCCAATCCACAATCCAAAATCTACAATCCCTATCCCAAAGCACTGTTCCGAAAATTCGGGAAAAAACATGATCGACGACCGCCTTGGAGGGCGAGGGGCCTCCCGAGCCCAAACCATGGCTCGCCCTCCCGCACTCATTCCTTCCGGAAGGCATGGTCCTCGGGAAGCAGCACCCGGATCCGCCAGAGGCCGACGCCGGCCTGGACGGCCTCCTGGAGCGCCCACAGCAGCACCGCGACCGGCGCGTCCGGGGCGATGCGCAGCACCAGCCAGCCGTTCGCCAGCCTGGGGTTTCCTTCGTGGCGGTATTCCCGGGCGAACGCACGCATCGCGTCCCCGATCGAAACCGCACCGGCCCCGCCGGCCGGCGGGGGACATTCGACGCGAAGGGGCGTTTCACGGAAATCCACGAGCAACGACGGGAGGCCGTCCGGCGCCGTCTCCTTGCGGCCGGACACCTCCGAGACCTCGATCGACTCCCCGTCCGGCTTCTCCGCCTCCTCGAGATCCCCCAGGGGATCGGCCATGCCCTGGAAGAGGACGTCCAGCACGCCTTCCGTGTCGGAAAACCGCCTCTGCGCCTCGAGGGCGAGGCCGATGGGGACGCGGGATGCGGCATCGATTTCGACGGCGGCGTCGCGGTTCCCCTTTTGCATGGCGTCTTCGAGGAGCGCGCGCGCCTTCTCGATTCCGTTCACGCCTTCGCCCGTCGCCTCGTCCAGGAAGAAGTCGGGCTCCTTCTCGTCGGATTTTTCGGGGGCGGGGCCTTCCTCCCCGGTCTCTTCCACAACGGTTTCTTCGCGAAGCCCGAAGGTGTCCCGGGGCACGGCGGAAGTCACCCCCTCGAAGGTCCGGACGACGAGATCGGCCGATCTCAGGCGGAGGCGGACCGGATGGCTTCCGCCGTCTTCCGCGAGGCGCAGCTCGGCGAGGATGCCGGGCGAGGTCTTCCCCTCGTAGTCCAGACCGATGTCCGTTGGCAGATGGATGGTGTAGGAAGCGGCGCCGGCGTCCGGGGCGTCGCCGTTGCCGGTCCCGTTTCCGCAGGCGGCGAGGAGCGCGAGGGGAAGCCAAAGCAGGATGGAAGCGAGGGGGGGGCGTTTTTTCATCGTTCGTTTCCTAAAAAAAACGCGTCAGTCGACCCGGACATCCGTCCTTATCAAGGAACGGAAATCGTGGCCGTCTTGTTTCTCGATCCATTCGCTTGTCTTTTCCCCCGCTTTCGAGTAGAGATACAAGCACAAGCATGGAGGACCGTCTTATGATCCGCAAACGCCGCTTCCGAGCCCTTGCCGCCGTCCCCGCGTCCCTTTTCCTGATCGCCCTCGCCGCGCAGGCCCGCATGTGGACCGACCCCGGTTACGAGAAGATGATCCGGGAGTCCGAGCTCATCGTCCGCGCGCGCGTCGAGACCGGCGGAAGCGACTTCGCCCGCGTCGACGTGCTCGAGGTCTTCCACGGCGATGTCCAGGGGAAGCAACTGGCCGTCGGCGGGTTCAACAACCCCCACTGGCCCGCCCACGCCCGGAGGATCGAATCGTTTGAGACCGGGCAGGAGTACGTCCTCTTCCTGGTCCGTTTCTACAAGCCCAACCTGGACAACCTGTTGCGGGGCGTGGACGAGACGACCCGCGCGCTGGTCGAATCCGCGCCGCTGTACCGGGTCTGGACGCCCTCCGCCGGCGAGGTGCCCATCGAGAACGGGCGCGCCCTGACCTGCCTGATGAACACGGGTTACCCCCGGCAGAAACACGGCCTGCCCGTCGCCGTCTACCTCGACTTCCTGCGGGCTTCCGTGGCGCATCTCCACGGAGGCGAAGCGAAGACCGGCTATCTCGAACAGCGCCTCGCCTCCCTCGACGGGGAACAGGGCGAGGACGGCCTCCCCCCCCACTTCCATCTGAAGGCGCTCGCCCTGTGCGGCCAGAAAACCTACGACCCCCGGTTCGAGAAGGCGGCCGCTTCCGAGGACGAGTCCACGCGCTTCGCCACCGCCGGGCTGCTCGGTCGCGTGCCCGGAGAGCAGAGCACGGCCCTTCTGGAGACGCTCGCGGGGGACAAGAACGCCCTCGTCCAGGGCGAGGCGGTGCGCTCCCTCGTCGCGCTGGACAGCCGGGAGTCGGCGCCCACGCTTCTCGGCCTGCTCCCGCAAGCCGGAGAGGGGGCGGCCGGTCCGTCGGGGCTGATGGACCCCCGCCGCAACGTGGTGCTCGGGGGCAAGCTCGAGATCATCCGCGCCCTCGGCGTCTTCCGGTACAAGCCCGCCGAATCCGCGCTCCTGCCGCTCCTGGAGACGGGGAACGAGAGGGTCTTCGACGTCGTGCTCGAGGCGCTCCGGCAGATGGGAAGCGAGGGGCTCGTGGACCATTTCCGGAAAACGCTCCGCGCCGAGAAGAAGACCGGACTCAGGAACGTCCTGGAAGCGATCGAAGAGCACGACCTGACGGTCATGAAGGAGGAACTCGAGGCGTTCCTGGTGCGCGAGACGAGCCTGTCACAGAAGGGGGCCGTCGCCTCGACCCTGGCCGACATCGGCGACGCGCGGTCGGGGGAAGCGCTGGTGGACGAATTCCGGCGTTCCACGCGTTCCACGCGGACCGGCGACGAGACCCGGGAGTACTGGGAAGACCTCCTCGAAGCCCTGGGGTCCCTGAAGGCCGACGCCCCCGGGGCGGAGGAGGCGTTCCTCGGGGCGTTCTACCTCTGGACCGGCGTGCACCCCGTGATGGCGCGGGACGAGGCCGTCTTCGAGAAGAAAGTCGCGCTCGAGAAGGCTTTGGTCGAGAAGGTCCCCGGCGCGATTCCCGGCGACGAGCCGCTGGCCTTCGACGAGAAACACATGCCCGTCGCCGTGTGCTATTTTCCCGGCCTGAGCGCGTCCTTCCTGCACCACGGCGGCGTCTTCACCCAGGGCGTCGAGGAACTCGGCGAGCCTGTCCTGCGCGTCCGGATACGGCTCAACGCCACGGAGAAGATCGGGCTCGATCCTCCCTACCTGGCGCGGGTCCGCTCGAGGATCGCGGAAGCGCTGGGCGTGGAGGCCGAGGGCATCCATCTCGCCATCCGGGCTTTCCGCAACTGGCACAAGTGCCCCTCGGTGGGGCGGTGGCCGGCGCTCCGCCTCGACCGGGATTTCCTCCGGGCGATCCGGCGTTTCGTGCAGGCCCGGGGAGGTCCCCGCGCGGCCGACGCGGTGGAGGCCATGCTCCGGGGCGCCTACCGGAACCGTCAAGGAGATTCGTACGTGGAGAGGCGGCTTCGCGAGGCCATCGAAATCGCGCGCAAGCGGACGCCGGACGGGGACGACGCTTCCGGGGAGGATTGACGGGGGCGCCCCCTTTGCCGGAACCGGGTCGGATCGCCGTGGTTCCGGGCCTCCAGGCCCGGGCGGCCCGGGACACACGCCTCCCACAAGGCGCACGGCGGTGCGACGGGCCGCTCGTATGTCGATCTGCCGCTTTTCATCGCCGTTCGTTCAGCCTGCGGGCGAGGTCCTTGAAGCGGTTCACCTCGTCGCCTCCGAGCCGGAAGACGGGGAAGGCGGTCTTGTTGTGGAGGAGGGGCTCATCGAGATCGGCCCAGGGTCGCGCGGCTTCGAAATCGGGCGTGCCGGGGACGGGGGAGAACTCGGAGAGCATGACGCGGATGCCGAGGGAGGAGGCGAAGCGGAGCGAGTCCTCGAGGTCCTGGGCTTCGTGCCGGGGGTGGCCGATGAGGAGGTAGGCGGTGACGCGGTTCGCGTCCGCCCCGGCGCGCAGGAGGTTTTCGGCGGCGCGCCGGAGATCCGGTGCGGAGACCTTGCCTCCGGAGCCTTCCTGCCATCGCTCGGAGGCGCTCTCGAACCCGAGGTAGAAGGTGCGAAAGCCGGCGCGCACGAGGGCGCGGGCGCGTTCTTCGTCGAGGAGGCGGGCGTGGAGGGCGTTGGGGGTGTGGAAGCGGGGCGTTTGGGGCGTGGAGGCCAGGCGTTCGAGGAAGTCGAGGCGTTCGTCGCGGGGTCCCGCGAGCAGGGCGTCGTCGTAGAAGGCGACGTCTTCGGCGCCGCGTTTCCGTAAAAGGTCCAGCTCCTGGAAGACGAGGTCGCGCGGGCGCGGGACGTGCGCGGGCGCGAGGAGGCGGACGGCGCAGTAGGTGCAGCGGAAGGGGCACCCGTCGGCGAGGCGGAGGACGCCGGTTCGAAGTCGCGGGTAGGCTTCCCACAGGGGGACGTCTTCCCCTGCAGGGGCGAGGCCGACGATCTCTTCCAGGGGCTTGAGCGCGTCGCCTTGGATCACGAGGTCGGGGCCGAGGGTTCGGGCGTGGTCGGGGCACAGGGACGCGTAGACGCCGCCGAGGACGACGGGGGCGCCGGGGGCGAGGTCTTGGAGGTCCTGGAGGGTCTCGCGGACGCCGGGAACCCAGTAGGTCATGCCGGTGGAGACGAGGGCCGCGCGGAAGGGTCCTTCCTTTCTGAGGAATTCCCGGAAGACGGCGCGGGGGAGCCCGAAACGCCGGAAGCGCCGCGGGATCGCGGCGAGGGGGGCGGGTCGGGGGATGGTTTCTTCGCGGTAGGGTCCGCGTCCGAAGGGATCGGGGCGTTTCTTGCGGGGCGTCTCCATGGCGGGGTGGAGGCGGTCGAGGAAGTCGAAGAGCCTGAATTCGGCGCGGTTTCGGAACCGGCCGGCGACGCGGAGCAACCCGTAGGGTTTGAGCCAGAAGTCGTAGGCGGTGAAGTCGTACACGGGGGGATTGACGAGCAGGATTCTCGGTTTCATGGTTCCAGCTTGAAGGGTGACGGCAGGAGGGTCAACAGGGGAAAAAGCCAACCGCAGAGCCCGCGGAGATCGCAGAGGCTATTCGAGGGAATCGTCCCCTTTCGACCCTCTGCGTCCTTTGCGGTGCAAGTCCTCCCGCCGAAGTGCTGCGGGCTGGAAGCCCGCGATCCGCTTGCCTCCCACGGAAAACGCCATAGCGCGAATGCCTTGTAGACCTGATAAGCCTAGCCGGCGGCCACCTGCACCCAGACCTTGCGTTTCCTCGGCCCGTCGAACTCGCAGAAGTAGATGCCCTGCCACGTGCCCAGCTGGAGCCGTCCGTCTTCCAGGATGACGGTCAGGGAGGGTCCGAAGAGGGAGGACTTGATGTGGGCCGCCGAATTCCCCTCGCCGTGCCGGTAGCCGTCCTGGAGGGGGACGATCTTGTCGATCTCCATGAGGATGTCCCGGACGACGTCCGGGTCGGCGTTTTCGTTGATGGTGACGGCCGCGGTGGTGTGGGGGACGAAGACGGTGACGGCCCCGGACGTCGCGCCTGTTTTCCGGGCAACCTCTTGGATCTCGCGGGTGATGTCGATCAGCTGGCTCGGGCGTTCGGTCCGGACCTCGAGGATCTGCATGCTTTCCCTCCTGGGCCGGATCGGGATCGAGAAGGCCATGCGCATGCGTGCGCTCGCGTTTCCGGCCCGTTCGCGTTGTAACCGCATTCCGTTCGGGGCGCCAGAAGATTCCGCCCTTCACGGATCCCTTCGTGGATGGGTGGAAAACCGCCTGTTCGTGGGCCGGGCCCGCACGGAGGCGGGCCGACAAAACTGGACATTTCTGCGTCGTCAGGCATTATAATAGGGAAGCCGCTTGTCTCCGGGCCGGCGCCCCGGCCCGGCAAGGGATCTCCCCCGTCGATACCGTCGAGGCGCTTATGAAACGCACGATCCTTGTGTTCGCGGTCCTGGTTTCCCTCTCCTCGTCCGCCGTCGCGGCTCCCGCCGGCGGGCTCATCGATTTTTTGACCGCGCGCGACCGCGCCCTGCCGGACCTCGATACGGAGACGTTCTGCCCGACGGCCCAGCGCTATCCGGGGACGGGCCCCGTGAGGATCCCGCGGTCGCGCGCGAAGAGCCGGCTGGGCCTGTTCCCGGGCCCGACGATCCTGTCCCTGGAGGCGGGGATTTCCTACTGTCCCTTGATCGGCGGGATGGCGGCGGACGAGACCTCGCCGCATCTGGCCCAGTACCGGGCCTACTGGGATTCGGGGTTCTCGATCCACGCGGAGCTGCATCTGCACGCGCTCAGCATCGCGGACGCCTACGTCAGCGCGGGCATTCTCCACCATCCCTCGAGCGGGAAGCAGAACTGGTACAAGACGGTGGGGACCGACGATATCAGGAACCGGTACCGTTTCAGCCCGCTCTACATCTATCCGGTGGAGTTCGGCGGCAAGGGGTACCTGCCCCTGAAGGCGCCCCCCGGCCTCCACGTCATCGACCCCAACCGGAAGGCCCCCATGCTCTACCTTCGCATCGGGGCGGGTCCCGCGCTGGTGTCGCGGGTGGACTTCTCGTCCCGGCGCTACGTGAACGGGGCCCTGGCCCAGACGATCGAGGAGGTCTGGTGGCCGACGCAGAGCGTGCTCAACGTGCACGTCGCCTTCGGCTTCGAGTGGGGCAATTTCCGCTCGGCCGGGGGCAAGAAGGGGGGGGGCGGCGTGCCGGTGGGCCTGTTCGCGGAGGTGGGGCTGAGATACATCGGCGCCCCGGTGGTGACGGAGTTCGCGGACGTCTCCGACCCGATCCTCTCGGCCACGTTCACGATCGGAGCGCACCTGCCCTAGCCGCCCGGCTGAACCCACGGCCCGGGCAGGGAGTCCAGATTTCGGATTTCAGCCGTCGGATTTCAGCGGGCAGATTCCACCATCCCCTGATGGGCGTGATGCCGCTTCGCGGCAGACGGTTCTGCCTGGTCGACGGATCGCGTTGTATGGCGCGCGCCATGGAATTCCGTCGCAACGGCCCTGGGTCAATGGCCAGAGACCCATGACGAGTGACCCATCGCCCCCCTGCTCCGCCTGTCACTTCTTGCCGTAGACGTACATGATGGGTGTCATGCCGCCGCCCTTGTGGACGTTGATGACGGCGGAGTCGGAGGAGCGCACGACGCCCCCGGTGTAGCGTCCGCCGTAGGCGTAGAAGTTGACGTTGATCTTCTTTTTCGAGAAGACGATCTTCTCGCCCTTCTCGTCGACGACGGGGAGCTCTTCCTCGGGGATGTCGACGTACTGCTGGACGATGAACTTCCCTTCGAGGGCCTGGTTCACGGCGCCGTCCCACTCGGATGCGGAGAGGGCGGGTCCCACGAAGACGTCCTTGCCGCCGTACTGGTCGATGGGTTTGAGGACGAGCTGTTCGCGCCCGGTGCGCAGGAGGTCGGCCATGTCGACGTCCTTGTCGTTCCAGTCGGTGGTCTTTCCGTCCTCGACGACGCGGGTCCAGGGGATGTTGTTGCGGACGACATCCTGCTCGATCTCGTTGAACATCTTCAGGACCTCGGGCCGCTGGAGGACGGCGAGGAGGGACTTGTTGGAGCCGAGGATGGAGTTGAGGGGGTTGACGAGGCAGACTTTCCGGTCCTTGAGGGCGTCGAGGATGGGATCGATCTTGTCGCGTACGTGGGTCCAGTCTCCGATCCATCCGCGTCGCCACAGGATGTCGGGCTCGATCCCGTCGGGGGTGGTGAGCTTGCCGTTCTCGTAGGTCCATTCGGTGGTGTCGCAGAAGGTGGAGGTGATGCCTTTCTTCTTGAACCACTCGACGATGGCCAGGAACTCGGGGAGGGTGCCGCCGCCCCGGCCGGCGGAGATGACGATGTTGGGGTTCTTCTTGGTGCCGCCCCAGTCGCGGTAGCAGTCGAGGAGCGTCTTGAGGACCTGGGGCATGATCTGGTCGCGGGTGATGTCAAAGGTCGAGGCGAGGTCCTGGAAGACCGGGGAGCCCTCGGTGATCTCGGCCTGCATGTCGGAATACATGGGGCCGCCCGGGCTGTCGGCGTTGAATTCCACGTAGAGCAGGTGGTCGTCGGTCATGAAGGCGTCGTTGCGCGTGATCTTCACGCGTCCCGGATAGCCGTGGGGGATCTCGCAGAGCTCGGTCTCCACGTCGGAGAGGTAGAACATGGGGCGCGTCTCGGGCTGGTCGTAGTAGATCTGGGTCACCTTGTCCATGATCCGGATGGTGGCTTCCGTGGTCCGGATGATCTCGTCGCGCTGCCTGGCGTCGATGAAGTAGGGCTTGATGTAGATGGGCATGGGCCCCTTGGCGAAGGTGCATCCCCGCTCGGTCATCTCCTTGCTCAGGTTCTCGTGCAACGAGGCGCTCGGGTGGTCCGCGGTATGGTAGGCCTCCACCAGGCGCTTGAACTCGGCGTTCACGTTCTCGATCAGCTGCGTCATGGGGTCCTCCTCCTCACAAGTCGTTTCCAGAAGGGCTACGGACCGGCCATCCTACACGCCGGGAAGCCCGGGGGCAAGCCCTGAAGCAGACGGCTCCCAAGGACCGCCGGCTTCCAGCCGGCAGCACTTCAGGTCGGATCGCGGACATCCTGTCCGCAGCACCTCCGAAATCGCATCTTCCTGCGTTCCTGCATTTCTGATGTCCATCAGCGCCTCGAAGGTTCTTTGCGGCCCTGGCGTACTTGGCATCTTTGCGAGAGGCATGCCGCGGCTCTTCACGCGTCCCCGCTCCTCCGACTGAAATCTGCAATCTGTTTCCGGCTGACAGCGCGAAGGGCCCGGCTTGCGCCCCCCTTTCGCTTGTGGTACCTTTCCAGCGCTTCATCGAGAGGAGGCGGACATGGTCGCCAACGCCGGAACACAGGCCGGGGAGGACGCCGGCGGGAACGCGGACGCCCGATCCCGGGACTACCAGAACCTCCAGAAGGCGCACATGCTTCTGGCGCGGAAGGTCCGGATCTACGAGCAGATCCACACGCTCTTCCTCCGGCCCAGGCGGCTGGACGAGAACATGGAAAAGGTGATGGACATCCTCCTCCAGGACATGGACGTGGAGGCCGGATCCATCCTCCTCATCGACCCCGAGGCGAACGAGTTCTTCTTCGCCTCCACGCGGGGACCCGTGGCCGAGGAGATCAAGAAGGTGCGGTTCCCCGCGAACCGGGGCATCGCCGGCGCCGCCGCCGAGGGCCGGCGCCCCCTCGCCGTCTCGGACGTCAACCGGGATCCGAGGTTCTACCGGGAGATCACCGACCAGCTGGGGTTCGAGGTCCGCTCCCTGCTGGCCGTGCCCATCCTGCTGGACGGGGAGTCCATCGGCGTGGTGGAGCTCATCAACAAGCGCCAGGGGGACGATTTCCTGCACCAGGAGGTGGAGGCGGTGGAGAAAGCCTCGGGGCTTCTGGCCACGCTCATCGCTCTCGGAGAGCATCTCGGCGAATCGTGACCCGGGCTCCGGTGCATCCTTGCGCCCTGCGCCCGGGACCTTCGACCTTCACGCTTGGACGTTCGACTTTCGACGTTTCATCTGCAACGCTCGACCCCTGGAGGGCCCCATGGATGCGAACAAGCTGCTGCTGGAAGTCCTGAGACGCCGCGCCTCCGACCTCCATCTCAAGATGGGCCGGCCGCCCCTGTTCCGGACCGCGGGGGAGCTCATCCCTTCCGAGTTCCCGCCCATGACACCCGAATCCATGCGCGCCTTCCTGGGCGTGTTGATGGACAAGCGGACGGCGGACAAGTTCCGGGAGAACCTGGAGGCGGACTTCTCCTACTCCATCCCGCAACGCGCGCGGTTCCGCGTGAACGTCTTCCTCCAGCGGGGCCAGATCGGCGTGGTCATCCGCCACATCCCGCTGAAGATCCCCACGCTCGACGATCTGGGCCTGCCCCCCGTCCTCAAGGACATCGCCCAGAAGCACCAGGGGGTCGTGCTGGTCACCGGCCCCACCGGGTCGGGGAAGTCCACGACGCTTTCCGCCCTCATCGACCTGATCAACAGCACGCGGCACGTCCACGTGATCACCATCGAGGATCCCGTGGAATTCGTCTACGAGGACAACCTGGCCACGATCAACCAGCGGGAGCTGGGCGCGGACACGAAGACGCTCACCGAGGCGCTCCGACGGGCCCTGCGCCAGGATCCGGACGTCATCCTCATCGGGGAGCTCCGCGACCGCGATACCATGGAGACGGCGATTCACGCCGCGGAGACCGGGCACCTGGTCTTCTCGACCCTGCACACCAACGACGCCAAGCAGACGGTGGACCGGCTGCTGGATTCCTTCCCGCCGGAGGCCCGGGACCAGATCTGCAAGATGCTCTCCTTGAACCTTCTCGGGGTGCTGAGCCAGCGTCTGGTCAAGCGCGCCGGGGGGGAGGGGCGGGTGGCTGCGATGGAGATCATGATCAATTCCCCGCACATCCAGCAGATCCTGGAGCAGGGGAACACGCTGGAGCTGGAGAAGGCCATCGCCAAGTCGGGGTCCTTCTACCGCATGCAGACGTTCAACCAGTCCCTGGCGAACCTCGTCCACAAGCGCGCGATCACGAAAGCCGAGGCCCTGGCCAACTCCTTCAACCCCGACGACCTCAACCTGCTTTTGCGCGGCATCCAGGCGGCCAAGGTCAAGGCCGGGGGGGATGCCCCGAGCTCGACCGGCGCCCCGCCGCCCGAGACACCCAAGCCGGAGGCTCCGCCGCCGAAACAGAAGGTGCCGGCCGGGAAGAAGGACGATTCGCCCTTCAAGAAGCTGAAGATCACCCGCGGCTTCCAGTTCTGATCGGAAATCTGGAATCCCTGACCGGCGATCCCTTTCCCCTCTCTCCGCTAATAGGCGTTGGGCGCCACCAGACCGCGGAAGGCGGTGAGGAACATGATCCGGATGTCGAACCACAGCGACCAGTGGTCGATGTAATAGAGGTCGTACTGGATCCGTTTCCGCAGGCTCGTGTCGCCCCGCCAGCCGTTCACCTGGGCCCATCCGGTGATCCCGGCCTTCATCTTGTGGCGGAGCATGTAGCGGGGAATCGATTTCTTGAACTCCTCGATGAAGACGGGCCGTTCCGGGCGGGGCCCCACCACGCTCATGTGTCCCAGGAACACGTTGAGGAACTGCGGGATCTCGTCCAGGGACGTCTTGCGGAGAAACGTTCCGAACCTCGTGCGACGGGGATCGTTCTCCACCGCCCAGACCGCTCCCGTCTCCTTCTCGGCGCCGATCCGCATGGAACGGAACTTCAGCATCTTGAAGGTCCGGCCGTCCAGACCCATCCTCTCCTGCTTGTAGAAGACCGGCCCCCGCGAGGTGAGCTTGACAAGAAGCGCGATCCCGACGAACACGGGCGAGAAGACCAGCAGGAAACCGCCGGAAAAGACGATGTCCATCGAACGCTTGCACAGGGCCCGCCAGCCGTAGAGCGGGCTCTCGCGAAGGCTCATCACCGGCAGGCCGTCGAACTCGGAGATCTCGGCGTTCAGCGAGAAGAAGTGCGTCAGGTCCGGAACGATCCTCACGTCCACCACCTGTTCTGAAAGCGCGTCCACCGCCTTCTCCAGCGCCGCCGTCTGATCGCTTCCCAGGGCGATGAACACGAGCCCGATCCCCCGGTCCTGGATGAGATGCGGCAGGTCCTCGATGCTTCCCAGCACGGGGATGCCCTGGATCTCGCGGCCCTTCCGTTCGTCCCGCACCTCCACGAACCCCGCCGCCTCGATGCCCGTCCAGGCGTTCCGGCGAATCGATTCCAGAACCCGCCCGCCCGACCGTCCCCCCCCCACGATGAGCGCGCGCTTCACGTTCACGCCCCGGGCGCGGAGGAATCCCGCCGTCCGCCAGAAGAGGATCCGGCCCGCCGTCACCAGGGCCACGTTTCCGACCGCGAAGAAGACGGCGATCCACCGGGAGAACTCGACGCCCCGCTGGAAGAAGCTCGCGGCCAGGAGAAGAACCATCGCCAGGGCGGTCCCCTTCAGCGCGCCGATGAAGTCCGCCCCGGCGCCGCGGTGCCGTTTCGGGCTGTACAGGCCCGCCAGGGCATACGACACGACGCCCGCCGCCACCACGATCGGAAGGATCTGGAGATAGAGACGGAAGGAAGGCTCGCCCGTCTTGACGGGGAGAAGCGGCCCGCCCTCCGTCCGCAGAAGAAAGGCCAGAAGCCAGGCGCCGCCCGTGGCCGCGGCGTCGAGCAGACCCAGAAGAAGGTTCAGCCCCTGGCTGTGCTTCTTGACCACGGAAACCCCATCCAGCAAACGAGTAGACGGTCACGGTGAAACGCGTCGGGCGGGATTCCGGATTCCAGCATGGAGGCCCTACGCGTCCGGCCGGGTTGCCACGCGTTCCATGTCCGCCTCGACCATCCGGTGGACCAGATCCTCGAAGGACTGCCGGGGCCGCCATCCGAGCAGACGGCGGGCCTTGGACGCGTCGCCCATCAGGACGTCCACCTCGGCCGGACGCACGAAGCGGGCGTCCTGCACCACGTACTCCTCCCAGTTCAGATCCGCCGCCTCGAAGGCGATCCGGCAGAAGTCCTGCACCGAATGCGTTTCCCCCGTGGCGACGACATAGTCGTCGGGCTCGTCCTGCTGCAGCATCATCCACATGGCTTCCACGTAGTCCCCCGCGAATCCCCAGTCCCGTCTCGCCTCCAGATTCCCCAATCGGAGCTCCTTTTGCAGACCCTGCTTGATCCGCGCGACCGCGTGCGTGATCTTGCGCGTCACGAACTCTTTGCCCCGCCGCTCCGACTCGTGATTGAAGAGGATGCCCGAGCAGCCGAAGATGCCGTACGATTCCCGGTAGTTCACCGTCAGGTTGTGGCCGTAGACCTTCGCCACCCCGTAGGGGGAACGGGGATAGAAGGGCGTGCTTTCCGACTGGGGCATTTCCCGCGCCTTCCCGAACATCTCCGAGGAGGAGGCCTGGTAGAAGCGGATCTCGCGGTCCACCAGGCGGATGGAGTCGAGCACCCGCGTGACGCCCAGGGCGGTGATTTCCCCCGTGAGAACGGGCTGGCTCCAGGAGGTGGGGACGAACGACTGGGCGGCGAGGTTGTACAGCTCCTGGGGACGGACCTCCTGGATCAGGTCGATGATGGAGGGCTGGTCGAGGAGATCGGCTTGGTGGAGCTCGATCCGGTCGGCGATGTGCTGGATGCGGTCGACCTTCTCGATGCTGGACCGGCGGACCATCCCGTGGACCTGGTACCCCTTGGAGAGCAGGAACTCGGCCAGAAACGAGCCGTCCTGGCCCGTGATGCCCGTGATCAAAGCGGATTTCGCCATGGAAGGCCTCCTTCGCGGAACGGCGGGAGTGTACTGTTCTCGCCCGGCGCTTGCAACTCCTTCTGCGCCATCGCAACGGGAGGCGGGTCCAGGGCGTGTTGGAATCGGGGAAGGATGGAATGACGAATGGAGGGATTCAGGGATTGTGGATTTGAGCAACGTGTCATCTGTGACGGAGCCTGCCTCATTGACAGATTTGCGGACCAGCCGGCAATCGAGCTGTCAAATTGACAGCTTTCGACGTGGAACTCCCCTCGGTCCTCTGTACGCCGGATTGGCTAACTCCATGTCTTTTCATCAGATAGGCGGAAGTGGTGCATGTCCTGCGAACAGGCGGCATATGTTTTGCTTCGCCAATGGGGTCGATACGCTTAGGTGGAGGAGAAAGCATATGGCAAAGAAAAACAAACCGTCGGTCAAACCCATCGGGGACAAGCTCCTGGTCAAGCGAATGCAAGCGGAGGAGAAGACGAAGGGCGGGATCGTGATTCCCGATTCCGCGAAGGAAAAGCCGAAGGAAGGCGAGGTGATCAGTGTGGGGGAGGGGAGGCTTCTGGAAAACGGGGACCGTGTCCCGTTCCAGGTGGAGGAAGGGAATCGCGTGCTCTTCACGTCCTATGCAGGGTCGGAGGTGAAGATCGACGGCGAGGAGTACGTGATCATGTCCGAGGAGGAGATTCTGGCGGTCCTGGAAGGCTGAGGGGTCCGGCCGACGAAGCGGGGTCCGCGTTTGCCCCGACAAGCCTCCCCATTCGGCACAGAGAAGACAGGAGTGATCGGAGATGGCTGCAAAAAAGCTGGCTTTCGAGCAGGAAGCAAGAGAACAGATCCGGGAAGGAGTGAAGAAGCTCGCGAAAACGGTGAGGGTGACGCTGGGTCCGCGCGGGCATAACGTCATCATCGAGAAGAGTTTCGGCGCTCCGACGGTGACGAAGGACGGGGTCACGGTGGCCAAGGAGATCGATCTGGAAGACGCCTACGAGAACATGGGCGCCCAGATGGTGAAGGAAGTGGCGAGCAAGACGAGCGACGTGGCGGGGGACGGGACCACGACGGCCACGGTGCTGGCCGAGGCGCTCTTCAACGAGGGGCTGAAGAACGTGGCGGCGGGGGCGAACCCGCTGGGGTTGAAGCGGGGGGTGGAGATGGCGGTGAAGGCCATCGTGGACGAGTTGCAGAAGCGAAGCGAGCAGGTCAAGGGCAACACGGAGATCGCGCAGGTCGCCTCGATCGCCGCCAACAACGACGCCGACATCGGGCAGAAGATTGCGGAGGCCATGGAGCGGGTCGGCAAGGACGGCGTGATCACGGTGGAGGAGGGGAAGTCGATCGAGACGGAGGTGGAGTGGGTGGAGGGGATGCAGTTCGACAAGGGCTATCTTTCGCCCCATTTCGTGACGTCCACGGAGGACATGGAGGCGGTACTCGAGGATCCCTTCATCCTGATCCACGAGAAGAAGATCACGAACATCAAGGATCTCCTTCCGGTCCTCGAGAAGGTCGCCAAGGGCGGGAAGCCCCTTCTGGTGGTGGCGGAGGACGTGGAGGGCGAGGCTCTGGCGACGCTGGTGGTGAACAAGCTTCGCGGCACGCTGTCCTGCGTGGCGGTGAAGGCGCCGGGGTTCGGCGACCGCCGCAAGGCGATGCTGCAGGACATCGCGGTGCTGACCGGGGGCAAGGCGATCTTCGAGGACCTGGGGATCGAGCTGGAGAGTCTGCAGCTGGAGGATCTCGGTCGCGCGAAGAAGGTGGTCATCGACAAGGACACGACCACGATCATCGAGGGCGCCGGCACGGCCAAGGACATCAAGGCGCGGATCGAGCAGATCCGGCGCGAGATCGAGGACACGACCTCCGACTACGACCGGGAGAAGCTCCAGGAACGGCTGGCGAAGCTGGCCGGAGGGGTGGCCCAGATCAACGTAGGCGCGGCGACCGAGGTGGAGATGAAGGAGAAGAAGGCCCGCGTGGAAGACGCGCTGCACGCCACGCGCGCGGCGGTCGAGGAAGGCATCCTTCCCGGGGGCGGCGTGGCTTTGCTGAAGTCCCTCTCGGTCCTCGACGGGTTGAAGTCCTCGGGCGACGAGGCGGTCGGCGTGGACATCGTCAAGAGGGCCCTTCAGTTCCCGCTCTACTACATCGCGGAGAACGCCGGGGTCAACGGGGCCATCGCCGTCCAGAAGGTGCAGGAGAACGAGGCGTTCCGGTTCGGGTTCGACGCTGGCGCTGGCGAGTATGGCGACCTCGTGGCCAAGGGGATCATCGATCCCACGAAGGTGGTCCGCACGGCGCTGCAGAACGCCTCGAGCATCTCCACGCTTTTGTTGACGACCGAGGCCGTGGTGGCCAAGATTCCGGAAAAGAAGTCGAAGACGCCCGGCATGCCGCCGGAGGACATGTATTGACCCTGATGATGCACACTGGTTTCGATGTTCTGCATCGGGGTCGTGAATTCCGAACGGGCCGCGCGTTGCGCGGCCCGTTTTCTTGTCGGAAGCGAAAAAATTTTCTTCGCGGGATTCCCTCCACCGCGGAGGATCCCGGCCTCTGCGCGCCGGCTGCGCCGGCCGCCTCCCTTGACCGGACCCGCACGCCTCCTATAATCGAGAAGGTCCCATCGAGGAGGGGAAGGTGGGCGCCATCAAGGACGATCACCTCTTCAATACGATCCATCGACATCCCCTTCTGACTCCCGAGCAGGAAAAATCGCTGTCCTACCGGGTCCAGGAGGGGGACGAGGACGCCCGCCAGGAGATGATTCTGGCCAACCTCAGGCTGGTCATCAGCATTGCCAAGATCTACGCCCATCCCGAGATCCCCTTCGAGGAACTGATCAACGAGGGAACGCTCGGGCTCATGGAGGCCATCAAGCGTTTCGATCCGAAGGAGGAGTGCCGCTTCAGCACCTACGCGACCTTCTGGATCAAGCAGGCCATCCGGCGGTCGCTGGCCACGCACGGCCGGGCCGTGCGCATCCCTCCCTACATGATGGAGATGATCGCCAAGCTCAAGAACACGGCCACGCGCCTCGCCAGCGACCTCGGCCGGAAGCCCACCGTCCAGGAGATCGCCGAGGAGATGGGGGTCGCCCCCGACAGCCTGAAACAGATCCAGAAGGCCGCCATGCAGTCCACCGTCTCGGCCAACCAGCCCATGATGACGGGGATGGACGCCTCCATCGCCGACGGCATCAAGGACCACCGGTTCCCCTCCCCTGAGGAGCAGTTCTTCGCCCGGCTCGATTCCGACGTCATTCGCCGGCTGCTCGAGGGGATCGGCGAGCGGGAAGCCGACGTCCTGCGGATGCGCTACGGCCTGGAAAACGGCGAGCCCATGACCCTCAAGGAGATCGGGAAGCAGCTCGCGCTGACCAAGGAGCGGGTCCGCCAGATCGAAAAGCAGGCCATCCGGAAGCTCAAGCACATCCTGAGGAGCCACCCCGGCTTTGCGCTCTGAGGACCGGATGATAACGAGGGGACGTTCGGCGTCCCTAGAACTTGTAACCCATCTCCAGTCGGAACGACCACTGGGACACCAGCGAGAACTCCGCGGCCATGAAGTGCCCGCTTTCCAGGTCCACGCGGTAACCGGCGAGGACCTGGAACCACTGGGTCTCCCGGAAGTGGAACTTGTAGTCGGCCGGCGTGGGATCGTCCACCTCTTCCTGGTGCGACCAGCCCTCGTACAGGGAGAGGCCCAGGCCCGCGTAGGGGGTCCCGAATTTCGTCTTGTAGCCCGCCGTGACGTCGAAGTCGTTGGTGAAGATGGTGATGTATCCGTCCACCTTCCCCCAGAGCATCCAGGATTCCTCGAAGTAGGCCGAGGCCGCGTTCATGGACCAGCGGACCTTCGCCGAGAAGTCCTGGATGCGGTACGAACCCTCCACCTCCAGGCCGAAGTACATGTCCAGCGGGTACCACCCGACCTTGCTGTCGATGGTCAGGGAAACTTCGGTGTTCGTCGCGCCGCCGAGGTGCGCGTTGCCCGGGCCCAGCCGGTATTCCAGCGTGGAGGCCTGGGCGCCCAGCAGCACCGCGCCGGACAGGCGGATGGACTCGTTCATCCGGTAGGATCCCTCGAGCCGGATCGCCCCCACCCGGTGCACCACGAACCAGCTGGAATCGTCGTCCACCTGGCTGTGCTGCCAGACCGTCGCCTCCGTGCGGGGCCGCCCGCTCACGTGGGTGGTCTTGATGGGCCGGGCGAAGATCCACATCCGGAACCCCGCCCCGAGGGTGAACGGCTTCTCCTCGGACGAGGCCGTCCCGTCCAGCCCGCCGTCTTCCGTCCCGGTCGCGGTCTCCTTTTCCACCGGCCACTGGCCGCAGGCGGCGTCGAGCCAGCCGAGCACGGAGGCGCCTTCCCCCCGCGCCGGCGCCGCGACGGCCAGAAGCGCCGCCGCGATGACCATGCCGAAAAGTCCCTGTCTCATGTCATCCCCTCCTTCCGAATCGATGGGCCGAAAGACGAGCGAGCTGGAGCAGGTACTGCAGCATCACCGACCGGCCGAGCTTGCTCCGGCCGGCCTGCCGGTCCGTGAACGTGAAGGGGATCTCCCGCACCCGCTTGATGTTGCCCCGCACGAACAGCTCCAGCCCGATCTTGAATCCGCCCGTGTGCAGATCGAGGCCTTCGATCACCGGGCGCCGCAGGCAGAAGAATCCCGAGGTCGAGTCCCGGATGGGCGTGAGCGGCCGCGCCATCAGGCACGCCGCGCGGGAGAGGAGCCGGCGCGTCCTCGGCCAGCCGGCGATCCCTCCCCCCGCCACGTAGCGGGAGCCCACCGCGAGATCCGCGCCGTCCTCCACCGCCTTCACCAGGGCGGGCACGCTCTCCGGGGGATGGCTGAGATCGGCGTCCATCACGCAGATCACCTCCGACCGGGCCTCGGCGAAACCGTCCTCCACCGCGAAGGCCAGCCCCCGCGGGCCCTGCCGCCTCAGCACGCGGCCCCTTCCGCCGAGGGTTTCCTCGGCGACGTCGGCCGTGCCGTCGGGGGACCGGTCGTCGACCACGATCGCTTCCCCGCGCATCGCGGCCATCTCGAGCGCGTGGAACAGGCGGCGCAGAAGCGTCTCGATGTTCCCGGCCTCGTTGAACGTCGGAATGACCACGGAGACGCGCATGGATGGTCAATCGAACACCAGCCCCCGGTTCTTCTTGCACCAGAAGATCGCCTGCTGCACCTTCCGGATGCGCTCGTCGATTTCCTCGTCCGGGCCCTTCTTCTTCTCGAGGAGGTGGACGTAGAGCGCTCTCACCTTCTCGTACATCTCCAGGGAGCGGGTCAGGTTTTCCTGGTAGTCCGGGTCGCCGGGCAGGACCTTCTTCTCCCGCTTCACGGCCTTGTAGTACCAGCGGTCGGCGAGGGTCAGGGGATCCGCGGCCCCCGCGAACAGGGCCTCGGGCGAGGGGACCCTCTCCTTCACGTCCGGCGTTTTCATGGCCTTCGCGGCCTCGGCTTCGCGGGAGCCGGGCGCCGGCGCCGGATCCGGGGGCGCGGGCTCTTCCTCCTCGGGAGGCGGGGCCGGGGCGCGGGAAGGGATGGTGCGTTGACGGACGATGCCTTCGCGGGCCTTCCGGCGGATCTCCTTCTCCCGCCCCGCCAGGGTCTCGAACAGGGGGAGGCCCCGGAAGGCCTTCTTGCGGTTCGCCAGGACGTGCACGGCACGGAAGAACTCGCCGGCCTTCTCGTACGCCTCCGCCTTCTCGAGGATGGCCTTGGCGTCCTGGCCCGCCTTCTGGATGACGGTTTCCTTCAGCGCGTTCACGGCCTTCCCCGTCTCCGGGAAGATCTCGACGTAGTCCGGGTCGAAGGAGCCGAACACCTCCCACGAAGCGACCCAGTCCCGCTCGCGCGTGAAGGCGTCCACCTTCGCCTCGAGGGCGTCGAGGGCGTCCTCGACGGTTTTTCGCGCGGCCGCTTCGATTTCCTCCACGCGCGTCCGGGCGAAGTCGCGGACGAACTTGAAGGGCGCGGAGGCCAGGGCGCCGGCGTCGGTCCGGCCCTTTTCTAGGTAGGCGGGCTTGTGCATCATCACGCGGGACTGGGTGTCGAAGTCCTCCACCTTCCGCTTCCAGTCCTTGAGACGGTCCACCCGGGTGCGGAGCAGCTGGATCTTCCGCCGGGCCTCGTGGACGCGCCGGGAGCGGGGATGGTGGTCGATCAGCCACTGGTACTCGAGCATGGATTCCTGGTACCACTGGAGGCGGGCGAAGGACTGGCACGCGTCGCCCGTCGCCTCCTTTTCCTGGGCTCTGGCCCAGCTCTCGTCCGCCGTGAGGGCCTTCCCGGCTTCCGTCGAACCCTCCCTCTCGCGGGGCTCGGGGCTCGAGCCGCAGGAAGCGGGGAGGAAGAGGGCGCAGAGGGCGGCCGCCTGGATCCCGCGTGTGAACATCGTGGCGTATCTCCAAAAGCCTGTCGCGCGTCTCGTTGCCGGGGCTGATCGCGCGCGATGGCAAGGATAGCAGCCGGAAAGGCCCGGCGCCACAGGCGCGTCCCTCCTGGGTCTCGGGGAGTACGGGAAAATATTTTTGCAGAGGTCTTGCGGGCAAGTCCAGCATGCCTATCATTCACGGATCGACGTTGTTCTTGTCTCCCGAACGGGAGACGTGATGGAGGAGACAAAGATGCCCAAGAAGATCACGGACGACTGCCTGGCGTGCGGAGCCTGCGAGGCGGAGTGCCCCGAAGGCGCCATCACCGAGGGCGAGGACAAGTACGTCATCGACCCCGAGAAGTGCACCGACTGCGGCACCTGCGTGGAAGTGTGCCCGGAAGAGGCCATCGTCGACGCCTAGCGAAGGCGGCGGTGTTCCCATCTGGCAAGGCGGGAAGGAGCAAGGCGGGATGAGGGGTGCGCCCTCCATCCCGCCTTTTTTCGTCGGGTTTCACCGGGCGTGTTCCTTGTCCGGATGGACGCACCGGCGGACCAGCGGACAGCCCCGGCACCGGGGTTTCCGGGCATGGCAGCGTTCGCGGCCGAAGCGGATGAGGTTGAGATGCAGGGGCATCGCGCGTCCCGGCGCGACCAGCGCATCCATGATCCCGTGCGCCCTGGACGCGGTCGTGCCCGGAAGCAGGACGTTCAGCCGGGTGAGGACGCGGAGGCAGTGGGTGTCCACGGGAAAGGCCTCGCGTCCCAGCGCGAACAGAAGGAAGATGGCCAGGGTTTTCGGCCCGATCCCTTTTCGGTCCGCCAGGATCTGCCGGATCTCCTCGTCGGTCTTGCCGTCGAGCGGGGACAGATCGAAGCCGGGGAAGCGCCGTCGCGCCCACCGCAGGAGATCCCGGAGGGTTCGCGCCTTCCGGGCCGCGAGTCCTCCCGGACGGATCGAGGCCTTGATGGCGGACAAGGGGGCGTCGGCGACGGCCTCCCAGTCGGGGAAGGCGCATCGCAGGCCTTCCATCGCGCGGTCCCGGTTCCGGTCGTTGGTGTTCTGGGACAGGACGGTCCGCACCAGCGTCTCGAGGGGATCGGCGCGGCGGGGAGGCCGGGGGTCCCCGTAGAGAGCGGCCAGGGCCCGGTCGATCGCGGCGACACGGCGCCTTGACTTCGCGTTCGTCGTCGCCATCCTCCGTCCATCCTGCTGGTACGCGAGGGACGGGCGATCGGCCCCCCGTCAGATCGGGAGCTGGACGATGATCCATTTCCCGTCCCGCTTTTCCAGGCGGAACGGCTTGTCGCCTTCCCCCTTGATCTTGACGGAGGCCTTGTCGCCGTCCACGGACACTTTCAGCATGGCTTCAAGGATGTCCAGCTGGTCCTTGGGCACCGAGGCCGGGCTATTGGCCAGCTGCATCTTCACGATGCCCGCCACCTGTTCCGCGTCCATGTCCTTGAACATGGGGTTGAGCTCGGCCAGCTGCTTCCCCACCGAGGCCCAGTCGATGACCTTGTCGATCTCGTCGACGTCCACCGCCTTGGCGGCCACCCGGAAGTAGACCAGCACGGCGTCCTTCACCGCCCGGGCTTCGTCCGAGATCGCCTCCTCCGCCAGGTCCGCTCCCGCTTCCTCCTCGGTGCCCGCGATGATCTTGATGGGCGCGTCGCCCGGCCAGAAGGCCAGGACCTTGTCGCCGGGCCCCACCGCGTAGGACGTGGTCTCGCCCTTCGTGTCCGTCACCGTGACGACCCTCGCCGTCACCGAGGCGCCGCGGTGCTCGAAGGGCGCGGGAGGAGCCGCCGCGATGCGGATGTCCTTGTAGACGCTCGCGTCCAGCTCCGTTTCGCCGGACGCCTCCGGATCCGCGTCCGTCGCTTTCGGCCACGCGATGCCCTTGAGGAGGTAGAGTCGCTTCTCGTCCGTGCGGATCCGGCGCGCCAGCAGCCAGTGGCTCGACTTCTCCCCGTGGTCCGGACCGGGGGCCGCCAGGCCGAACACGGCGCTCTCCTCCCCTTTCGAGGTCTCGAGGGTCCAGCGGCCGTCCTTCAGGCTCCGTTTTTCCGTGGCGGGTCCGTTGGGATCTTCCTCCAGGGAGGCGTGGGAGAGAACGGCGAACGAGCCGTCCAGCATGTCCCTCGAGTTCGAGGAGAATTCGTTGGACCCGATCTTCATCTTCATCTCGAACACGGCCTGGTACACGCCCGCCGTGTCTTCCGGGGCCTTCTCGACCACCGTCTTGATCGTGCCGATGTTCTTCGTCCCCGCGTAGATGCCGTAGAAGGTCGTGCCCGTCAGGGATTCGTCGAACGTCTTCAGCGATGCGAGCAGCGCCTTGCCGCGCTCCCGCGCGGCGGCTTCGTCCTCCTCCTCGGCTCGCGCGAAGGGGATCGCGAGGAACAGGGTGAGGAGCAGCCAGACCGGGGACAGATTCCGTCTCATGCTTCGTCTCCTTCCGGGCGTCGAGAATGCGCCGGCGAACGCTCCGGCGTGTTGGTGCATCATAGCCCCGCGGGCGGACGCCGGCAAGCGCCGCGCCGGGGCGAGCGCTTCGCGCAGTAGGAGGGTCTTGGCCCTCTCTTCCTTTTCGTAGCATGCCGGATTGCCGTCTTGCGGCCGAAGCGCCGCTTGAGTACCATCCGTGCAATCCCTCTGGAGGCGACCGTGACCGGATCTTCCCCCATTTTCGAGCGAGAAGGGACGGACGACGACGCGCGTTTCGAGCAGCGCATCCGTCCCGAGAGCTTCGGGGATTTCGTCGGCCAGGAGAGGATCCTGGACAACCTGAAGACCTACATCGTGGCCGCACGCATGCGCGGCGAGAAGGTCCTGGACCACATCCTCTTCTCCGGGCCGCCGGGCATGGGCAAGACCACGCTGTCCAGGATCATCGCCCGCGAGATGGGCGGCACCCTCTTCTCCACCTCCGGACCCGTGCTCGACCGCCCCACCGATCTCGCCGGCATCCTCACCAAGATGGGCGAAGGGGACTTCCTTTTCATCGACGAGATCCACCGGATGAACAAGGCCGTGATGGAGTACATCTACTCCGCCATGGAGGACTTCTGCATCGACATCGTCCTCGACCAGGGGCCCGCGGCCCGAAGCGTCAAGCTGAACCTGAAGCCCTTCACCCTCGTCGGAGCCACCACCCGCGAGGGCATCCTCACGGGCCCCTTCCGGGAACGCTTCCAGATCCGCGAACGCCTGGATCCCTATCCCCCCGCGGAACTCGCCCGCATCCTCGAGCGCACCTCGAACATCATGAACATCCGCATCGACGCCGACGCCTCCGCCTTCATCGCGGAACGCGCCCGCGGAACCCCCCGCGTGGCCAATCGCTTCCTGCGACGCGTGCGCGACCTCGCCCAGGTCAAGAACGCCGACGCCATCAACCTCGACATCGGGCGCGAAGGCCTGGCCATGCTCGGCGTCGACGACCGGGGGCTCGAGGAGATGGACCGGCGGATCCTGCGCGTGATCTTGCGCCACGGCGGGCGACCCGTGGGGCTCAAGACCATCGCCGTGGCCGTGGACGAGGAGGAAGGGACCATCGAATCCGTCTACGAGCCCTATCTCGTGAGGATGGGTTTCATGGTCAAGACCCCCCAGGGACGGGTGGCCACCGACCGGGCGTCCCGGGTTTTCGGGGAAGAGCCGGAGGAAACAAACGACGGCCGGCAGGGACGGCTCTTCTGAACCTTCCCTTCGGCGCGTGAAGGCCCGACATGGCGAGACGGAAAGACGGGAGATGGATGCAGGCCTCGCGGCGCCTTCTGCGCTTCCGCCCCCTGCTCGCGGCGGCCCTCTCGGCCGCTCTCCTCGTGCCGCTCGTCGCCCTCCTGGTCCACAGCTGCGCCTCCCCCTCCCCGCCCCGCCCCGCGCCCCCCGGCACGCCCTCCCCCCCCTCGCCGGATCTCCGCGTCCTTCTCGCCACCGGCCGCAAGCGCGCCGAACTCGGCTGGCAGGGACCGGCCATCCTCGCCCGGGCGGATCGCGGGGAGCGCCGCGCCCTTCCCGCCGGCGGAACGCTGACCGTCGTGTCCACCCCCGCCGGACTGGACACGGGAAGCGGGGGCGCGGACGAGCGCCTCCTGGTCGCGGGCGGAGATGATACCGTCTTCCTCCTGGACGGACGGCGGTACGAAGGCGACCTGTCGTTCTCGTGGAAGCCCGGCGAGGGCATTCAGATCGTGAACCGCGTGGACCTCGAGACGTACCTTCTGGGCGTGCTCGGCGGGGAGATGCCCGCCTCCTGGCCCCTCGAAGCCCTCAAGGCCCAGGCGGTCGCCGCACGCACCTACGCCGTCTTCGAGACGTCCCGAGGGAGG
>CAZDSO010000016.1:26296-41268 GCA_964508045.1 uncultured Planctomycetia bacterium | reverse complement strand
CGGGCTCTTGCGATCGCGACAGCGATCGATAGAGCAGGTGGAAGAATTCGCCCTTGCCGTACATCAAGGACCTCACGGTCAGCCGAGGCGAATGAAGCCGGCGGTCCGTGCAAGCGCTGCCCCGAGGCGTTTGCAGCACTCCCTGCCAGCGCGAAGGGCTGGTTCGAGCGCCCCTTTGCCTTTCCTCTCCGATTGTGCATGATGGGGGCGCGCCTTGAACCCCTCTGAAAGTTCTCTGTGCCCTCTGCGTTCTCTGTGTCGAAGACGTGGCCGCTGTGGCGCGGCTCTGCTGCTTTAGGGGAGAGCACCCATGGATGAATCCTTCCCGGATCCGGAGGTCCTGTCCGTGGCCGTCCAAAAGGCCCTGTCGCGGGGCGGCGATTTCGCCGACGTCTTCGCCGAGACGGTCTCCCGGTCCCGGATCGTCCTTTCCGAGAACCAGGTGAAGGAGATCGCCTCCTCCAGCGACCGTGGCACCGGGGTGCGCGTCGTCTCGGGCGAGGCCACGGGGTATTCCTTCGCCGAGTCCTTCGAGGAGGAGGCCGTGCTGCGGGCGGCGGCCCGGGCCTCGGCCACGGCGCGGGAGGGAGCGCCGGGGCAGCCGGCGCCGTTGCGGGCCGCGGAGATCCAGAGGGCGCCGGCGCTCGAGACGCCGCCGGGTGAGGTGGCGCTGGAGAAGAAGGTGGCGCTGGTCCGGCGGGTGAACGAGGAAGCGCGGTCGGCGGGGGACGAGGTGAAGAACGTCCAGGTGGTCTTCATGGAGTACGCGCAGGACTGGCGGCTGACGGGGTCGGGGGGCGTGCAGGCGGGGGACGGCCGGAGGCTGACGGACCTGGTGGCGGTGGTCACGGCGGTGCGGGACGGGAACCGGCGCACGGGCATCGAAAGCCTCGGTGGCCCGCTGTCGTTCGAGGCCCTGGACGCGAAGGCGGAAGCAATCGGGCGCGAGGCGGCCGGCATGGCGCGGCGCATGCTTTCCGCCGAGCCTGCGCCGGCGGGCAAGATGCCGGTGGTTCTGTGCAACGGGACGGGGGGCGGTGGCGTGCTCTTCCACGAGGCGTGCGGGCACGCGCTGGAATCGGACGCCATCGTCCAGGGGCAGTCCATCTTCGAGGGCAAGCGGGGTTCGAGGGTCGCATCGCCGCAGGTGACGCTGATCGACGACGGTCTCGAGGACGGCCTCTCGGGGACGATCCGCTTCGACGACGAGGGGACGCCGGCGCAGAAGACGGTGCTGATCGAGGGGGGGACGCTGGAGGGCTACCTGTGCGACCTGCAGGGCGCCGGGGCGCTGGGGCTGGCGCCCACGGGCAACGGGCGCCGCCAGTCCTTCCGATTTCCGCCGATCCCGCGCATGCGCAACACGTATCTGGCGCCGGGGAAGGCGACGAAGGAGGATCTGATCGGGTCGGTGGACCGGGGCGTCTACGTGGCGCAGATCGGCGGGGGGGCGGGCGAGATGAGCGGGGCGGGCTTCGTCTTCAGCGCGCTGGAATCCTACCTGATCGAGAACGGGAAGCTGGGCCCTCCGCTGACCGGCGTCACGCTTTCGGGGCGGGGGCTGGACCTGCTCGAGGGGGTGGAGGCGACGGCCGGCGATTTCGCCTTCAGCCCCGGCGGGGGCATGTGCGGCAAGCAGGGGCAGTGGGCTTTCGTGAGCGAGGGGCAAGCCACCACGCTGATCCGCGGCCTGACCGTGGGAGGAGGACGCCATGGCGGATGAGGACGCCGGGACGCTGGCCGGGAACGCCCTGGAGGCGGCGAAGGAAGCGGGCGCCGGCGAGGCGGAAGCCTGCGTCGAGCGGACGCGGTCCTCCGTGATCAAGGTGCACGGCGGGAAGCCGTCGAGCGTGAAGGTTTCCGAGACGTTCGGCATCGGGGTGCGCGTGTTCCGCGAGGGGCGGACGGGCTTCTTCAACACCTGCATCCCCGCGCGGGTCGTGCCGGGCGTGAAGGAGCTCGTCGAGGCCGTCGTCCAGGCGGACCCGGACCCGTGCGCCGGCCTTCCCGAACCGCCCTTCGGGCCCTTCGAGTCGCCGGACATCTTCGACGAGAGGCTGGCCGCGCTCGGGAACGACGAGAAGATCGAGACGCTGATCGGCCTCGAAGCCGAGGTCCTCGACGCCGATCCGCGGCTCGTCTCCAAGTACTTCACCTTCCACGACGAGGTGGAGGACCAGCGCCTGGTGAACACGCGGGGGCTCGACGCCTCGTACCGGGCCACGTCCTTCTCCGTCGTCGGCGTGGCGGGCGTCAAGGACGAGCGCAAGGGCACGCGCGGGTTCTTCATCCGCCACGGCCGCCACCTGCCTCCCCTGGCGGGGGCGGGGCGGGAGGCCGCGGAGAGGGCCCTGCAGGCCTTCGGCGGCGAGCCCATCCCGCCGAAGCCCCGCACCGTGGTCTTCGACCCGATGCTGGCTTCCCAGTTCCTCTCGCAGATCGCCTCGGCCTTCCTCGGGCCCCGCGCAGTCCGGGGGGAGACGTTTCTGGCCGGCAAGGAGGGGACGTCGATCGCGCCGGAGACGTTCGCGCTCGTCGACCATCTGGGGCTTGCGGGGGCGCCGGGGACGCTTCCCTTCGACGGCGAGGGCGTGGCCCCCGAGCGGACGGTGGTGGTGGAGGGGGGGGTGCTGACGGGCTTCCTCTACGACACGTACTGGGGGCGCCGGGCCGGCAAGGCCTCCACGGGCAACGCCTCCCGGCCGGGCTACCGCGACCTGCCGCGCGTCTCGCCCGGCAACCTCTACGTGGAACCCGGCGAGGGGACCCTCGAGGAGATCGTCGCGTCGGTGGACGACGGCCTTTTGCTCCTGGAGGCGATGAACGTGGGCGGGGTGAGCGTGGCCAGCGGCGACTACTCCGTGTCGGCGTCGGGCGTCCGCATCGAGAAGGGAAAACGGACGCATCCGGTGGGAAGCGTGACGATCGCCGGGACCCTTCCGGAGATGCTCGAGAACATCGTGGCGATCGGCGACGACTTGACCTGGCGCTTTCCCATCGCCTGCCCCACGCTCGCGATCGAGGGCCTGACCGTGGGGGGGTGACAAGCGTCCCGCACGCATGCGCGTGGATGAGGGGAGCGTTCGCGGTCACGGGTCACGGGTCCGCGGAAGACTTTGCTTCCAACCCGAAGGCACGAAGCGCTGTGAAAGATCGCCGCGGCATCGCCGTGATCCCGGGCCGAAAGCCTGCGTGGCCCGGGACACACGCCTCCCACCCATAGCAAACGCGAAATCCGGATCACCCGGCTCCGAAAATCCGGGAAAAACCAGGATCGACGACCGCCTTGGAGGGCGAGAGTCCTCCCGAGCCAAAACACGATGGAAGGTGGGAAAGACTCATGACGTGCCGACAGCGCGAAACGCTTTCCTTGGTTTTGTCCTTGACGATTTCAAACAAATATTTTAAATAGATGTTTTATCTGTAGAGAGGGCGCCGGCATTTCCGGCGCCTTCTTTGCAGGATCCGGACGCCGGATCGAACGGGAACGAGACCATGAAAGCCTTGCGCCGCGATTCCAAGCAGACGCAAAGACGGCTCCTCGACGCCGCCGGGGTGGTGTTCGCCCGCAAGGGCTACCGCGCCGCCACCATCGCCGAGATCTGCAAGCGGGCGAAGGCCAACGTCGCTTCCGTCAACTACCACTTCGGCACCAAGAAGAAGCTCTACGCCGAGGCCTGGCGGCACGAGTTCCACAAGGCCATCGAGGCCCACCCCCCCGACGGTGGCGTCCCTCCCGACGCCCCCGTCGAGAAGAGGCTCGAGGGCCGGGTCCGGGCGCTGCTCCAGCGCATCCTCGATCCCGCGTGCCGCTCCTTCGACATCTTCCACAAGGAAATCGCCGCGCCCACGGGGCTTCTGGCCCAGGTGAAACGGGAATCGATCGAGCCGATCCGGCAGGGCCTTGCGGCGCTCGTCAGGGAGATCCTCGGCCCCGCCGCCTCCGAGGAGGACGTGGGCTATTGCCAGATGAGCATCCTGAGCCAGTGCCTCGGCCCCATGATTCCCGTGAGGCGCCACAAGATGGGCACCGGGCCCGCGCCGCCGCACGGCCTCTCCCCGGAGGAGCCCGACTTCGAAGCCCTGGCCGATCACATCTCGCGATTCTGCCTCGCAGGGCTCCGGGAGGTGCGCGAACGGATCCGGCAGGACGCGAAACGAAGGAAGAAGAGGCTGCCATGAGCCACCGACCCATGCGCCGGACCGCCGCGACACGCCCGCGATCGCACCCGGGCGTCCTTCTTCTCCCGGCGCTCCTCCTCGCCCTCCTGGCCGGCTGCTCCCTCCTCGAGCCCTCGGATCATGCATCGCTCGTCGATCTGCCGGGGAGCTTCAGCGCCTCGGGAAAGCACCCGGCGCCCCCGCGATGGTGGACCGCCTTCGGAGACGACACCCTCGACGGCCTCGTCGCGCAGGCCCTCTCCGGAAACCTGGGCCTCCGGGTTTCGTGGGACCGGCTCCGGCAGGCGCAGGCCGCGGCGCGGCGCGAGGGAGCCGCTTCCTACCCGTCCCTCGACGTCTCCGAATCCTTCACCGGATCCAAGTCCGGCGCGTCGGGCCGGGACATCCCTTCCACCGAATCGCACGCGGGCACGTTCGCGGCCGCGCTGACCGCGTCGTACGAGCTCGACCTGTGGGGGCGCGTGCGTTCCGCGCAGAACGCCGCCGCATGCGACGCGCTCGGAAGCCGCGAGGATCTCCGCGCCGCTGCGATGACGCTTTCCGCCGAGATCGCGATCGCCTGGTTCCGGCTGAACGAGCTCCGGGGCCAGCGCGCCCTGTTGGACGAACAGATCGAGACGAACGGCGACTACGTGGACGCCGCTTCCATGCGCTTCCGCCAGGGCCAGGTGTCCGCGACCGATGTCCTGCAGCAGCGCCAGGCGCTGGAGGCGCTTCGGGGCGAGCGCGTGCGGCTGGAGGCCTCGATCCGCGTCGAGGAGAACCGGCTCGCCGTCCTGCTCGGGCGCGCCCCGGGCGATTTCCGGGCTCCCGACGGCGCGCTTCCCGCCGCGCTCCCCCCGCTTCCCGCCACGGGCACGCCCGCCGCGCTGGTCCGGAAGCGGCCCGATCTCCGCGCTTCCCTGCTTCGCCTCCGGGCGGCCGACCGGCGCGTCGCTTCGGCCGTCGCCGACCGGTTCCCGAGGTTCTCGCTGAGCGCGCGGGCCGGCGTCTCGGTGGAGGTCTGCGATCTCGTCTTGAACTGGCTCGGGAATCTCGCGGCCAACCTGCTGGCGCCGCTGGTCGACGGGGGGCGCCGGGCCGCGGAAGTCGACCGCACGCGGGCCCTGGCGTCGGAGCGCCTGCACGCCTACGGGCAGGTCCTGCTCCAGGCGCTGGAGGAGGTCGAGAACGCCCTGGCCCGGGAAGTCCGCCAGGCGGCGTATCTTCGATCCCTGGACCGGCAGCTGGACCTGTCGAACCAGGCCGTGGACCGCGCGTCGGAGGGGTACAAGAAGGGGACCGTGGACTTCACGCGATTCCTCACGACGACGCTGTCCCACCAGCGGCTCGAGAGGACGCATCTTTCGGCCCGGCGGGATCTCGTCCTGTACCGGATCGCCCTGTATCGCTCGCTCGGCGGGTCCTTCGATCTGACGCCGCCGGCGAAAAGCCCCTGACAGGGGGAGGAGGACGGCATGCAAACGGATCAGACGCCGAAGCGCGAGGGCGTGGCCCTGTGGCGGGCGCTTTTGGAGATCGTCACGATCCTCGTGGTGGTGGGGGTGGTGGGAAGCGCCGTCGTGGTCTCCTACCAGTGGCTCGCGAACAAGCCGCGCGCGCGGCGCCGGCCTCCGCAGAAGGCGGCCACGCTCGTGGAGGTGAAGTCCGTGCGGACCGGCTCGCATCCCGTGGAGGTGCGGGCGATGGGCACGGTGGTCCCGGCCCGGCAGGTCGTGCTGACGCCGCGGGTGGGCGGGGAGATCCTCTCCCTGCATTCGGATCTCGTTCCCGGCGGTTTGTTGCAAGCCGGCGAGACGGCCGCTTCGGTCGACCCGAAGGACTACGCCCTGGCGGTGGAGGAGCGCCGGGCGGATCTGGCGCGGCGGAAGGCGGAGCGCAGGCAGGTGGAGCAGCAGCTGGCGCAGCGCGAGGCGGATCGGGTGCGGGCGCGGATCGCGCTGGATCTGGAGCAGGCGCGCGGGGAGGTCGCCGAGCAGGAGCTCGCGCTCTTGGGTGAGACGTTGCCCGAGAGGGACCGGGATCGGGTGCTGAGGAAGCCGCAGAGGATCGCGGCGGAGGCGAGCTGCCAATCGGCCGAGGCCGCGAAGAAGATGGCCGAGGCTTCCCTGGAGGCCGCGGTCTCCTCCGTGAGGAGCGCCGAGATCGCGCTGGAAAAGGCCGAGCTCGCCCGGGCGCGAACCGGGACGGAGGCGCCGTTCAACGCCGTGGTGATCTCGACGTCCGTGGAGAAGGGCGCGCAGGTCTCCCCGGGCGCCAGACTCGCCACGCTCGTCGGGACCGACGTATTCTGGATCGAGGTCGCCGTTCCCCTGCGGGATCTCCGCTGGATCGTCTTTCCCGAAGGGCCGGACGGGGAGGGCTCGCCGGTCCGCATCCAGCACGAGGCGGCCTGGGGCGAGGCGGCCCACCGCACCGGCCGCGTCGAGCGTCTCGCGGCCGAGCTCGAACCGCAGGGGAGAATGGCCCGGCTGATCGTGTCCGTGGAGGACCCGCTCTGCCAGCTAGCGGAGAACGAGGGGAAGCCGGCGCTGATCCTGGGCGCCTACGTCCGCGCGGTCATCGAGGGGACGGAGCTTGCGAACGTGGTCACGGTGCCGCGTCTGGCGCTTCGCGACGGCAACCGCGTGTGGGTCATGGACGCAAAGGACCGGCTCGACATCCGTGACGTCGAGATCGTCTGGCGCGGGGAGGACGAGGTGTGCGTCCGCGAGGGCCTGAAGGATGGCGAGCGCCTCGTGACGAGCGACCTCGCCACGCCGGTGCGCGGGATGCCGCTTCGGACCGGCGCGGCGCCGGCCGGGGGCGGAAAGGGGGCGGGTCGATGACGTCGACGGACCGACCGCCGCCGGGGGGAGAGAAACGCGGCCCCATCGCCTGGATGGCGGGCCATTCCGTGGCCGCCAACCTGATCATGCTGTTCTGCCTGATCGGCGGCTTCATCGCGCTCAGGAACATGAAGCAGGAGGTCTTCCCCGAGATCGAGAGCGACGCGGTGCGCATCCGCCTGCACTACCCCGGCGCCAGCCCCGAGGAGGTGGAGAGGGGCATGATCCTGGTGGTGGAGGAGGCGGTCCGCGGCCTGGACGGGGTCTACGAGGTGAACTCCACGGCGTACGAGGGCTCGGGAAGGGTCAACGTCGATCTGCTGATCGACGCCGATCCCGAGAAGGTGGCCCAGGACATCAAGAGCGAGCTCGACGGCATCCGGACGTTTCCGGAAGACGCGGAGGACCCCGACGTCAGCGTCGCCGGTCACCGCCGCGAGGTGCTCCAGGTCATGGTGTACGGCGACGTCGACGCGTACGCCCTGCTCGGGGTCGCCGAACAGATCCGGGACCAGTTCCTGGAGGACCCCGACATCACGCAGGTGGACGTCTCCGGCGTCCCGTCGCTGGAGATCAGCATCCAGATCAAGCAGGAGACTCTCCGCCGCTACGGCCTCACGCTGGCGGACGTGGCGTCGCGGCTGCGGGGCGCCTCGGTGGACCTGCCGAGCGGCGGCATCCAGGCCGAGACCGGCGAGATCCTCGTCCGGCTCAAGGAGCGGCGCGACTTCGGCCGCGAGTTCGCGTCCATCCCGGTCATCACGACGGCGGACGGCGGCGAGGTCCTGCTGGGGGAGATCGCGCAGATCGACGACGGCTTCGAGGAGACCGAGCGCACCACGCGCTACAACGGCCTGCCCGCCGTGGAGATCGAGGTGTTTCGCGTGGGCGACCAGACGCCCACCGGCGTGGCCGACGCCGTGCGGCGCCAGCTCGAGGACATCGAGTCCGGCCTGCCCCCCGGCGTGGAGACGGCCATCGAGCGCGACATGTCGGAGGTGTACCGCGAACGGGTGACGATCCTGTTGAAGAACGGCGCGATCGGGCTCGCGCTGGTGCTGCTCCTTCTCGGGCTCTTTCTCGAGGCCCGGCTCGCCTTCTGGGTGATGATGGGGATCCCGATCTCGTTTCTGGGGTCGTTCCTGATCCTCCCCGGCACGGACGTCACGATCAACATGATGTCCCTGTTCGCCTTCATCGTCTCGCTGGGCATCGTGGTGGACGACGCGGTCGTGGTGGGCGAGAACGTCTACCACTACCGGCAGGAGGGCCTCTCCTTCCTCGGGGCCGCGATCCGCGGCGCCCGCGAGGTCGCCATGCCGGTCACCTTCAGCATCCTCACCAACATCGCCACGTTCATGCCCATCTACTTCATCCCCGGTCACATGGGCCGGATCTTCAAGATGGTCCCGCTGGTGGTCTGCATCGTCTTCCTCGTCTCGCTGGGCGAGAGCCTCTTCATCCTGCCGGCGCACCTCGGCCACCAGCGCGAGCGGCGCCGGTGGGGTCCCTTCGCCTGGATCTACAACGCGCAGCAGGCGTTCAGCCGCGGGTTCAAGCGCATGGTCACCGACGTCTACGGGCCCTTCCTGGGATGGGTGCTGAAGGACCGCCACCGCTACTTCACCATCGCGATCGCCCTCAGCCTGCTCGGCATCATGCTGTCGTACCCCCTGAGCGGACGCATGGGGTTCGGCCTCTTCCCCACCGTCGAGTCCGACTTCTCCATGGCGAGCGTCCTCATGCCCTACGGCACGCCCGTCGAGAAGACCGAGTCCGTCATGCAGCGCCTGCTGGCCGGCGCACGCCAGGTCATCCGGGAGAGCGGGCACCCGGAACTCGTGGAGGGGATCATCACCGACGTGGGACGGGGGGGCAGCCACATCGGCCGCATGCGGATCATGCTGGCCGGCCCCGAGATCCGCGAAAGCGTCATGAGCACGGGCGCGTTCACCCGGCGCTGGCGCGAGACCGTCGGGGAGATCGCCGGCGTGGAACTCCTGCATTTCGCCTCCGATTTCGGCGGCCCGGGCGGCCGGCGCCGCGCGATCACCGTGGAACTGAGCCACCGGGACATCGGCGTTCTCGAGCGCGCCAGCGCCGAGCTGGCGAGGAAACTCCTCGCCTTTCCGCGCGTCAAGGACGTGGACGACGGCTTCCAGCCCGGCAAGCAGCAGCTCGACGTCGCGCTCGAGCCGGAAGGCAAGAGCCTGGGTCTCACCGCGAACGACGTCGCCCGGCAGCTCCGATCCAATCTCTACGGTTCGGAAGTGGTCCGGCAGCAGCGCGGGCGCAACGAGATCAGGATCATGGTCCGCCGGCCGGAGGCGGAGCGGGATTCCGAGCAGATCATCGACGAATTCCAGGTCCGCACCCCCGCCGGAACCTACGTGCCCTTCCCGGAAATCGCTTCGATCAAGCGCGGCCGGGCGTACACCGAGATCGTCCGGCGCAACGGACGGCGCGTCGTGCGCGTCGCCGCCGACGTGACGCCCCGCAGCAAGATCAACGAGGTGCTCGGCGCGCTGGAGTCCGAGGAACTGCCCGCGCTGGTGTCGAAATACCCCCGGCTCCGCTACAGCTTCCAGGGACACCGCGCGGACATGCGCGAGAGCATGAACAGCCTCTACGTCAGCTTCTCCCTGGCGCTGCTCGCGATCTACGCCCTGCTCGCGATTCCCTTTCGCAGCTACACCAAGCCCTTCGTCGTCATGATCAGCATCCCCTTCGGGGTGGTCGGGGCCATCCTGGGCCACCTGATCATGGGATTCGACCTGGCGCTTCCCAGCATCTTCGGCATCGTCGCCCTCTCGGGGGTGGTGGTGAACGACTCGCTCGTCATGATCGACTTCGCCAACCGGCGCGAGCGGGAGCGGGGTCTGGCGCCGCGGGGGGCGATCCATTCCGCGGCCATCCAGCGCTTCCGGCCCGTCCTGCTGACCACGCTGACCACGTTCGGCGGGCTGGCACCCATGATCTTCGAGACGTCCCGGCAGGCGCGTTTCCTGATCCCCATGGCGTTGTCGCTCGGCTTCGGCATCCTCTTCGCCACGTTCATCACGCTTTTGCTCGTGCCCTGCTTCTACCTCGTCGTCGCCGACCTGAAGGCGGCATCCGCCGCCCTCTTTCCCACCTTCGCGCCGGACGCCGCGTCCGCCCCGCCGCCCCCGGACCGCCTCCCAGGAAAGACGGAGGAGGGCGTGAGCGGATGGCTGGGCGGGGCGCCGGGGGATTGAGGGGTGGAGTGGCTGGGAAGCTACGTGGTTGTGTAGTTGTGTGGTTGTGTGTGTACGAGCTAGCTGCCGCTGAAATCTCCAATCTACAATCCCTGTCACAAAGCAGCCTAGCCGCAACCAGAGCGCCTTCAACAGGATGGACAGCACACAGAGTTTGATCTTCTTTCCCGAAGGCAGGGTGGCGAGGAAGGGCCCCTTGGCATCGGCTTGCCAGATCTCGTGAGGGTCCGAGGCCTCGAACCTCCTGCGCCACTTCTTCCCCCCCTTCCTGCCCCGCCGCACCTGCCGGTACCTCGGCTCCTTGGAAAGAGCCCGGCGGAGGGCGGGCCCCCGGCGATTTCGAGAACCGCAATCCCCGTGACCGGCCCCCCGCAACACGCATTGGACGGGGAAATGCGCTTGACGTCAACCCGACGTGCTCATGAGCTTGAGCTAGGAAACCTTCTTCCTCACCAAAGACGTGAGAACGTGAGGGGTGAGTCCCAACAAAGGTGGGATGGCAATCTCAAAAAGAGTGGGATACGACACAACATGAAGGCACGAAGACACAAACAAAAACCCCGGACCCTGGACTTCAGACTTCTCCGCGAAGCGGCTTCCCCTTCCCCGCCCCCGTGACGTAGAATCCGGGTCCTGGATGGAATCCGCGTTCTTTCTTCGAGGGGATCGACATGTTCGACGGCGTCATCGTCGCCCTCGTCACGCCGTTCAAGGACGGCGAGGTCGACTTCGAGACGATCTCGGAGCTCGTCGAGTTCCACATCGAGCAGGGGACCGACGGCATCGTCCCGGTCGGGACCACGGGCGAGTGCGCGACGCTCAGCCACGAGGAGCACGACCAGGTCGTGGCCCGCGTGGTCGAGGCGGTGAAGGGGCGCGTCCCCGTGATCGCGGGGGCGGGATCCAACGCCACGAAGGAGGCGATCCGCCTCACCCGGCACGCCAAGGAGGCGGGCGCCGACGCCGCCCTCTCCGTGGCGCCCTACTACAACAAGCCCACCCAGGAGGGGCTGTTCCTCCACTTCCGCGCCATCGCCAAGGACGGCGGCCTGCCCCTGGTCCTGTACAACGTGCCCGGCCGCACGAAGTCCGACATCCTGCCGGAGACCGTGGAGCGGCTGGTGAAGGCGGGGGGGATCGCCGCGGTGAAGGAGGCCTCGGGGGACGTGGACCGCGTCTCCGCGCTCGCCCGGCGCGTCCCGGACATCGACCTCCTCTCGGGCGAGGACGCCCTGACGCTGCCCATCCTCGCGGCGGGGGGCGCGGGCGTGATCTCGGTGGTGGCCAACCTGGTGCCGGCGGATCTCAAGGCGATGATCGCGGCGTACCGGGAGGGGAACGTGGAAAAGGCCCGGGACCGGCACCTGGCCCTCTTCCCGCTGATGAAGGCGATGTTCTACGAGACCAACCCCATCCCGGTGAAGGCGGCCATGGCGCGGCTGGGCCGGATCGAGGAGGCCTACCGCCTGCCGCTCAGCCCGCTGTCGGAGGCGAACCGCAAGCGGCTCGAGCAGGCCCTGCAGGCGTACGGGCTGCTCTGAAAACGACCTCTCCCCATGCGAGGTCCGGGGATCCGCGGGCGCGCGATCGCCGGGGTCCCGGTCCGGGAGAACGCATGGCCCGGAGGACGCGAACCCGAGGAGACGCGGGATGACGAAGCCGGTCTTTCACGGCCTTGTTTTCGCATGGGCGCTTGCCGCGCTCGCCCTGCTCGCGGCCGGTTGCGGGCCGTCCCAGGAGGAGATGGACGCATCCCTCCTGGCGGTGTCGGCGGACGGGGACGCCGGGAAGGCGACCGCGCTGATCGAGAGCGGCGCCGACGTGAGCGTTCGTGACGACGGGGAGCGGCCACCCCTCTACCACGCGGCCAAGCACGGCCACGACGAGATGGTGCGCCTTCTGCTCGAGCACGGGGCGGACGCGGACGCCCGCGACTTCTTCGGCCGGACGCCGCTCCACATCGCGGCGGCCGGCGGCCACGCCTCCACGGTGAAGATCCTGCTGGCGGCCGGCGCCGATTTCGAGTCCGAGGACATGGACGGCCACCGCCCCCTCCACCTGGCGGCCGACCGCGGGCGGGAAGCGGTCTTCAAGATCCTGCTGGAGGCCGGCGCGGACCCGGACGCCCGCGACGGCGAGGGGGTCTCCCCCCTCCACCGCGCGGCCGCGTCGGGGAAGGAGAGCCTCGTGGAGGCCCTCCTGGCGCGCGGCGTCGACCCGGACGTGCCGAGCGCCGCGGGGCGCACGCCGCTGCACCACGCGGCTTCCCGGGGGCGCACGGCGGTCGCGAGAATTCTCTTGGCGGCCGGCGCCCGCGCGGGCGCGGCGGACGCCTCGGGCGCGACGCCCCTTCATCTGGCTTCCCGGTGGGGAGGCCGGAAGCTGGTCGCCCTCCTGCTCGCGGCGGGCGCCTCCGTCGGGGCGACGGACGACTACGGCATGACGCCGCTGCATCACGCGGCTTCCAACCCGGACCCGGGTCCGGCGCGGGTATTGATCGAGCACGGTGCCGACCCCGGCCGCCGCGACGGCACGTTGACGCCGCCGCTCTGGTACGCGGTGAACCAGGGCCACGTGCGCACGGCCTCGCTGCTGGTGGAGGCGGGGGCGGACGCCGGGGCGGTGTGCCACGGCATGGCGCTGGAGACGTTCGCCCGGAACAAGGGATTCTTGCGCATCGCCGCGCTGTTGAAGAAGGCGACGACGGGGGGCGAGAGGCGGTGAGGGGTTCGGGGATGGGGCCCCGCGCAGGCGGATCGCCGTGGTCCCGGGCCTTCAAGCCCGGGTGGCCCGGGACACACGCCTCCCACGAAGGGTTCCTTTTCTGCGCGTGCTAGCCGATCTTCTCGAAGGCGCTTTTCTTCGCGCTGCAGATCGGGCAGTCGCCGGCTGGTTCGCCTTCCACCGTATTGCCGCACACCTGGCAGACCCAGTAGTCGGTCTCCTCGTTGCGTCCCAGTTTCTCCAGCGCGCTGGTGAAGAGGGTGGCGTGGATCTTTTCCACGAGCAGGGCGTTGAAGAGGCTCCGCGTGGCCTGTTCGAGTCCTTCCTCCTTCGCCTCCTCGACCATGGGCGGGTACATGCTTTCGACCTCGTAGGTCTCCCCGCCGGCGGCGGCCTCGAGGTTTTCGCGGGTGGAGCGGATCCCCTCCATGGCTCTCAGGTGCGCGCAGGCATGGACGGTCTCGGCGGAAGCGGCGGCCCGGAAGAGGCGCGCCACCTGGGGGTAGCCCTCCTGTTCGGCCTTCCTGGCGAAGGCGAGGTAGCGGCGGCTCGTCTCCGCTTCCCCGGTGTAGGCGTTTTCGAGGTTCTTCAGGGTCTTGCTTCCTTCGAGTCCGGACATCGTTTTTTCCTCACTGGGTTGCCGGTTTTCCTGACGCCGGAAGGGGAACGCCTCCTGCGTCTTCCTCGTTCCATTGTACGCCGGAGGCGGGCCCGCCGCAGCTTTGCTATAATCGCGGGCGCGTCGAAAGCGTTCAAAGCCCCATGCAGCCATGAGAAACCCCGAAGACGTATCCTTCGCCGAGCTCGCCGTGGAGATGAAGTACGTCACGGCGGCGCAGGCCGAAGAGGCCTTCGAGATCCAGCGGAAGATGGCCTTGCTCGGGGTCTATCCGAAGAGCGTCGCCGAGATCCTCATGGACCGGGGCGCCCTCTCCCAGTACCTGGTGCGGACCCTCTACCGCGTGCAGGGGCGGCGCGAGGGGTTCCCGACCATCGCGGGCTACGAGATCGAGAGCAAGATCGGCCACGGCGGCATGGGGACGGTCTACCGCGCGCGCCAGACCGAGCTCGACCGCCAGGTGGCCATCAAGGTGCTCGATCCGGAGCTCGCCCGGGACCGGAGCTTCGTGAACCGCTTCGTGCAGGAAGCGCGGGCCGTGGCCCGGCTCAACCACGAAAACGTCATCGTGGGGATCGACGTGGGCAAGACGCCGGAGGGGTTCTACTACTTCGTGATGGAGTACGTGGAGGGGGAAAGCGTCTACGAGATCCTCAAGGTGGAGCACCATCTCCCCGAGAGCCGGACCCTCGACATCGTCCTCCAGATGTCGCGGGCCCTGCAGCACGCGGCGGACCACAATCTCGTCCACCGCGACATCAAGCCGGACAACATCATGATCACGGCCGAGGAGGTGGCGAAGCTGTGCGACCTGGGACTGGCCAAGTCCATCCGGGGGAAGCTGAGGCTCACCCAGGCCGGCTCCACGCACGGCACGCCCCACTACATGTCGCCGGAACAGGCGCGGGGCACGAAGGACATCGACATCCGCTCCGACATCTACTCGCTGGGCGCCACCATGTACCACATGCTCGTGGGACAGGTCCCCTTCGACGGGGAGAGCGCGGCCGTCATCCTGCTCAAGCACATTTCCGAGGAGGTTCCCTCCCCGCGGGTCCTCCGGCCCGAGATCAGCGAGAACACCTGCCACATTCTCGAGCGGATGATGGCCAAGAAGCGCCAGGACCGCTACCAGTCCCCGGCCGAACTCTCCGAGGACCTCCGGGCCGTCCTGGCCGGGGGCGCCCCGAAGTCCCGGCGCCTCTCCCCCGGGGCCTCCAGCATCCTGCGCATCCCCAGCGATCTCATCACCGCCCCCCCGCCCCCCGATGCCTTCCCAATGGGATGGGATAATGTAAATGGTGTTGTGTTGGAACCTGATGCGCCGGCAAAATCTCTGGAACCCGTAGCCGTTCAGCCAACTCCGGAGGAGACCCCTATCGC
>CAZDSO010000016.1:0-26286 GCA_964508045.1 uncultured Planctomycetia bacterium | reverse complement strand
CGCGAGGAACCCACCGAGCCCATGGCCCGGTCCAGCCTCACCGGCGCCGGCTATCTCCGTCCCGCCGTCTTCCTGGCGGGCCTGATCTTCTTTCTCGTCGTCGCCTCCGGCCTCGTCTCCGGACTGGTCCGAAACGGAGACGCCCCCGCGCCCCCGCCCTCGCCGGAGCCCGCCCCCGCGCCCTCTCCCCCCGCCGGCCGCGATCGGACCCCCAGCAGCGCGACCGCCGAGGAGGAGGCGTGGGCCAAGCTCCACTTCACCTACGCCGTCGATTACGCAATCGCCCACCCGGAGGATCCCGGCGGCATCCTCGAGCGCTACCTGTCCACCCTCCGCAAGTATCCCGGCACCCTCTATGCCTTCCGGGCGGACAGGGAGATCCGGGATCTCCTCGAGGACGTGGAAACCCGCGCCGGCGAGAGGTTCGAGACGGTGAGGCGGCTCGTCCTGCAGCACATCGAGGCGGGTCGCTTTCCCGCCGCCTCCCGCCTGGTGGACAAGGAGCGGGAGAAGATCTCCTTTCTCGAGGACCCGCTCGCGGACCGCGTGCCCACGCTGGGCAAGCTCCGCGATCTGGAGGCCGAGGTGGGCCGCCGGGCCCGCGAGGAGGCCGCCCGCGTCTTCGCCGAGGCCGAAGGCCTGGTGAAGGAGGGCCGGATCGGCGCGGCCATCCAGATCCTCGAGGGCGTCAGGACGTTCGGGCTCGCGGACGTCGAGGAGAAGGCCCGGGACACGATCGCGAGCCTGGAGGACCGGCTGAGCCGCGAGGAGGAGATCGAGCGCCGGCGGAAGGAAAAAGCAGGCCGCCGGGCCTACCTCGAATTCCTGGCCCGCTTCCAAGAATTCCTGGGAGCGCGCGACTACGCCTCCGCCTTGCACGCCTGCCAGGCCTTCCTGGAGGCGGAAGCCCTCCCCGCGTACCGCCCCCGCGTGGAAAGGCTCATGGGCCTCGCCGAGGAGGCCCGATCGATCTGGCATCGCGCCGTCGAGGCGCTCTCGGATCTCGCCTCCCGGAAGACCGAGGTCATTTTGGAAATGCGGGACGGCGCCCGGGCGCGCGGGTACGTGGGATGGGGGGAGGGGAAGAAGACCGTCCGGATATACCTCTCCCCGGCCCGCCAGCAGGTGAGGTTCACCATTCCGGTGGACCGCCTCGCCAGCGAGGAGGTTCTCGAACTGGCCGGCCTCTTCCGGGGAGGCCGGCTGGAGCCGGAGGAACACCGTTCGCGCGGCCGATTCCTGCTGGGGGAGGGTGCGATCCGCGCGGCCTCGGAGGCGATGAACCTGGGCGGGGCCCGGAGCCATCCCGACGTCTTGTGGACGATCCTGGAGGACATGAAGCGGGCCGCCGCGGAACAGGAAGCCGCCCGGATCTTCGCGCAGGCCAGGGAGGCCCTTCGCTCCGCGGAATGGGAGGCGGCCCGGGGGCGGCTGGAGGAGCTCGTTGCGCGGGGGAAGAACACCCTCTTTCTCGAGGATCGCCGTTCGGCCGTGCAGGCCGAGCTCGACCGGGTCGAGTCCATCCTGGCCCGCAAGCGGAACTTCGCTTCCCTGCTGGAAGCGGAGGTGGAGAGGCTCCCGCGCGGGCGGGCCCGGTTCGCGTACGATTTCCGCGACGCCTTCCATTACCAGGACTGGACGGCGGCGGGTCCGAACGAGGCGGAACCCTCGTGGCGGGTTCTGCCGGCGGGAGGCGTGCGGGCGTCGGGGCGCCGGGGGCTTCTGTGGATCGCGCGGTTCACGGGCGAGGTGAGGGTGACGCTGGATCTGCGGGTGGAGGGGGAAGGGCCCTTCACCGACGTGCTCCGTCTGGCGTACGGTTCCGAATCGATTCTCGTCCGGCTGGCCCTCGTCGGCGCGTCCCACCAGATCCTGCGCGAGACGACGTCGCCGGAGGGGAAGCGGACGTCCGTGAACCTGGCCCCGGCGGCTCCGTCGGGCCTGGCGGCGGGCGCGAGGGAAACCGTGTCGGTCCGGGCGGGCCCCGCGGGGCTGACGCTGACGGTGGGGGAGGGGACGCCGATCCGCGTGGCGTCGGACGCGACGGGTCCGGGGCGGGTTTCCTTGTGGGGGACGCCCGTGCCGGTTTCCTATTTCGGGGTGCGGATCGAATGCAACCTTGATCCGGAATGGGTTTTGGCGGATAATCACTGAGTTTCCGTCCGGCGTTTCCCCGTTTTCCTGTGGAGCGTTCTGTCCCCATGGCGGACCGATTGATCATGAAGGTGGGCGAGGAGATGCAGGAAATTCCCCTCGCCGAGGAAACCGTCACCATCGGCCGGGCGGAAGAGAACACCGTCACCATCTTCGATCCGAAATCCTCCCGGAAGCACTGCTCCGTCGTCTTCGAGGGGGAGGGCTACACGCTGGTCGACCACGATTCGCGGAACGGGACGCAGGTGAACGGGAAGAAGACGACGCGGCATCCCCTGCAGGAGGGTGACGTCATCGCCATCGGGCAGACGACGTTCCTCTTTCACGGCCGCGGTTGGCCGGCCGGGAAGGAGGGGGCTCCGTCCTTGGAGGAACCGGCGGGGGAGGAACCGGCGGGGGAGGAGCCGGCGGGCGAGTCCTGGGTGCTCGAGATGGAGACGCCCGACGGGAATCCGGAGACGTTCCCGCTCGAGGAGAAGGTGACCATCGGTCGGAACCCGAAGAACCGCATCCGCATCCAGGACAGCAAGGCCTCCAATTTTCACTGCGAGATCGTCCGGGAGGGCCCTGGGTACCTTTTGCGGGACCTGAACAGCACGAACGGGACGCGCGTGGACGGGAAGCTGGTGGACGAGCTCGACCTGTACCATGGTTCGGTCATCGCCATCGGCAAGACGCATTTCACCATCCGCAACCTGGCCATCCCCTCCGCGGAGGCGGGGTTCGAGACGGGTCCGGTGGGGGGTGCCGAATTCGCGACGTTTTCCCGGAAGCGGCGCTCCTTCCCCATCGGCCTGATCGTGGCGCTGGCGGTGGTCGCCGGCGGCCTGTACGCCCTGAAGCGTCTCGCCAGCCTGTCCGTGAGCCGGCAAACGATCCAGAACCCGTCGGGCAACCTTCTTCCCGTGAACTATTCCTTCGAGGGCCGGACGGACACGCGCCGCTTCCCGGTGGGGTTCAGGGCCTTCATGGGCGAGGGGGACGTGGTGGAGGTGCAAAAGGGTGGGGCGCGCACGGGGGAAAAAGTGCTGTGGATGGAGCGGTTCCCTCCGGAGGAGGGGGAGGCCGGGGCCGTCGGCGTGCTGGAGGCGATCTACGGGAACGAGATCGCGGTGACGCCCGACACGGTCTACGAGCTGTCCGCCTACGCGAGCCCGGGCGCCCTGGACGGGGTGGCGGGCGTGAAGATCGTATGGCTGAGCGCGAAGAACCCCACGTTCCGGCGCGAGTCGTTCGGGAGCCTGGTCTCCAGCGAGGACGAGGGATTCACGCGTGTGAGCGTGAAGGCGAAGGTGCCGCTGGGGGCCTCGCACGTGGAGGCGGTGTGCTTCCTCCGGGGCAAGCAGGGGGGGGTCCATTTCGACGACTTGGAACTTTTCGAGGTTTCGGGGGACGACACGGGCGTTTTGCAGGCGGAGCGTCTGGAGGTCCGGGTGGCGCCCAACGGGTTGTTTTCCCTCCGGCGTCGCGGGGGCATGAAGGATTTCGTCCGTGACGGACAGTTGCTGCTCATCGGGAAGAGGGGCAAGACGTGGCAGCGATACGCGAAGGTGGAAAAGGGCCCGTCCGGGGGGGACGGGTCGTCCATCGAGGTCCAGGGGAAGATCTACGAGTTTTCTTCGGGTACGTGGGTCGATTTCACGGAGACGGTGTCGATCCGGGAGGGGCGGATCGCCCTGGACTATCGGGTGGAAGGCGAGGCGGGAGTGGTGTCGATGGCGGGGCTTTCCTTCTCGCCGGCGCCGGAGAGGATTGCGGAGGGGGTGGGGATCGTGACGGAGCAGTCCTACCAGGTGATGACGGACGTCTTCCAGGCGGAAGAGGTGACCCGGATGCTCTGGGGCCGTTCCCGGCGGCCGCTGAGTTTCAACTACGATCCGCCCGTCACGTGCATCCAGGTGCGCGAGAACGAGCAAGTGCTCATCCTGCAGGTGGTTCCCCCGCCCGCGGAGGGCTCCACGTTCCGGATCGCGGTGGAGCTCCAGTCGGATTTCAAGGAAGCGGAATCGGAGATCCGTTCCGCACTGTTCGACGCGCGGGACGCGGAGAACGCGGGGAACCCGGGGGAGGCGATCTCCCGTCTGCGGGACGTGCTGGTGAAGTATCCGTTTTTGAAGATGGAGAACAAGTCGGACCACAAGGCGGCGGGGGAGGAGACGGCGGAGGAGTGGCTCGCGCGGCTGGAGAAGGAAGCCGCCGACCGGAAGGAGAAGATCCGGACGCGCTTCGAGCTGGCGCAGTTTTTCCGGAACGTGCGGGAGATGGAGGCGTCGCTGGGCGACGCGGAGCATTTCCTCGAGATCTACGGGGGGTCGGAATGGGAGGAGGACGTCCGGGCGCTGGCCGAGCGGATCCGGCTGGCCATCCACGACGAGCGGGTGCAGCGGGGCCAGCGATCGGCGGAGGGGTTCCTGTTGCGGGCGCGGGAGCGCGCGGAGCGGGACGAAGCGTCTCTGGCGCGGCTGTTGTACGCGCACGTCGTGAAGACGTGGCCGGGCACGGAGTGGGCGAAGACGGCGGAGGAGGAGATGAAGGCGCTGGCGGGGGAGTGAGGGGATTGCGGATGAAGGGATGGTAGATTTTAGATTTCAGAATTGACCCGAAGCGCAAACTCGTGAACAAGGATGAGCCATGGCGCGAGGAACGGGACTGGGAATCGACATCGGGGCGTCCACCGTGAAGGCGATCCGCCTCGAGAAGCGGGGCGCGGGCTTCGAGGTCACAGGGGCGGTGAAGCTGGCGACGGCGGAGATTCCCGACGAGGACTACAACGTGGACTCCCAGATCGCCCGCACGCTGGCCCAGCACCTGTCCGGGGCGGGCATCCGGGCCAAGGGCGCGGCGGTGGGCGTGTCGGGCAAGGATTTGATCCTGCGCTACGTGGAGGTTCCCCCGGTTCCCCCGTGGCGCTTGAAGATGATCATGGATTTCGAGATCGGGGAGATGGCCGGGCGGGCGGGCGGCGACGTCACCAGCGATTTCCGGCTTCTCGATCTACCGCCCAACGAGGCGGGCAACCTCATCGTGCTCGTGGCGCTGGCCAAGAACCCCTACCTGGAGACCCGCATGGACGTGCTCGGCCGGGCGCGGATCAACGCCAGCCACCTGATCCCGTCGAGCCTGGGCCTCTTCCACGCGTTCCTCATGCAGGGCCCCCCCCCGCCGGGGGAGACCACCCTCATCGTGGACGTGGGCGCCCGCAACACGGAGATGGTGATCCAGCGGGACGGCACGCTCTTCTTCGCCCGGAACGTCTCCTCGGGGGGCAACCTCTTCACCCAGTCCATCTCGGAAGCCCTCCGGATCCCCTTTCCGGAAGCCGAGAAGATCAAGTGCAAGCACGGCGCCGTCACCCGGACGGCCATCCTCAAGGCCACCAACATCGACACCGAGGCGGTCTTCGAGGCCCTCACCGGCGTGGCCAGCCAGTTCGCCGCGCTGCTGCGCTCCTCGGTCCAGTTCTGCAAGAGCCAGACCAAGTTCAAGGATCTGAAGCTGGACCGGATCCTTTTGTCCGGCGGGGGCAGCCGCCTGCGGGGCCTGAAGGACAACCTTTCGCAGGCGTTCCGGATTCCGGTGGAGGTCCTCCAGCCGTTCGCCCCGCTCACGGTGGTGGTGGACGATCCGGAGCAGGCGGACCGAGTGACCGAGAGCCCCCGGGAGATGTCCATCGCCCTGGGGCTGGCGGCCGCCGCGATGGATCCGGAGGACGACCTGACGCTCTTGCCGGAGCGCTTCCAGCGACGGAAGGACCTGGTGGAGAAGAAGTCCTTCCTGATCGGGGCGGGGGCCGCCGCGGCGGCCTTTCTGGGCGTCGGCCTGGTGACGGGGGTGCACAACCAGGCCACGGCCGACGAGTACAAGAGCCAGGTGGAACAGGCCTACCGGAGCGCCGACACGACGCAGATGAAGATCCAGGACATCAAGGCGGACATGGAGAAGACGCGGCGCGTGTCCGATTTCATCCGGGCGGAGGTCTCTTCCGCCGCCCGGTTCAACCGCGTGCTGGTCTGGTTGCAGAAGAACCTTCCCGACGAGATCTGGTTGAAGGAGGTCGCCCTCCGCCGGGAGGTCGAAAACACCATCCTGCCGGGGGACGGCAAGGTGAGCATCCGGGGCGTGGTGGAGAAGACGGCGGCCAACCCGGGGGAATTTCTCGCCACGTTCCTCGGCAAGCTGAGCGGTGCGTTGCCCGGCGACATCCGGGACGTGGAACTGGAACGGCGCCGGGAGGAGGACCGGGCCCTGTCTTTCACCCTCTACGTGAAGCTCTACCCCGAGCCCGACGCGGGGCCGGAGGGCGAGGAGGGCGAAACGGAGGAAGCGCCGGGCCGAAGGTACTAGTTCCTTACGAACAAATGTATGGTAGAACTATCACAAAATCACGAGAAGCCCATGGATAGATCGGATTGCGGAGCAATCCGGATATAACCCGGACGAGCCGTCAACCTCTTTGGTTCCGGCTCGTCCGGGTTATGGAGGATCGAGGCATGCTTGCCCGCATCTGGGAGACCCACAAGGGATTCATCATCGGGATCGTGGTGGCGCTGCTCTTCCTCGTGGTGGCGTACCAGGTCGCGGTGTCCCCCATGATCAAGCAGGCGAACAAGGACATGGAGGAGGCGGAGGACACGAGGAGGAACCTCCAGGCCCTCTACACCCTGGACGCCGAGGAGCCCCCCACCGAGAGCACGGCCAAGAAGTACCGGGAAGCGTCGTCCCGCCTGATGACGCAGCTCGACTCGCTGAAGAAGGCGGCGGGGTTCCCCATCCAGTCGCCCTTCATCCTGCCCGCCGGCAAGGCCCTGCCGGAGGAGGCCTACTACGAGGTCGTCTTCAGCAAGACCAAGCGGGAGATCGAGACGGCCGCGAAGAGCCGGGCCATCATCTTCCCCGACACGGCGCTGGTCGGCTCCCGCGTGGAGCGCGAGAAGGTCCCTGAAGCCCTGGTGGCGCTGGCCGTGGTGCGGCGGGCCCTCCTCACGGCGGTGGCGTCCGGCGTCACGTCCATCGAGAAGGTCAACCTCGAGCTCGAGGAGCGGTCGGCTCCCGTGGAATCCTACCGCCTCTGCGAGAAGCTCGTCACCGTCACGGTCCAGGGAACGCCGCAGGCCGTGCAGAAGTGGCTCGCCTCGCTCGGGCGGCGCAACGCGTTCCTCATGGTCGCGGTCGCGGAGATCTCGGCCCCCTCCGATCCCGAGGCCGACCACTCCCTGGTGACCGCCAAGGTCCGCCTGGGACCGTTGACCATCGAGGAGCAGGAGATGGAAGAACTCGGCGAGGAGGAATACGAATGAACAAGGAACAATGGACGCTGGTCGCCTCGCTGGGCCTCCTGGCGCTGGGGGTCTACCTCGCCGTGAACCGGTGGATGCCGGAAAAGGTGTTCCAGCCGCCCGCCCGGGAGCACCGGCGCGTCACCCCGCTCGACGTCTCGCACGCCGAGCCCCTCCTGTTCACCTCCGAGGACGAACTGGGGTTCTTCCGGGAGGAGGCCCGGAATCCCTTCGCGCCCAAGCGGGAAACCGAACCCCTCCCCCTGGCGGAGCTCGCCCTGCCTCCGTTTCCGGGGCTCACGCGCGTTCTCCCGAGCCCGCGACCCGGACTGGGCGGCGCGAAGCTCAAGGTCCTCGAGGAAGAGCTTCCCGTGGAGACGATCGATCTCACGGTCAAGGGAGGGGAGGAGGAGGAGGAGGACCTGGAAGAGGAAGAGGACGAGTGGGGGAGACGGCGGTACTGACCGCGTGGGGAGGGGGAGGGGAAGGCGGGATGGGGAAGGGGGAAATCGTCAATCGTTCAAGGGAAATGGCAGACAGGAAAGGGTTGGGATCGAGGCCATGAAGAAGACCTACCTGACGATCGCGCTTCTCGGCGTCGTGCTCGCGGCGGCTTCCCTGCCCGCCGGGGCCCAGGACCCGATTCCGGAGGAGGACCTGGAGGTCCGCGAGTACGACGAGCTGTTCTACAAGGACAAGCCGGAGACGGTCTGGAAGGGCGAGTTCCGCCGCGACGAACAGGGGAGATTCGAGGTCACGCCGAACGGGATGTGGATTTTCGACGTGCAGGTGGGGGACTCGAAGGGGATCGTTTTGCGCGTCCTTCCGGCGAAGGTGGGCTACCGTCTCGAGCAGACGGAGGAGGAGGTCTGGCGCAAGCAGTTCAGGAAGCTTCCCGACCTGAGCTACGAGGACGTCAACGGGTTCGTGAAGGCCTCGAAGCAGTGCGAGGAGAAGGGGTACCTCGATCTCGCCGAGGATCTGCTGCGCCGCGCGCTGGAGATCGGCCGGCGCAAGGAGGGGGAGACCGGCGCCGTGGTGAGGCAGATGGTGGACGTCTATCTCCGCCTGGGCGACCTTCTCCGCAAGCGCTTCAAGTTCGACGAGGAGCTGGAACTCTACCGGTCGGGGCTCGAGAAGAAGTTTCCCGATCCGGAAAGACTCCTGGCCCGGATCGCGGACCTGTACGCGCGTCTGGGCCTGACGGCGGAGGCGGAGGAGACCTACCGGGAGGCCCTTTCGCAAAACGACAAGCATTTCGCCTCGCTGCTGGGTCTGGGGTCGCTCTATCTGGGTCTCAGGCGGTTCGAGGAGGCGAAGGGCCGTCTGGCCGAGGCCAAGGAACAGGCCTACACGGCCGAGGAGAAGGCCGAAGCCCTGTGGACGCTGGGCCGCACGCAGCTCAAGCTGGGAGAACTCCAGCCGGCGCGCCAGAGTTTCGAGGACGCCGCCTACACGCTGCCCGACGACAAGCGGATCAAGAACGCCCTGGGTTCGGTCTACTTCCTCAACGGGGAGATCCCGCTGGCGAAGCAGAAGTTCATGGAGGTCATCGAGATCACCGAATCCGACGTGGCGTCCGCGCCGGCGGAGGGGGATCTCGCTGGAGACGAGGGAGAAGAAGAGTCCGGAGACGAGGCCGGGGTCGGTGAGGAAGAGGGAGGCGGGGGAGAGCCGGGGGCGGAGGGGGTTCCGCCGGCGGGAGGCGAAGAGGAAGAAGCCGCCGATCCCTGGGGGCCAGCCACGGAGTTCGATCCGGTCAAGTCCCGGGCCATGGTGAACCTTGCGCTCTGTCTGATCCGGGAAGGGTCCCCGGACAAGGCGGAGAGCTACCTCCGGCCCGCGGCGGGCCTGGATCCCACGTCGTCCTTTCCCTGGATCGGGGTGGGGCGGCTGCGGGAGGTCCAGGGGCGCTTCGGCGACGCCAGGGAGGCGTACGAGAAGGCCTGCCGCATCGAGCCCGACGCCCCCGACGCCCACTACGCCCTGGGCGTTCTCCATCTTCGCGCGGGCGACGAGGCGCGGGCGCGGAGCGCCTTTCTCGACACCGTGGAGGCCGATCCGGACTTCACCGACGGGCTGGTGAAACTCGGGCGGCTGGCGCTGAAGGACGGGAGGAGCCGCGACGCCGTCCGGTACTTCGAGCGGGCCCTGACGCTGGGGGGGGACGTGGCGGACTGGCTGGCGGAGCTGGGGATCGCGTACGCGCAGGCGGGGGAGCGGGCGCGGGCGGGCGAGGCCTTCGAGCGCGCCCTGGACAACGACCCGGCCCATGCCATCGCGCGCGCGGGTCGCTTCTACGCGCTCTATTACGAGCCGGACTCCGACGAGGAAGCGTACATCAAGATGAAGCGGCTGCTGGAGGACGAGGGGGGGAGCCTTCCGCCTCCCGTGCACGCCTACCTGGAGAATGTCGTCGCCCAGATCGAGGCGAACCGCGGCAAGGTGCAATGGAAGGACGGCTTCGACCGCGACGATTCCGACCAGATCGCCCGCAAGTGGGAACAGCGGGAGGGCTTCGGTCCCGTGATCCGGATCCACAAGGGCCGGGTCCTCATCGAAGGGTTGCAGCGCCGTCCGGGCGAGACGCGGCTCGAGAGGGAGGTGCAGGCCTCGCGGTTCGTGAAGTACGAGTCGGATCTTTTCGCCAAGGACATCTCCCTGTTCGAGGCGGGGATCTTCATCGCCTACCGCGTGCAGACGGGCCGCAGCCAGGGCGACATCCGGGCGGGCATCCGCCTGGGCAAGAACCTCAAGGGCCAGCTGGCGCTCTGGGAGTACGACGTGGAGATTTCCCGGTGGCGCGAGGTCCTGACCTTCGGGCCCTGGCCGGTCACCGAGTCCGGCGGCAACCGGCTGGCGATCGAGGTCCACCCCGACGACGAGAGCGAGCGGGGCAACGTCTACAAGATCCGCCTCTACCTCAACGGCGAGCCCCTGGGGGACCCCTACGAGAGCGATCATTTCCGCCGTGCCTTCCGCACGGGCGAGATGTGGTCGGGCGTCTTCGCCGCCGCGGACGAGGACAACGTATCCGTCAAGGTCGAAGCGGACAACGTCCGCCTGGTCATCAGGAAACCGTGAAGATCGCCGGCCGAACCGACACGGGGATCGTCCGCACCCGGAACGAGGACGCCTTCGCCACCCACGAGGAGGCGGGTCTTCTCGTCGTCGCGGACGGCGTGGGGGGGCAGGCCGGCGGGGAGACGGCGGCCTCCATGGCCGTGTCCGTGTTCCGGGAGGGATTCAGGAACCGGCCCGCCTGGGACCGGCGCGACCCGGACGAGGAGACGGCCTTCCTCGAGTACCTGCTCGAGAAGGCCAACCGCGCCATCTACAAGGTCGCCTCCAAGCCCTCGGCCCCGGACATGGCCACGACCCTGGTCGCCCTCAGCGCGGCCCGCCGTTCCGTCGCCGTCCTCCACGTCGGCGACTCCCGCGCCTACCGGTTCCGGCGCGGCCGGCTGAAGCGGGTCACCAGCGACCATTCCGTCGCGGAATCCAAGAGGCTCTTCGGCCTCTTCTCCCGCTCCGAGGAGGAACGCCGCCGGGACCCGCTCCGCCACGTGGTGCTCCGGGCCCTGGGCCAGCATCCCGAGGTCAAGTGCGACGTGAGAAAGGTCCGCCGCAGGGCGGGGGACCTCTTTTTGCTGTGCACCGACGGCCTGTCCGACTACGTCTCGGAAAAGGACATCGCCTGGACGCTGGGGGACAAGGGGGAGGACCTGCAGGCCGCGTGCGACGCGCTCGTCGATCTCGCCAACAAAAGCGGCGGCCACGACAACATCACCGCGGGGCTGATCCGCTTTTAGGGATCGCCGTGGCCGGGTAGGGACTGGAATCTGAAATCTACGGCGTTTCCCACGCCGGGGGCGCCTCGCCCCGCTGGTCCAGCGCGGCTTCCGCCTCCTCCTTGCCGCCGACGAGAAAGCAGCGCACGGTGTGCTCGTTGCCGACGTCGGTCACGGGCGGGGGATAGCGCTTGCATCCGGGCATGGCGTAGGGGCAACGGGTGTGGAACCGGCATCCCGGCGGGGGGTTGATGGGCGTGGGCACGTCGCCCTCGAGCAGGATGCGCTTCTTGTCGAGCGTGGGGTCCGGGACGGGAATGGCGGAGAGCAGCGCCTTCGTGTAGGGGTGCAGCGGGTTCTTGTAGAGCTCCACGCTCGGCGCCGTCTCCACGATCTCGCCCAGGTACATCACTGCCACCCGCTGGGAGATGTGCTCGACCACGGCGAGGTCGTGCGCGATGAAGAGGTAGCTCAGATCCAGCTCCTGCTGGAGGCCCTGCAGGAGGTTGATGATCTGGGCCTGGATCGAGACGTCGAGCGCGGAGACGGCCTCGTCGCACACGATGAAATCGGGGTTCAGGGCGATCGCCCGCGCGATTCCGATCCTCTGTCGCTGGCCGCCGGAGAACTCGTGGGGGTAGCGGTTGATGTGCGCCTCGGACAGGCCCACGCGCTCCAGGATCTCCTTCACCATCTTCCGCCGCTCGGCCCCGCGGGCCACGCCGTGCACGGCCAGCCCCTCTCCCACGATCCCCGCCACCGTCATCCGCGGGTTCAGGGAGGAATACGGGTCCTGGAAGATGATCTGCATCCGTTGCCGGTAGTGGCGCAGGCGCCGGCCGCCCATGGCCCGGATCGGCTCCCCCTCGAAATAGACCTCGCCCTCCGTGGGCTCGATGAGCCTCAAGAGGCAACGCCCGGCGGTGGTCTTGCCGCAACCGGACTCGCCCACCAGCCCCAGCGTCTCGCCGCGCTTGACGTAGAAGCTGACGTCGTCCACTGCCTTGACGAACCCCACCGTCCTCGAGAAGACCCCCTTGCGGATGGGGAAGTACTTCTTGAGATTCCGGACCTCGATCAGAACGTTGCCGTTGCCGGCGCTCGGATCGTTCTGCATGGCACTATCCCCAAAGCAGCAAGGCCGCCGTCCTAGATCTTACAACACGAAGGCGCGAAGACCCGAAGGCACAAAGCAAAGGAACCTTTTGTGGGAGGCGCGTGTCCCGGGCCACCCGGGCTTGAGGTCCGGGACCACGGCGAACCCTCGGTCGCGGATCGCCGGACTTCCGGTTGTACCGGAGGATTCGCCTCCCACAAACGGCGACCCGGAAAAAGCCTTCCACAAATCCATACCTGCACGAATCCAAAACATCTCGATCCTTCCCCCTACGCCGGTCTCTCCCCCAGCCCCGCCGGGCGCTCGAACCTCTCCGCGAGGGCCTCCCGGGCGATGTCGTTGAACCAGCACGCGCTCTGGTGCCCGGGGGCCACGGTTTCCAGCGGCGGCTCCTCGAGGCATTCCTTCTGGGCCAGAGGGCAGCGGGTTCGGAACTTGCACCCGGAGGGGAAGTAGAGGGGGTTGGGGACGATGCCGGGGATCACGTCGAGCGTCTCCTTCTTCTCCCCGAGCATGGGGATCGACTTGAACAGGCCGAGGGTGTAGGGGTGGACGGGGTTCTTGAAGACGTCCACGACGGAGCCCGACTCGACGATCTTGCTGGCGTACATGACCACCACGTCCCGGGCCATCTCGGCCACGACGCCGAGGTCGTGGGTGATCAGGAGGATGGACATGCCGAACTCCTTCTGGAGCCGGTTCATGAGGTCGAGGATCTGGGCCTGGATGGTGACGTCGAGGGCGGTGGTGGGCTCGTCGGCGATGAGCAGCTTGGGGTAGCATGACAGGGCCATGGCGATCATGACGCGCTGCTTCATCCCGCCCGACATCTGGTGGGGGTACTCGTCGATGCGCACGTCCGCGGAGGGGATCCCGACGAGATCCAGGAACTCGATCGCCATGTCCCGGGCTTCCTTGCGGGACTTTTTCTGGTGGAGGATGATCGCTTCCATGATCTGGTCGCCCACCGTGAAGACGGGGTTGAGGGAGGTCATGGGCTCCTGGAAGATCATGGAGATGTCGTTGCCGCGGATCTTGCGCATCTCCTTCTCGGCGCGTTCGAGCAGGTCCTCGCCCTCCATGAGGATCCTCCCCTCGACGATCTTGCCGGGGGGGTCGGGGATGAGGCGGAGGATGGAGAGGGCGGTGACGGACTTCCCGCAGCCCGACTCGCCCACCACGCCGAGCGTCCGGCCCTTGGGGATGTCGTAGGTGACGCCGTCGACCGCCTTGACCACGCCCTCGTCGGTGAAGAACCAGGTCTTGAGGTTCTCGATGCTGATGAGCGGCTCGGCGGGCGCTTCCGTGTCCGCCGGGGGCCGGGCTTCGGGTTCGCTGTTGTCATCCATGCGCACCTCTCGGAGGCTTCGATTCCCGGGGACCCTTGTGGACGTCAGATTCCAGCCGCAGGGATTTCAGCGGCTCGCGGCTGCAATCTGAAATCTCCAATCTCTCCATGGGCCATGTTTCACTGTCTCAGTTTCGGGTCCAGGGCGTCGCGCGTGCCTTCCCCGACCAGGTTGAGCACGGTGACCGTGAAAAAGATGGCGAAGCCCGGGATCAGGATGAGGTAGTCCTCCTGGGAGACCCTTCCGGCGGTGAGGATCTGGCCCCAGGAGGGAGCCCGCGTGTCGCCGAGGCCGAGAAAGCTCAGGCTCGCCTCGATGATGATGGCGGCGGCGATGCCGAACGTCGCGGAGACCAGGACCGGCGAGAGGGCGTTGGGGAGGATGTGCTTGAACATGATCTTGAACTTGGAGACCCCCAGCGCGCGTGCGGCCACGACGTAGTCGATGGTCTTCTGCTTGAGGAACTCGCCGCGCACAAGCCGCGCCACGCCGGTCCACCGCGTCACGCCGATGATCAGCATGATGTAGAAGATCGAGCGGTTCTCCAGGATGGCGATGAGGGCGAGGATGAGGAAGAAGGAGGGGAAGCACATCATGATCTCGATGAACCGCTGGAGGATGATGTCGACCCAGCCGCCGAAGAACCCCGCAAGCCCGCCGAGGAAGATGCCGATCGCCACGTAGATGGACACCGCGAAGACGCCGATGGTCAGCGAGATGCGCGTGCCGTACAGCATCCGCGTGAACACGTCGCGCCCCTCCATGTCGGTGCCGGCGACAAAGCCCAGCTCCGCCAGTTTCAACTTCTTCTCCGGCTCCGGGATCCAGATGTCGTTCGCCAGGAACGGTTTCAGGGCGTGCCGGCGGGAGACGTCCTTCCAGGGGGCCTTCAGGCGGATGTCGGGGTTCTGGTCCCGGTAGAAGCGGCGGATCGGCGGGAAGAGCCCCCAGCTGTGCCGTCCCCTCAGCACGGGATGCACCGTCCCCAGGCGGGCGCCCTGGCGCAGCATCTCCTGCTTGTAGTCCCGGTAGGGGTGGCTGAGAGGTTTCAGGGAGATCAGGGCGAACCCGCCGGCGAGAACCGCGATCGCCGCGATCGCGCCGGCCAGGCGGATCCGGGCAAGCCCGATCCCCAGCCGCGACGCCGCCCGCCCCCATAGCCAGTAGAGGAGCAGCAGGATCGGGACCCCCAGGATCATGAAGTTGAAGAACCGGTCCACGTTCATCTCGTATTCGTTGCGGTCGAAGAGCGTCGAGAAGAAGGGAAAGGTGGTCTCCCCGACGCATTCGCCGTTGACCTTCACGGTCCGCCGCCCCCGGGCCTTCCCGTTGATCGCAACCTCGGCTTCCGCCGCGAAACGCGTCACGAAGGGGCGCCCCCGGTGCAGGCCGAAGCCCGCCGACGGCTCGCCGCCGGGCCCCTCCACGAGGCGCCGCCGGGGAACGCCGATGAACAGGCCGTCCTTCAGCGCCCAGCGCGGCCCCTCGCCCGGGGGGGCGAGGACGTACCCGTCCCCTTGCTGTTCGACGGTGAAGAGGTCCGGTCCCACCCTGAGGCGGTTCCCCGCCGTCAGCGCGAACGGGGAGTCCGCCGGGTGCACCTCCCGGCCGTCGACGAGGACGCGTTCCTCCCCCCCCACGAGCCGCAGGACGGGCCGCCCCTTATGGATCTCGAACGCGTAGCACGTCTCCTTCAGATCCTCGTTCCCCTCGGCCACGACGAGCGGGGCGTCGGTGCCCGGAACGCCCCAGGCATGCAGCCGCGCCTCCTTTCCCCGCCCGCCATCGAGGAACCAGCCGTCCTTGCTTTGGAGGATTTCGAACGCGCGGCCCTCGATCTCCACGCGGTCCCCCGCCTTCAGGTACCAGGTCCGGCGCCGGGCGGCTTCGTCCACGACGTACGGCCGGCCGGCGAAGAGACCGAAGGAGGCGTGCACGTCCTCGAGGCCGGCGTCGGGCGCCGTCATCCGGGCCTCGTCGGAGGCGCCGACCGTGAGGCCTTCCACGACGAGGATCTCCTTTTTCGTATCTTCCCGTCTCAGGTGGTAGAAGGTTCCTCGTTCCGGGGCGTCTTCTTCCCGGGTCTCGCTTCCGGTGGGTTCCTCCATCTCGACGGGTTGTTCCTTTTCCTCTCGCGGTTTCTTCGTCACGGTGAAGGTCAGCGAGCCCACCTCCACGCGATCGCCTTCGGAGAGGGTCTGTCGGACCCGGTCGACGTAGAGGAAGGGGATGCGGGAGGAGAGGATGGGGGCGAGAATGGCCAGGATGAACATGACGGCGACGATGCGCAGGGCCCAGACGGCCGGGCGGTTCCGGCGGAACTGGCCCGTGACGATGGCCCAGTAGCTGAGGCTGGGCCGCTGGTCGGCCGAGGGGCCGGGTTCGTCCGGGCCCCCCGGGACGTGGGGGCCGGCGCCGGGCTCTTCGGGCGGGGGGGCGCCGGCTGGTTCCCCGGCATCCGGGAGTTCCGGCGTTCCCTCCTCCGGCGGGGGATCCGGGTCCGGCCGATTTGGGTCTTCGTGTGTCATTCGAAACTGATCCTCGGGTCGACCAGGACGTAGAGGATGTCGGACAGCAGGAGTCCGCAGAGCACGAGGAGGCCGACGATGAGGGAGTCGGCCATGACGATGTTGTAGTCGCGCTGGAAGATGGCGTCGAGCATGAGCAGTCCCATGCCGGGGATGTTGAAGATCTTCTCGAGGATGACGGAGCCGCCCATGAGGACGGGAAGGATGCCGCCCACCAGCGTGAGGATGGGGATGAGGCCGTTGCGCAGGGCGTGCTTGAAGATGATCACCCACTCGGAGAGGCCCTTGGCGCGCGCGGTGCGGATGTAGTCGGAGCGGATGACGTCGAGCAGCCCCGAGCGCATGTAGCGGGACAGCGTGGCGAAGGACATGTAGGAGAGGCAGAAGACCGGGAGGATCATGTGCCATCCCACGTCCAGGACGTAGTCGAAGAAGGGGATGTTCTGGGCGCCGGCGCTCTCGAAGCCGGTGGTGGGGAACAGGTTGAAGGGGTCGCCGATGGTGAGGTAGCGCTGCAGCAGCACGGCGGTGAAGAAGTTGGGGAGGGAGTAGAGGGCGAACAGGATGAGCGTGACGACCCGGTCGGCCACGGAGTCCTTGTAGACGGCGGAGAACACGCCGATGGGGATCGAGATGAGATAGGCGAGGAGGAAGCTCGACAGGGCGAAGGTGATGGAGACCTTCAGGCGCTTGAGGATGAGGTCGATGACCTTCTTGTCCTTGTACTGCAGGGACTCGCCGAAATCCAGCCGGACGAGGTTGTACCAGTACTGGGCGAAGCGGGTCTCGAACAACAGCGTCGAGATCTTCTCGGGTGTGGCTCGTTCGAACCGCGCCTCGCGCCCCCCCCACCAGAGGGTCCAGCGCTCCCGCAGGCGCTCGAGGCGTACGTCCCGCCACTCCTTGCCGGCGCCTGCCCGGAGGGCCTTGAGGAGGCTCCTGTGCTCCGTGCGTTCCACCGGGAGGGGATCTTGCTTTCGGGGAAGCATGGCGTCGAGCGCGGGGACGGCGAACATCGTGGCCTCGAAGAGGTCCTCGAGGGGCATCGACGACACCCAGTCGACGAGCGCTTCGATGCCGGCGGCCCCCCGCTGTTTGCCGGTCGTTTTCCCGGCGCTTCGCAGGCTCCGGATCTCCCCGTCTTGGCGGGCTTTTCCGAACGCTGCCTGGATGTCTTCCGTCCCGGCGCGCTGGGGCGGCAGGTCGCCGAGGGCCTTCCGGCCGCGGAACCAGGCGATCCAGAGCCGTCCCACCGCCTCGATCTGCTCCTCGGTGGTCTCCTTGTCCTCGGGGAGGGCGCGCTCGCGGAGGCGGTTGTTCTCGACCTGGATGGCCTTGTTGAGGTTGATCGTGTCCTCCTGGGCCCCGGTGAGTTCCTCGCCCTCGGCCGAATCCACCTCCTCCACGTCGGTGAGGGTGTTCAGGGAGAGCAGGCGCAGGATGGCCGCCTGCAGGGAGGTGTTCCGCTTCCGGTCCTCGCCCTCGAGGCGGGGGGCCTCCTTGCGCTTCCTTTCGAGGATGGAGACGAGATGGGGGACGGCGTCCTTGCCCCAGTCCGTCAGGGTGCCGTAGGCGGCGATCCGTTCCTTGTCCGAGCCCAGGAGCCAGTCGCGCACCTCGCGCTCGACGGTCTCCGTTTCGAGCCAGGGGCGGAAGTTGAGCAGGAGCGGCTTGTCCAGGTTGAACTGTTTTTTGAAGATCTGGTAGGACTCGGCGGAGGCGGCCTGGTCGCTGGAGAGGGCCTTGCCGGTATCGCCGCCGGTGGCGCTCATGGCGGCCGGCTCGCCCGGCGCCAGGTTGATGACGGTGAAGACGACCAGCGAGATCCCGAAGATCGTCGGGATCATGAGCAGGAACCGCTTGATCAGATAGGTCTGCATCGCCGGCGTATCTCCGCGATTCCGGGGGCGCTACCTCTCCAGGTACCACCTGTGGCCGAAGGCCTGGGGCCGTGCCGGATAGAATTCAGGGTTCACGTAGTCCCACCACACGGGGATGGATTTTGTGCAGAACAGGAACGTGTAGGGCTGTTCCTCGTGGATGATTTCGTGGAAGCGGTGGAAGAGCGCGTGCCGCTTCTGGGGATCGAAGGTCTCGCGGGCGGTCTCGATGATCGGTCGCATTCCTCGTTGCGGAACGAGACGAAGTTCGAGGACTTCGGCGTATCGGCCATTTCCGAGTGCCAGATCTGGTAGGGATCGGACTCCCACGCCAGCGCCCATCCGCCGGTGTAGGCGGCGAACTCGCGGTTCTGCATCTTCTGCTGCATGAGGGCCCAGTCGAGGGGAAGCACGTCCAGGATCACGCCGACCTTGCGGAGCTGCTCCTTGAAGAGGTTGCACATATTCTGCACCGCGTCGCTGTTGGCGTAGATGAGCATCTTGAACCGGAATTCCCTCGTCTCGCCGGCGATCTTCTTCTCCACCACGCCGTTGCCGTCCATGTCGGCCCAGCCCGCCTCGGCCAGGAGGGCCCGGGAGGCGTCGAGGTCGAAGGCCAGCGGCTGGATGTCGTGGTTGTAGTCCGGTCCATGGAGGTAGAAATTCCCGCTCACCACGTCGCCCAGCCCCTCGAAGATCGTGTCGAGGACGAGCTGGCGGGGAAAGGCGTGGGTCATGGCCTGGCGGACCCGCTTGTCGGTGAAGAGGGGGTCCTCGAGGTTCCAGCCGATGTAGTTGTAGCCGAGCCTCGTGTAATAGCTCATCTCGAGGTCTTTCGAGGACCGCTCGCCCGTGCCCGCTTCCGAGAACAGCGGAAGCGCCCCCTCCTCCTTCTTCTCCCGGTAGTGCTTCTTGTACTGGGTGCGGGTGATGTGCCCGAAATCGATGCGGTTCTCCTTCCCGGGTGACTGCAGGAGCAGAAAAGCCGCCTCGTCGTCGCGGATGATGTTGAACCGGATCTTCTGGATGTAGGGCCGGGGTCCGTAATACTCGGGGTTGGCCTCCATCACCACCGCCTGGCTTTCCCGCCACTCGACGAAATCATAGGGCCCGCAGCCGCAGATCATGTTGTTGAACCAGTGCTCGTTGAACGACTTGCCCAGCGTCTCCTCCGGAAAGGCGTCGCCGTATTCGTCGCGCGCGTAGATGAAGTACGGCAGGGGCGCGAGGCCGAGGCTCACGGACAGGGAGTTGTAGGTCTTCTTCTTCCAGTGGATCCTGAACGTGTACCGGTCCACCACCTCCACCGAGTCGATCTCCTTGTAGTAGAGCCGGGCATGCTCCGCCTGGACCTGGGGATTCAGCACCATGTCCACGTAGAACTTGAAGTCCCGCGACGTCACTTCCCTGTCCGCCTGGTGGACCCAGGATGTGATCGGATCCGAGGGATCCAGGCATTCTACGCGCCAGTGCACGCCGGGGCGGATGCGGAAGGTGTAGGTCTTGTAGTCGTTCGAGATCTCGGCCGAGACGGCGAGGTCGTATTCCCATACATCCGGGTCGTCCAGCCGGCGCCGGCACAGCGAGCTCGTGCAGTAACTGTAGATCTCCGACACGTCCGCCGAGTTCTCCGTCAACGGGTTGAACCCCTTGGGATCGGTCGTCAGACGGCGGTGGATCTCGCCGCCCTCACGGGAGGCCTTGCGCCACGTCGCGTCCCGCGGCGCCACCGGGCGGATCACCCCGTCCGGACCCGGCGCCCACAGCCGGTCGATCTCCTCCGGCTTCAGCTTCCGGCCCACCAGCGTCTCCTTCCACGTGCGATGCGCCGCCAGCCATCCCGGCGTCCCCGTCCCGGAAGCGCCCGCGTCCTCCTCGCCCCCCGCCGCCGCCTCCTCCCCGGGCGAGCCGCCGGGCTCCGCCTCCGAAAACGTCGGCGCCCCCTCTTCGCCGGCCGCCGGGGGACGGACGGGCGGCGCCTGGGCCCTGCTTCCCGCCGGCGGGTAATAAGCCGGCGCCTGCACCACGCGGACATCGGCCAGCGTCTCCACCTGCCCCGCCAGCCGCTCCAGACGCCGGGCGTTCTCCTCGACCCCGTCCAGCTTCCCCTCGATCTCCACCAGGCGCGATTCCAGCCGCTTCAGGTCGTCCACCTTCCGCGAGATGCCCTGCGTTTCCTCCTCCACGCTGGCGATGGTCTCCTTGTTGTCCAGGAGGAAACGCTCCACGTTGTCCTTCTGCATCGTCAGGATCACCGAGAAGACGATGAGCACGACGATGCCCATGATGGTCAGGGTTCCGAATCGTCCGGATTCCATGTTCTCCTCCGTCCAGCGATCGTGTCGTCCGTTGCGCCCCGCGGGCGCGCCGAAAAATTGAATCTACCAAAACCACCCCCCGGCGGGCAAATGCGAGAAGGGTCCGCCTCCGATCATAAAGCAGCAAAGCAGCACCGGAAATGCTCTTGCGGTGCTCACTGCCGGAGCTTCGGATCCAAAGCGTCGCGCAGCGCGTCGCCGAAGACGTTGAAGGCGAGCACGATCCCGAACATCCCCAGCGTCGCCGCCCCCAGCTGCCACCACACCCCCTGGAACAGCTCCTGCTTCGCCTCGTCGATCATCACCCCCCAGCTGGGCTGGCCCGCCACGCCCAGCCCCAGAAAGCTCAGGATGACCTCCGTCTTCACCGCGTAGACGAACATCAGCGAGAAGTTGATGATCACCAGATGCAGCACGTTGGGCAGGATGTGCAAGAAGATCACGCGCCCGTGCCCCGCCCCCAGCGCGCGCGCCGCCAGCGTGTACTCGCGGTCCCGGTGCTTCATCACCTCCCCGCGGATGAGCCGGCACATGGCCACCCAGTGCGTCAGACCGATCGCCACGATCACCGAATGCATCCCCGCCCCCATGACCAGCGCGATCGCCAGCACCAGAAGGATGCTCGGGATCGAGGCGAACGTCGTGTAGAACCACACCACCAGCTCGTCCACGATCCCCCCGAAGTACCCCGCCACCGCCCCGAAGATCGACCCGATCGGGATGGCGATCAGCGAGGACAGCACCCCCACCAGAAGCGCCACTCGGATCCCCCACAGCATGCGAAGCAGCACCGACTGGCCGAAGACGTTCGTCCCGAAGGGATGCGAGAGCGAGGGGGGGGCGTAGGAGGCCCGGAAATCCCGCGCCTCGAGGTCCACGGCGCCGGTCCAGGAGGCGACCTGCACACCGACGCCGAGGAGGACGTAGACCACGATCACGGCCAGGCAGACCATGGCGATCCGATCCTTCTTCAGCCGGCGCCAGGCGTCCGACCAGAGGGAATCGCCGGCGACCTCCTTGGGCGCATTTTCACTCTGCGATGGCGTCTCGCCGCTCATGCTCGTTTTCTATCCAAGCCGTATCCGCGGGTCGACCAGCGCGTAGCCGACGTCGGTCACCAGGTTGCCGAGCACGTAGAGGATGGCGCCGATGAAGGTCATGGCGCGCACCACCGTGAGATCCGAGTTCTGCAGGGCGTCCACCAGCATGTTGCCGAGCCCCGGGATGCCGAAGAAGCGCTCCAGCAGAAGCGAGCCCGTGTAGAGGAACGGGATCGCGATGACCACCCGGGTGATGATGGGGATCATGGCGTTCTTCAGCACGTGCTTGAACAGGACCTTGTTGTGCGTGAGGCCCTTGGCGCTGGCCGTGCGCACGTAGTCCTGGTTGATCTCGTCGAGCATGACCGTGCGGAAGAACCGCACGTCCGAGCCCAGCGCCACCAGCACCCAGATGAAGACCGGCAGGATCAGGTAGGTGACGGCCGCGGCGCCGCCCTGGTAGCCCCACAGGGGGAACCAGTTGAGCCGGAAGGCGAAGAGGTACTGGCAGGCGATGATGTAGATGAGCATGCTGAGGCTCATTCCCAGCACCGACAGGATGACGATGCCCCGGTCGACCCAGGAGTTCCGGTAGAAGGCGCAGAGCAGGCTGATGTAGATGGCGAAGAGGATGCCGAGCGTGAAGGCGGGCACGGACAGCGAGAGGGAGGGCCCGATCCCGTCGCCGATCATGGCGGCGATCTTCTGCTTCTGCTTCATCGACCGGCCGAAGTCGAAGCGAATCGCCCCCCAGAGGAAGTGGAAGTACTGGGCGTCGAAGAGAAGACCCACCCGCTCGAGGGCGCCCGGCGCGTACCGGTCGCGGTTCCCCTCCCACCATGTCCGCCAGGACGCGAGGGAGGCTTCCCGGGCCTTCGCGAGCGCGGCCGCCTCCTCCTCCGGCGACGTCTTCCCCTCCCCGTCGTCCTTCTCTGCGCCCGGATCCTCTTCCCCCCCGTCGTCCCTCCCTTTCTTGGGCCCGGCGGGGGCCCCGGGGTAGGAGGCGGCGTGGCCCGTCATCTCGCCGAGGATCTCGGAGGCGGGGGGCTTGAGGTCGTCCGGGCCCTCCAGCACCACGTCGACGAGCGCGGGCACGGCGGCGTCGCCGTAGTCGAAGATGCGCTGCAGGGCTTCCTGCCGGGCCGGCCCTTCGGCCTTCGCGGCGCGCTCGAGGTGTTCCGGGACGCGCTTCGAGAGATCCCGCAGGTAGGCGGTGTTGAAGAAGAGGGGCTTGTCCAGGCCGTACTTGCGGCGGAGGTCGCGCACGTCCCGGGGTTTCGGGTTCTTGCCGAGCAGCACGGCCACGGGATCGCCGCCCACCACGTTGAAGAGGAAGAAGACGATCAGCGTCACGCCCAGCACCACGGGCACGGTGTAGAGCAGCCGGCGGATGACGTAGCTGATCATTCGGTACGAAGCACCTTGACGGCGATCAGGACGAGCGGGACGGCCGCGAGCAATCCGAACAGGAGCAGGGGCATCACCCGCACCTTCGACCAGGCGTCCACGGTTCTCTTTCGTTTTTCGGCGTCCACCTTGTAGTACTTCTGCACGCCTGCGGCGATGTCGTGGGGCTTGTAGTTCTCGAGCCACGCGTGCTGGAGCACGAAGCCGACGCGGTGGACCTGGAAGATCCACGGGCCGTCGTCGATCACGATGTCGCGGGCCTTGCGGTAGAGCTCGACGCGCTCGGGCCCGGGGGGCAGGACGCGGGCCTTCTCGAAGACGGCGTCGAATTCCGGGTTGCTGTAGTTGGCGTTGTTCGGGCCCGGCGAGGCGTTCTCGCTGTAGAAGAGCTGGAGGAAGTTCTCCGCGTCCGGGTAGTCGCCGAGCCAGGCCATCGAGAAGATCTGGGCGCGGCGGTGCTTGACCTTGTCGAGGAAGCCGGGCCACGTGTTGTAGCGGATCTTCACGTCGACGCCGATGTCGGCCATGCACGCCTTGAAGAACTCGTCGTACTGCCGGCCCGTGGTGCTCGAGACCGATTCGGCGACGAGCACGGGGACCTCCGCCCCGTCCGGGTAGGCCTCGTCCATGAGCGCGCGGGCCTTGGCCAGGGCCTCGTCGTAGTCCAGGATGCGCCACGGGTTCTCGAGATCCTCCTCGTAGGCCGGAAGGCCCGGCGGGATGGGGCCCCGGGCGGGAATGGCCCGGCCGTTCCGCAGGATCTCGATCTGGGCCCCGGCGTCGAAGGCCAGGCTCATGGCCCGGCGCAGAAGGAGGTTCCTTCGCTTCTGCGCCTCGTCCCCCACGTTCCCCACCACCGGATCCTCCCAGTTGAATCCCGTGTAGGTCACGTCCAGCGACGGCGTCTTCCACAGCGTCACGCCCAGTTTCTCCATGGCGGGCAGGAGATCCTTGGAGCGGATGTTCACCGCCGAGCCGAAGTTGTCCTTGGGGATGCTCGAGCGGTCCAGCCGGCCCTTCATGAAGTTCAGCCAGCGGGGCTGGTCCTCCACGATCTCGTAGAGGACGATCCGGTCGCAGAAGGGAAGGACCTTGCCCGCGTCCGCGAGAAGCCCCTTCGCCCGGTCCCCCGGCTCCCCGGACAGGGGATACTGGCGCCGGGGGTCGTCGCGCACGCCGTTTCTCGCCGGGTGCGCCCCTTCCGCGAAGTGGGGGTTCCGCACGAACACCATGTGATGGTTGCGCACCCACGCCTCCAGGCGGTAGGGCCCGGTCCCCACCGGGTGGTTGAGGAACTCCTCGCCGTAGTGCTCCACGGCCTCCCGCGGCACCGCGGCGAGGTAGGCCATGGCCAGGATGTAGAGGAACTGCGGAAAGGGACCCGTGAGCCTCACCTCGAAGGTGTAGCGGTCCGGCGCCCGGAGGCCGGCGACCTCCCGGTCGTAGTCCGTGGGCTCGGCGCCGCCCGAGGCCACGGCGAACGCGTTCAGCCCCTCGATCCGCCCGTCCAGAAGCCACCATCCTGTCGAGGTGTTCTTCCGGTCGGCGATCCGCTTGAAGGCGTAGACGAAGTCCCCGGCGACGAGTTCCCGGGTCCGGGGCGTCTCGTGCGCCGGGTCGAAGCAGACGTCGTCGTGGAACTTCACGCCCTTTCGGATCTCGAAGGTGTAGACCAGGCCGTCGGGGGAGACATCGGGCATGGAGACGGCCAGGCAGGGCTCGAGGGCGAAGGGGCGCTCGAGGTAGCGGTACTGGAGCAGACCCTCGTAGACCAGCGATTGGGCCCGGTGCGAGTAGACGTCGCCCACCTGCGAGGTGTCGAACCCCTTGACGTACTGGGCCAGGGACTCGCGGAGCACCATCTCCCCGGCCTCTTCTCCGGCGTTTCCGTCGCCGGAACAGCCGGCCGCGAGCAGGAGCGCCGCGGAAAGCACAGCGAGCCGAGCGATGCCGCGAGAACGTCGTTCCGCCTTCATCACAGCGTGCATCCTACGCCGCGCCCCGGCCTCTTTGCAACCACCTGGATCCCCGGCCACTCGACCACAAGCCGCTCTCCCCCTCCACCATCGCCCATCCCCCACGAGACGTTCTCAGCCCAAGATGGAATCCCTTGCAGAAACGGCCGTCCTAGGGTACCGTCGTTCCGGATCGAGAGAGGCGCGCCATGCGGATCATCGAGACGAAGCGGGCCCGGGGTGCGGCCGGATCCGCCGTCCTGACCGCGGCCGCCGCGCTCGCCGTCGCGGCGGGCACCGTGGCCGTCATGGCCTGGGCCTCCGCGGGAGGAAAGCAAGGCGTCGATCCCCGCTACGCCACCCCGACGGCGACCCTGAAGAGCTACATCCGCGCCGTGCTGGCCGTGGACGAGCAGGCCGAGATGGACACCGCCACGAAGGAACGGCGCGCCGCGATCGAAGCCTACCGGTCCCCCCAGGGACCGGCGCGCCGGCGCCGCGGCCTGGCCGGCAAGGCGGAGCTCTTCCGCGTCCATCCCATCCGGATCGTCGAGGAGAAGATCTGGGGCGACCGGGCCAAGGTCCTCGTCACCCAGGGCGGAACGGCCTCCTGTCCCCTCTACTACGTCTACGCCTTCAAGAAGGAGGACGGGGCCTGGAAGATCGACCGGATCGACCAGGGGGGGGACCTGCGGTGGTAGAGGCGGTCCCGGAAGGGGGGGGGCGATTTCAGATTGGAGATTTCAGATTGGAGATTTCAGCATGTTGCCCCTGACAGCCGCTGCAATCTGCAATCTGAAATCCCCAATCCCTACGCCTTCTCCGTGTCCATGATCTTGTCCACCCGGCGCTGGTGGCGGCCGCCGTCGAACGGCTCGGAGAGAAACAGCAGGGCCAGCTCGGCGATCCTCGGCGCCGGGACCACGCGGGCGCCCACGCACAGCACGTTGGCGTCGTTGTGGCGCCGGGCCATGCGCACCGTGTACTCGTCGTGGCACAGCGCAGCGCGAACGCCGTGCACCTTGTTGGCGGTCATGGACATCCCGATCCCCGTCCCGCAGATCAGGATCCCCCGCTGGGCCTCGCCTCCCGCCACGGCCCCGGCGACCTTGCGCGCGTAGTCGGGGTAGTCCGTGGATTCCGTGCTTCCCGTGCCGGCGTCGACCGCCTCGTGCCCGGCTTCCGCCAGCGCCTCCGCCACCGCCCGCTTGGCGTCCACGCCGGCATGATCGTTGCCCACTGCGATTCGCATGCAAGCGCCCTCGAAAGAACGGGAACATTGTAGCCCGGATCCGCAAAGCCGCAACCACGGCGGGCAAGTCTTCAACACAGAGGACGCAGAGACCCCAGAGGACACAGAGGGGCAAAGATCCAAAATCCAAGGTTCTTTCGACTTTCGACTGGAAACCTTCTCTGTGCCCTCTGATTCCTCTGATCCCTCTGTGTTCAAGAACTTGCGTCACTTGCCGGC
>CAZDSO010000015.1:0-42520 GCA_964508045.1 uncultured Planctomycetia bacterium | reverse complement strand
AGAACTTTCCATAACCCTATGGCCTGCAATACACTCTAAACAACGTCACTTGTCACTCGTCGGGTGTCACGCGATCCTCCTCGAGCCTATCTCGTATACAGGCGGAAGAACCCGTCCTTGTCGTACATCGTGCCGTCGGCGCCGCCGCCAAGAAGCGTGAGCGACCGCACCTGCCGGGCGCCGCGCTGGTCCCACGACACATCTCCCGTGCAGCCGAACAGGTCCCAGGCCGCGTAGGGCAGGGTCAGGCCCGTCTCGCGCCAGACGTCTCGCGACGGGTCGTAGGCGAGGATCCGGTCCGTGGGGATCGAGCCCAGCGTCGCGTGCGACAGCTCCCCGCCGATCAGCATGAAATCCCACCGCTCGAAGAGCGCCAGCGGCCCCTTCACCGGCACCGGCGCGCTCGCCCTCGAAGACCATGCGTCCGATCCCGGATCGTACCGCTCCACCGCGTCCAGGAAGGCGTCCCCCGCCCCCTCGCCGCCGAACGCGAAGATGCGCCCGCTGTCCGGCTCCGCGGCGCAACCGAAACGGCTCCGCGCCGTCGGCATCGACGTATACCCCGTCTGCCACGTGTCCGAGGCCAGGTCGTACACCTCCACCGTCCCGCACGTCCCGCCGGCCGCGTCGCCGTTCGCATCCCCGCCGATCGCGTACAGGTGCGCGCCCACCCGCGCCAGGCCGAGCTCGCCGCGGGCCGTGGGCAGGGGGGGAAGCGCTTCCCACGTGTCCGAAGCGGGGTCGTACCGCTCCACCGCATCCATCGCCAGACCGGAGGTGTCGATGCCCCCCACGATGTAGAGGAGCCCCCCGTATTCCGCGACGCCCGGATGCCGGCGTCCTTCCCCGAGCAGGGCCGGCATCTCCCAGCGGGGGTCGAGCGAGAAGGCCCCGGATGCCGGCACGTCCGTCGCCAGGCGTCTCGACTCGTTCGCCACCGTGCCGGGATTGCCGTAGAACGCGCCGCCGGCGTGGCGGAACCGCTTGCCCGTGATCGCGGCTCCGGCCCCCGACAGGGGAGAGGAGAGAGAGCCGAGAGGGCGGAGAAGCGAACGCTCGTCACTCGCCCGGAACGATTCCACCGTGTCGAGGTACGATGAGAACCCGCCCCCGATCGCGAAGACGCGCCCCCGGTATGCCGCGCAGGCCAGGCTCTCGCGGCCGGCGGGCATGTCGGGCAGTCGGCTCCAGACGTCGGCGCCCGGATCGTAGGCTTCCAGGGCGTCGAGGTTGTGGCCGGATGCGTTGGCGCCCCCCGCCACGTAGATGATGTTCCCGACCACGGCGCAGGCGGGATGCTCGCGCCCGGTGGGAATCACGGCCCCGCTCCACCACGTGTCGGACGCGGGGTCGTAGGCGAGGACGGGGCAGTCCGGCCCCGCCGATCCGCCGAATCCGCCCAGCAGGTAGAGGATGCCGTTCACGCACGCGCCGACGTGCCAGGACCGCGCGTCGGGAAGCGGGGCCAGCCCGGTCGTCCAGCCGTCGGTCGAGGGATCGTAGGCTTCGACGGCCGTCAACCCGCCCGAGCTTCCGCCGGCGACGTAGATCTTCCCGTCGATCGCGGCCCCGGCCGAGGCCCAGCGGGCCGTAGGGACGGGAGCCAGCCCCGACGTCCACCCACCGGTTTCGGGATCGAAGGATTCCGTGACGTTGGTGCTGCCGCCGATGGCGTAGATCTTCCCGCCGCAGGAGACGACGAGGGGAAGCCAGCGGGCCGTGGGGAGGTCGGCCGGGGAGGCGTCCCAGACGCCCGTTTCGGGGTCGTACGCTTCCACGTGGTCGCACGCGCTTCCGTTCGTTCCGCCGACGGCCCAGATCTTCCCGTCGAGGCCGGCGGCGCCGAGCATCTTCCTCGGGACGGGCAGGGCCGTGAGGCCCGATGTCCATCCGGTCTCGACGGAGTCGAAGGCTTCGACCGAGTCGAGATAGGTCGACCCCTCGAAGCCTCCGAAGACGTAGATCTTTCCGCCTGCGGCGGCTCCGGCGAGGCCACCGCGCGGCGTGATGAGCGAAGGAAGGATCGTCCACGTGTCGTCATCGGGGTCGTAGACTTCGGCGTTGTCCAATTCGATGGCGCCGGGGCTTCCGCCCAGGGCGTACAGCCGGTTGCCGGAGGCCACGCAGGTCAGGTCCGTCCGGGCCGCCGGCAGGGGGGCCAGGCCCGACGTCCATCCGGTCGCGGGATCGTAGACCTCGACGTCGTTCCTGTTGCCGCTGCTGTAGCCGCCCACGGCGTAGAACTTCCCGTCGAGGGCCGCGCCGGCGAGGTTGCACCGGGGCTGGGGCATGGGCGGGCCCGTGGTCCACGTGTCCTCGTCCACGTCGTAGATCTCGAACGTGTCGAGCCCCGCGCCGAATCCCCCGCCGGCGGCGTAAATCTTGTTCCCGATCGCGGCGCAGGCCAGGGCGTCGCGCGCCGTGGGCATGGGATTTCTGGTCGTCCACGCGTCCTGGACGGGGTCGTAGGCCTCCACCACCGCGGAATCGTCTCCGCCGCTTCCGCCGATCACGTAGAGTTTGCCCTTCGCAACAGCGACCCCGAAGCGCCATCGCGGCGTGGGCATGGGAGCCAGCGGCGAGGCGTTCCACGCATCCGTCGCCGGATCGTACGCCTCCAGGAGTCCCGTGGCGCCCGAAATCATGTCGAGTCCGCCAACGGCGTAGATCGTTCCGTTCAGGACGGCGCCGCCGAGGAAGCGCCGGGCCGTGCCCATGGACGCCCGCTCGAACCAGACGGCCGAGCCGTCGTTCCCCACCACGAAGTCCTTGGTGGAGGCGAGACCGACCCGGCTGTCCTGGCTCGGGGTGATCCGGAGCGTGGCCTCGGCGGAGAGGACCCCGTCCTTCAAGGTGTCCCACACGAACCCGCCGGGGGTTCCTAAGGCGCTCGCGGCGAGGAAGAGGCGAGTGGTGCCAGGGCCGGCGGTGGCGCGGCGCCAGCGGGTCGAACCGAGACGCCGGTACTCCGCGAGGATCGTCACCTCGTCCCCCTCGGCGTCGGTGACCGTGTAGGGAACGTGAACAAGCCCGCTCTGGGTGGACGGCACGACGCCGATCACGACTTCGGGAAGGGTGTCGTTCCGGATGTGGACGAGGTCGGGGGCGGTTTCAAGCCACGCGCCCCAGCTGTTCCCGTCGTCGTCCGAGGCGGAGATCCGGATCTCCACGTCGTCGTCGGTGCCTTGCAGATCGTCCGCGTGGTCGGAGTCCCAGGGGTAGAGATGGTCCCTGCCGGCGGGAGCGGAGGCGATGTTCACCCGCGCGATGGGGTCCTCCGGGGTGGCGTCGGTCCAGGTCGCGTCGGTGCATTCGCCGCGGAACTGGACGCGGATCCGGGCGATGTCGGAATGCGAGTCGCAGATCCGGTAGCGGATCGTGGCCGTTCCCGTGACGTTGCCGCCGGGGAGCGTGCAGGAGGCGATCCAGGGCGGCGCGTTGCCCACGGCGTGGCCGGTCGAGACGGCCGTCCCCTGCTTTCCCGCGCTGTCGGTCGCCGTGATCCGGATCGTGACGTCGTTGGTTTCCGGGGAGAGGATGTCGGGATCGGAGGCGTAGTCCCAGGAGAAGACATGAGGGGAACCGGACGGGGACGCGGAGAGGCCGGAGGTGGCGTCGCCCCCGGCGCCCCGGGTCGCCGGGTGGAAATCGCCGGCGCCCACGGCGTACTCGACGGCGACGCTGCAGGGGTCGCTCTCGGCGTCGACGAGGGAGAAGGTGACGGAGCCGGGCGTCGCGAGGAGGCGCTCGGGCGCGGTGATCAGGACGGCGGGGGCGGTCTCCGGCTCCACCTCGGGCTGGAGGAAAAGGACGATGCCGGTGACCCCGCCGACGGCGAACCAGGCGCATCCGGGAAGAAGAAGCAGGGCGAGGGCGGACAAGAGCAGGACGGTCGTTCGCATGGAGAATCTCCAACGCTCGGACCCTGAAGATAGTCCGGGCGGGAGACGAGGTCAAGCAAACGGGAAGCGCCGCCGTCAGAAGGCCCACTTCCAGCCCGCGCCGTAGCTCCGGTCCCGGGCGTCGAAGTCCACGACGGGCCCGCCGACGTAGCCGAGGCCCCGGTTGCGAATGGAGCCCAGAACGAGCGTGTCGATCCAGGAAGCCAGCCAGTTGAGAAAGAGGATCACGGCGCTTCCGATGATGAGGTCGTCCTCCTCGGTCTCCAGGCCGACCACGAGGGCGGTGGCGGCCACCGCGTGGATGCTGACGTGGATCGTGCCGAGCGTCACACCCCCCCGGCCCCCGAGGTAGTACTGGCCGGTGCCGGGGACGAAGAAGGAGAAAAGCCACGCCAGGGAGGAGCTCCGGTAGCCGATGCCGGGGACGGACGGGGGGCGCGGAATGGGGATGCGCGGGAAGCCCGCGACGGACGAGAGGCCTCCCGCCACGCGCGGCGCGGGCAGAAGCGGCTCGAGATCGAACGCGAAGGCGGCGAGGTCCGAAGAGACGGGCGCGGCGCCGGCCTCCTCGCCCTCCCGGAAGGCGGGGGCAAGGGGTCAGTCCGGCAAGGGGTCAGTCCGTGAAAATAGGAATTGACGTTGCTGACTCGGAACGTAGGATGGTTTCATGGAAAGGCAATCGCGAGTGGAGTTCCGGGGGGAGGTGGTGTTCATCCGCCTCCGCCGTTTTGCGTCTGCAAGGGCTACGGCGAACTCATGGCCCCGCCCCTGCAAGGTGCTTGCATAGACCGTTCTGCAAACCGGCGAAAAAATGTACCACCCCTTCATCTCATTTTTATCTCGATCCAGAGGTATAAAAAATCGGTTTATTTCATTCTCCATATCATTCGGGGGGGGGCGTTTTCGGGGTTCAGAAGCCATAGAAAAAGCCCCCGGAGGGTTTTCCGGGGGCTTTCGGGAACGCCGGCAGGACTATGCCTCGGGCGTTTCCGGATCGTCCGCGAGCTGGCGGATCGACTTGTCGGTGAACTGTGTCCTTCCGGCAAGCCTGAAAAATCGAAATCCGGTACGGAGCGGGTCAAGCGTCGATGGCGCCCGAGAGGTTGAGGGTCTGGACCTCCTTGTCCAGGGCCTCGAAGACCGTCTCCTCGATGATGTCCTCCGGCAGGAACCACTCCTGGCAAGTTGACCTGCCCCGGAGCTTGTACCCCCCGCAGATGTAGCCCACGCCTTCCCAGCTGCTGTTCTTCTTTCGCTTCCGTTTCGTCTGCCCCTGGAAGTGGAAGCCGCACTCACTGCGGACCTGAGGAGGGCACCGCGAGGGAACGCATGAACCATGCATGCAAGAAGATAATGTCAACAGTAAAGATACGGCCCCCATCATGCGGCCCCCGTCATGGCAAGGCGTAAGGGCCGCCTACTCGAGAAAGAGATCCGCACGGACCTTGAATCGTTTCGAGAGCTTCGAGATGTGAGCCTTGCTCAGGCCCCTTTCGCCCCGGAGGATCGCCGAACCGAGGGCCCGGTTGCCGAGGAGACGGCCCAGGTCGGATGCGTTCATGCCGTTTTCCTTCAGCAGGTGTTTCAGCGCCTCCAGGGGCGGAATCCTCTTCCTGCCGAGATCGGAGACGCGCTCCTCGTAGATGTCGATGAAGACGGAGAGGGCCTCGAGATAGTCGGCCTGGTCCTTCGAAAGGTCGTGCCCCGCCATGGCTTCGACCAGTTCATAGGCGTTCCGGTAGCCCACGCGGTCCTCGATCGGCCGCGGCGGCAAGACCCGGACCAGATCCTCGTACTTCTTGGGCAGGTTCTTGAATTCGTATCTCTTGTGGACTCGCTTCACAGCTCCTCTTTCCAGGTTCCCCTGTCGTATTCGTCATGGGTCATCACCCGGAGCACGGTCACGCGCTCATGCGCGTAGTCGATCGCAGCAACCAGGCGGCTTCCAGAAGCAAGGTTGAAAACGACGACCTTCCGACCGCTTGCCACCGGGACATTGTCCGCAGAATTGTATGTCTTTCGCACATCCGTGAACTTTTTCCATGTTGCCTGTTTGCATGTGTTGTGCCAGTTTTGAAAACTCGATCTTGTGTTCTGATGTTTCTTGTTGAATTCGTCCAGAAGGATCCTTCCTGTCAGCTTCAACGGGGTTTCTCTCCTAGCTTTTGAACCCTATTCAGTCCGTCCATCGTTCGTGCTCCTTTTTTGGCCGTCCGCTTTCATCACCACTGCTCCGAGCCACGGTGCCCGTCACGGACGGGGTTCTCGGTGAGGGCTTTCAATCTGAATATTCCAAGATTGCCTGTAAACGAAACCCGCAGCCTGACTACATAATGTACTCAAATGGCCAGGGAGTCAAGGCCTCTGTGAAATATTTTTCTTCTGCGGTTTGCACCGGTCCCAAACCTTCTCCCAGTCCGGTTCGTGCGTCTGGATCCATTCCCGGAAATGCGGATCCTCCCGCCTGTTCCGTGGAATCACCGTCACGAACCGCCCTCCGCGGCGGTCGATGTACTCCATGGCTTCCCCGTTGCAGAGTTTGGTGTCCGCCACGTACAGGAAGTCCTTTCTGCCGGCAGCCGAACAGAGCGACTCCCATGTCTCCTCGTGGGTGGGGGGACGGCAGCGCGACCCTCTCCCCCGGTTGTATGTTTCGGAAGGTCGCCGGCGAGAGCGAGAACCCCCCCCGTCGCCGGGAATTCCTTGCAATTCCCCGCGGATCTGCAATCATGACACTCTGGCATGCCATGAAGAGACCGAGGGCACTCCAATCCCCTTTGCATTCCTGGCATCGAGTTCTCGCCTCGCGTTGGGAGGCGGTTGTTTCATCGTCAGGGTGTGGCGACAGCCCATCCGGAAAGGAAAAAATGGGAGAAGATCGAGATTTGACCTGTGGAGACTGCGGAGAGACGTTCGTCTTCACGGAGAAGGACCAGGAGTTCTTCTCGAGCAAGGGGTTCCAGGATCCGAAGCGGTGCCCCGCCTGCCGTCGCGCCCGGAAATCGGACAGGGGCGAAGGCGGCGGAGGGTACGGGGGAGGTCGAAAGGAAACCGAAGTCGTTTGTGCCGATTGCGGGATGACGACGACCGTTCCCTTCGAACCCAAGGGCGACCGTCCCGTGTACTGCCGCGAGTGTTTCAACGCGCGAAAATAAGATCCACGAATTCCCGAACGGGCCGGATCCTCGATCCGGCCCGTTCCATTTTCATGCCGATCTCCCGGGGGACGGCCGGAAGCGGGAGTGGACTCGGGAATTGAGGGATAGGGGCCGTGTCTTTACCGTTGACATGTGAGCAGGATTTCGTGTTCGAAATCGGGGAGGGGGAGGAAAGGGACGTGATCGTCCGCATACCGGCTCCCCCGCAGGGAGAAGGATGGTCGAAGAGAGAGGGCGCAATCCGAAAAAGGCTCAAGTCCACCGCCGTTTCCGCCGATCAAGGGGGAGAGAGCCTTGTGTCTTGGAAGGGGAAATCATGGCCGGAAAAAGAGTCTTCGTACGCGAACTCGATGTCGAGGAACAGGCGACCCTGAAGGCGCTTCGCGCCGCTGCCGCCGGCGTTCCCGGGCGGGAGAGGGTCATCGCCCTGGAACTCTCCGCGACCGGGCGGACCGCGCCCGCGATCGCGAAAGCCCTGCAACGAAGCCCCGGCACGGTCCGGCGCTGGATCCGGACCTTCAACGACGGAGGCTTCGAGGCCCTGGGCGTCCCGGCCCTCGCCGAGGAGCCGCCCGTCGTCGAGGAGGCGCCCGTCGTCGAGGAGGCGCCGAACCGGTGGAAGAAGATCTCCCACCGGTTCCGCTGCGCCGTGGGGCCCGTGCAGCTCAAGGCGGCCGCCTTGCGCCGCAAGGCGTCCATCCGCGCCATGGCCGCGGCCGGATTCGCGACCTCCCACCTGGGCCGTTTCGGCGGCGTGGTGGGCCGGCACGCGGGGTACGCGTTCGCGACCCCGTTCCGCGTGGCCTTGCGGTCCTGGGCCCGTGTGGAAAAACGGGTCCTCGCTCCCTAGCCGAAAAACCCCGTCTACTGCGATCGGCGCAATCGCCGATTCCGCTTTCTCCGGCGCGTTCCCAAAAACCCGGGAACGCGCCGAAGGATTTTCCTTCCCAATTCTCATTTCCTCTACGGCCGCGCATGCCTGGAGCCACCGCGGAGAGAACCAGGCCGATCGGTTCTGCTTCCTCGGCGGCGGCCACGACGGGGCGGGTTTCCGGGGCGAAATCTTCAGGCTCTGCACGAGATGAGCCCCGGTGCACGGATCAAGAAGGTCAAGCCCGCGCTCGAGCCATTCGCGCTGTAGCCGTTTTCGGATTGAGTGCAGGCTGACGTTCGTAGTGAGCCACGGTGCGAAGTGGTTCGACCTTGCTCACCACCACCCTGAGCCTGTCGAAGCGTGGAGTGGCGCAGCCATTCGGGCCGAGGTGCTGCGGACAGGATGTCCGCGATCCGACCTGCACCGCGAATGGCTCGGTTCCGAACGTCCTTGAAGTTCTCGGGGAGAAACAACAGGATGGTTAGAATGAATCGTACAGTCATCGTAACCATGAAAGCGGAAACGAACAGAAAGGAATTCCAGACGTGATCATCACCGTTGCCAGCGGAAAGGGAGGGACGGGAAAGACGACGTTCGCGGTGAACCTCGCCCGCGCGCTCGCCGAGCGTGAGAAGAACCGGCCCGAAGACCGGAGAAAGCAGGTCCGCCTCCTGGATTGCGACGCGGAGGAGCCGAACGACCATCTGTTCATCCGTCCGGACTTCACCCACGAGGAACGGGTCACCGTGCCCAAGCCCGTGTGGGATCCGGACCGATGCACCGCGTGCAGGGAATGCGCCGAGGCCTGCAACTACAACGCGATCGCCGTCGTCAAGGAGAAGGTCCTGATCTTCAAGGAACTGTGCCATTCCTGCGGGGTCTGCGCCTACGTGTGTCCCGAAGATGCGCTGACCGAAGTCGAAACCCCGATCGGCACCGTCCAGGCGACGCCCACGAGCGAGCCGTTCGTCTTCGCGCACGGGCTCCTCGACGTGGGCGAAGCACTCGCCCCCAACGTCGTGCGGGCCGTCAAGGCGTTCATCGACCCGGACGCCATCAACATCATCGACGCCTCCCCCGGCACGGCCTGCCCCGTGGTCGAAGCCGTGGAGGGCGCCGACGCCGCCCTGCTCGTGACCGAACCCACGCCGTTCGGTCTCAACGACCTGAAACTCGCGGTGGGGCTGTCCCTGAAGCTGGAGGTCCCCACGGGGATCCTCGTCAACCGCTCCGACGGGGAAGACCGGATGATCGCCGCGTACGCCGAGGAGATCGGACTGCCCGTCTCCGGCCGCATCCCCTTCAAGAGGGAGTACGCGGAGGCCTACGCCGAGGGCGAGGTGCTGGTCGATCGGTTTGACGATCTGCGCGAGAACCTGCTGGATGTCTTCGACCATCTGCAGACGAACACGGTGCCGGTTCCCGAGGAAGAGATCTTCGAGACGGCGGAGGAGGGCGGGGCGGCCTTTCCCGTCGGGTCGGCGGAGAACTATCGCGAGATCACGATCATCAGCGGCAAGGGGGGCACGGGGAAGACCACGGTGGCCGCATCGCTCGCCCACCTGGCCGAGAACAAGATCCTCGCGGACAACGATGTGGACGCAGCCGATCTGCACCTTCTCCTGGCGCCGGCGGTCCGGGAGGCGCACGATTTCTTCGGCGGCATCAAGGCGAGCATCGACCCCGCGAAGTGCACCGCCTGCGGCACGTGCGCTACGATGTGCCACTTCGACGCCATCCGGCAGGACGGCCCCCCCGTCGAGGGGGACGGCGTCCTCACCTTTCGCATCGAACCGCTGGCCTGCGAGGGCTGCGGGCTCTGTCCGCTCGTGTGCCCGGAAGGCGCCATCCAGGGCGAGAAGAACCGGACCGGGCGCTGGTACGTCTCCTCGACGGCGCAGGGGCCGATGGCCCACGCGCGGCTGGGCATCGCCGAGGAGAATTCCGGCCGTCTCGTCACCCAGGTTCGCAACCGGGCCGCACAGCTCGCCCGCGAATTGAAGCAGGAACTGATCCTGGGCGACGGCCCGCCGGGAACGGGCTGCCCGGTCATCGCGTCCGTGTCGGGAACGGACCTCGTCGTGATCGTCACCGAACCCACGGTATCCGGCGTGCACGACATGGAACGGGTCCTGGAACTGGCGCAGCATTTCAGGGTTCGAGCGGCGGTGGTCATCAACAAGGCGGATCTGAGCGCGGGACAGGCCCGCCGCATCGAACAGATCGCCGGGGCCCGGGGGGCACGGGTCATCGGCCGGATCCCCTTCGACCGCGTCGTCAACGACGCGCTGATGGCGGGCGAGACGGTCGTCGCGTACGGCCCAAGCGAAGCGGCGGACGCCATCCGCGCGGCCTGGAAGGAGATCCAGGGAATCCTCTCCGAGCGGTAGACAACGCGTCGATCCGACGGGCCACGACATGAGCAGGAAGCAGGACGAGAAGAGATCCGGGCGATGGTTCCGGCGCTGTGGGGAAGGATTCCTGAAAAGGGTCGGCGTCCGGGCGTGCTCCTGCGTGGCCGACCTCGGGTGCCACGACGGGCGGTTCACGCTTCCGGCCGCGCGCATCGTCGGCGACTGCGGCGTGGTCTACGCCGTGGACCGGAACGCCGAGGTCCTGAAGACGCTGAAGCGATCCGCGCGAAAGGAAGCGCTCGGCAACGTCCGGCTCGTGCGGGCCGACCTTTCCCGAAGCCGGGCGGCCCGGATCCCGGACGGCGCGGTCGACATCGCGCTTCTCTACGACATGCTGCACCGGGGGTATCTCCCCAACGAGAAGGACCGGCGCGCGACGCTCGAGCACGTCGCCCGGATCCTCAAGCCGGGCGGCATCCTTTCCTGCTATTTCACCCACCTGAACAGCTACCGCTGGACCTTCCGGGAAGCGCTCGGCGAGGTCCGGAACGCGGGCTTCGTCCTGCAGGGAGAAGCGAGGCGCCGCCTCGTCCACGACGGCCAGCTGGTGCGGGGGAGGATCTTCCGTTTCCGGAAATCCCGGCGCTGAGACCGCGCCGGTCCACGGCGTCCGAATCGCTGGGGGTCCGCGGCCTCTCCTGCGCCGTGACCGCGGCGGGCCGGCGGGTCGTGATCGACCCCGGGGCGGCCCTCGGGGACCGGCGCTCCGGGCTTCTCCCCCATCCGCTGCAGGTGGCGGCCGGGGAAGACGCGCGCGAGGTCATCCTCAAGAGACTGGCGCAGGCCTCCGACGTGGTGTTCTCGCATTTCCACGGCGACGTCACGCGTCGTGCGGGATGCCCTTGATGTGCAGCATCAGGTGATCCCGATCCTCCAGATCCTCGACCCAGCCATGGTTCGCGTCGGTCTTGGCGTCGAGATCCTTGAGGTAGGGCTTGAGGTCGAGCAGGGGGGTGCCGTCGAACACGTCCATGCCCGAGGTATAGACCCGGTTGTCGCGTATCTCGAGCAGCCGCACGACGCTCAAGCCGATCGGGTTGGGGCGGGCGGGGGCGCGGCTCGCGAAGAGGCCGATCTTCTTGCCGCCGGCCCACGGCGGGACCACGTCCATGTCCGGCTCGCGCGCGAGGCGGTGGATCGCATAGAGGACGTAGAGGTAGCGGAAGGTTTCGAGCGCGTCGAGGCCGTCGCGGTAGCGCGGGTCCACGTGGATGACGAACTCGCCCTCGTCGTGTTCGATCGGCTGGTACGGCGCGTTTTCCTTGTACGGCGTCCGGATGACGCCGATCGGCGCGAACGTGAAGGTTTCCGGTCCGTCCATGGTTTTCGTCTTCCAAGGAGGCGTGCGTCGGAGAGGACGATCCTCGCACGACCGTTTTCCACCGTCAAGGGCAAGGCGCCATGAGCGGTGCCGCGTTTGCGGGGACCGCCGGCTGTTCCCCGCCATAGCCCTCGTCTGTGCAAGGCGGCGACGGCGGGTCCAGCCGGCGCACTTCAGGTTGGATCGCGGACATCCTGTCCGCAGCACCGCGGCCCGGGTGGCTGCGCCACTCCGCCTTCGCTCCGTGGCTCACTACGAACGTCAGCCTGCCCCCGCCATCCTTCGACACGCGAGTCCCGCCACGCCGCGGCTTTTCTCTCGCCAAGACGCAAAGGGCGCAAAGGGGCTTCGGGTGGGCAGGAAGCAAGGTGGTTGAGTGATCGAGTGGGTGATCCGACGCGTTGCGTCCTGGAACGGGGCGAGAAGACCGGCAGGTGACGTAAGCGTCGAGCATAGAGGCCTCAGATCCGCTTCGCCTTCGGCGTGCGCGTCCGTACCCGGACGCAGATGCGAAAGCCGAGGTCGGCGAGGATGAGGTGGGCGGGGTAGTACCCGGCGTTGGCGACGCGCGAGAATTGCGGCGAATTCCTGAAACCCGCGCCGCGGACCACGCGGGCGTTCGAGTGCAGCTGTTCCGACAGATCGAGGCACCGTTCCGCAGCGTTCCCGCTCATGCCGCGGACGCCGTAGGGCGATTCGTCCTTCCCGAAGCTGTCCACGGGAAGGGGCCGGGGCCCCGTTTCGTGGGAAAACAGCGTGTTGCAGAACGTCGCGTCGCTTTCCGGGCCCCACGGAAAGTACCGCCCGTCCGTACCGCGGGCCGCTTTTTCCCATTCCACGTGGGGGGGCAGGGTCGCCAGGAATGCGTTCGTCCGGCCCCACCACGCGCCGTAGGCCATGGCGTCGTTCCACGAAACGCCGATCACCGGCCAGTCCGCCTCCCAGTCCGCGGAGACGGACTGGAGCCGCCGGAACCGGACCGGGGCCGCGCCGCTCCCGCCGCTTCCCAAGCCGGCCTCTTCGATCCAGGCCGCGGTGGGAATCGCAAAACGGCCCTGCGCGTCCCGGGGCCAGTAGACGTCGGCCGTCCCCGATTCCCGGGGAGCGTGCGCGGCCGGGTCGGCCGGCGCCGGGGCCTCGCCGTCGGGCCGCGCGGGGTCGTTCAAAAACGCCAGATACTCGCCGCAGGTCACGTGGAATTTCTTCAGGAAGAAGTCCTCGGTCGCGAGGGTCTGTTTCGGCAACGAAAACCGGGCTTCCTTGTCGCCCTGGAAGAGGAAGGCCCCGGCCGGCACGTGAACGAAACCCGGGGGGACTTCTTCCTCCCGGAAGAGGGTCACGTCCACAGATTCCTCCGCGTTCCGCCGGATATACACGGGCACGCGGACGGGCGCGAAGACCTTATCCATTCTTGCCGGATCTCCCTGATCGGAAGCAGTCGGCTCGGGAGGACCCTCGCCCTCCAAAGGTGCTATCTTGGAGGGCGAGCCTCCCGGCGAGCCATCCGGCCGGTATGCAAGAACCAAGAGGTACGAGCCCATCGGTATCTTGAACGGAGGGATCGGGGTTTTTCCCAAATGCAAACCTTCCGTCGGGCGGTAAGGCGAGTTGTGATCATAGAGGCGGTCGAGAACATCCTTGGGCGGAAGGTCTGAGGACTCGGACGGTTTGCCGGCGCGCCCGCTCCGGTCAGGTTGATCCGTCTCCGCCGAAGCCCTTGCACCATGAAAACCAGGCGAAGGCGGATCAGGGGAACCAGGCAGCGCGGGCTTGCAGGGAACCAGAATCCGATCTCTTTCCTCGTACTGGAACAGCCACGCGTCCGCGCCTTCCAGGGGCGCCGTGGCGCACGCATCCCCGTGCACTTTCAACCGCACGGGCTCCTCCGGCTCCAGCGCGCCCAGGCCCTCGGCTCCCCCGGGGCCGCCGGCCGGCCCCGAAGGCGCTTCGCTCTGGTTCTGCGCAAGCGGCTCGAGCGCCCGGCCCGAGAAGGGGTGGTAGCCCATGACACCGCATTGGGTGAAATGTTCAGTGTCAAGTGTAGAGTGTTCAGTATCCTTTCCGGTCTTCTCTACACTAGACACTCCACACTCTACACTTCCACCCAGTTCCTGCGGAGCGACCATCCGACCGTCGAGCATGCAGCGGCAGGGGAAGTGCCGGGTGGCGACCGCAAGCGTCCCGTCGCCCTTCAGCCGGTCGTCGTACTGCCCGTCGTTGTATTGCCGGACCAGGCCCTCGAAGCGTCGCATTTCCGCCCGGTCGCCGGCTTCCTCCTCGCGCAGAAACTGCTCCCAGTACAAATCGGCCAGCGCGGCCCTCGCCTCGGGGTTGCCCCGCTCGAACTCCAGGGCGCCCTGGAAGGCGCCCGCGGCCCCGTTGAAGAGATCGATGATGGCCTCCTCGAGCGCGGTGACCTTCGTCTCCAGCGCCCAGAGCGGCCGCTTGCGCTCCACCGGCCAGAAGGGCTTGATCTCCTGGCGGATCGCATCCCTCTTCTTCACGGCCTCTCCATGTTCGGTCCGCGTCCTCTCCATCGCCTCCACCAGCGCCTTGCCTTCCTCGATCTTGGCCCGGGCCCGTTCGTGCTCGTACCGCCTCTGCTTCTCGCCGTCCAGGAAGCTGCGGATTTCCTCCTCCAGATCCTTCACCGTCGCGAACCGGTCCTCCCGCCTTCGCGCCATGGCTCGAAGCACCACCGATTCGAGCAGGGGCGGGACCCGTTCCAGGGAGGGCGGGGGGCCCTCCTGCGCCCGGGGCACCTTGCCCAGGAAGGCGGTGACGCGCGACGTGGGAGGTTCGAGCGTCCCCGCGGTCACCTGGCGGAGGACCTCGTCGTGTGACGGGCCCTCGAACGGCGGCCGCAGGGTGAGGATCTCGTAGAGGATGGCGCCGAGGCTGTAGACGTCGGAGCGCTCGTCGACCTCGTCCATCCGCCCCCGCGCCTGCTCTGGAGGCATGTAGGCGGGCGTGCCGACAATCTCCCCATCGACCGAGATCAGAGGCAGTTCTTTCCGACCCTGATCAACATGATCTTCTTGCTGATCAACATGATCGGATTTCGGGAAGGAGGATTTGGTGAGGAACTTCCTCTTGAATTCTGGATCGTCTCCTCCGAAATTCAGGAGCAGCCCGACTTCGATCCCGGTGGCCGTGAGATAATTGACTACCTGAACTTCGTGTACTTTCACGAGCGACTTGACGGCCTTCAGTTCGACGATCACCTTCTCTTCGACCAGGATGTCCGTGCAGTACTCCCCCGCTACGATTTCCTTGTAGCGGACCGTGAGGAACTCCTGAGATTTCACGTTCGTGAAGACTTTCCTCAGCTCGTAAACCAGGGCCTTTTCGTAGACTTTCTCCTTGTGGCCGGGACCAAGACGGTTATAAACCTCGAAATAGCAACCTATGATCTTTCCCGATATCTCAGAATGCTTGTATTTCTCAACCACATAATCCTTCCTGATATCATGTAGATCAGAATCGAAATCAGAGGCATCAGGCTCGAGTGGCATGCCGGGTATGACCCTCGTCGCGGCCGGGTCCTCCTTTGGGGTCAGCACCTTCGCCAGTCCCCAGTCCACCACGTAGACCTCGCCGTACGTGCCGACCATGACGTTGGCCGGCTTGAGGTCGCGGTGGATCACGCCGTGGTGGTGGGCGTAGCTCACGGCCTGGCACACGTCCTGGAAGATGCGCAGCAGGCGCGGCCTGGAGAACTCTTTCCGCGGATCTTTTCGATCCTGATTGACCTGATGCCCCTTCGGGGCAGACTGATCAACCTGATTCTTTCTTGGGGATCCCGCTTTCCCCTTTCCCTTAAAAGGATCAGGGGAATCAGGATCGAAGGATCCCCGCTCCACGGCGCGGAGGATCTCGGAGAGGTCCCGCCCCTCGATCCGGCCCATGACGTAGTAGGGGACCGAGCGCCCCGCTTCTTCCCGGATGCCCACGTCGTAGACGGGGACGATGTGGGGATGGACGAAGGCCCCGGCCACCCGGCCCTCGCGGAGGAAGCGCTCCCGCACGGCGGGCGCATGGGCGCCCTCCTTCATCTCCTTGATGGCCACCTCCCGCCCCAGGCGGAGGTCCCGGCCCAGCCGGACGCGCCCGAGCCCCCCCTCGCCGAGCGCCGGGCCGAGTTCGAACCGCTCGGGCGGGGGTTCCGCGGAAGGGGAAGCGAGCTCGAGCAGGACGAGACCCGCGCCGCACGCGGGGCAGGGATCGCCGTCGAATGGCTTCGGGGTGAGGCGGGGGGCGCCGCAACCGGGGCACCACGCCAGCTTGGCGGGCAGGCTGCGGAAAAAGGCGGCCAGGGCGTCGCGGTCCAGCAGGCCGTGCTCCATCAGGGAGGTCCCCAGGGGGATGCCGGCGGGATCGTTGGCCAGGGGGACGATGTCCGAGAGGTCGTCGACCTTGAGGGTGCCGACCCGAACGAGCTCCCCCATCAAGCGGACGTTCTCCTCGACGTAGTCGGGGTGCGCCGCGGGGAGTCCGAAGCGTTGCGGATCCATTGTCCCTCTCCTGCCGGGTTTCACTTCAATCGCCGGGTGGCCAGCAGCGTGATGTCGTCGTTCTGGGGGTGGGCGGCCGTGAAATGCTGGACCTGATCGAGGACGTTGTTGACGAGGGTCTTGAGCGGCAGGCCCGCGTTGCTCCGGAAGGCGTCCAGGAGCCGGTGCAGCTCGAAGAGGTCCCCCTTCTCGTTCCGGGCTTCCGTGACGCCGTCGGAGTAGAGGAGGATGACGTCGCCCGCGCGGAAGGGCACGTTCTGGACCTCGCGCTTCTTCCCCGGGTTCGAGGCGATGCCCAGCACCATGCCTCCCGCCCTGTGTGCGGACACCTCGCGCGTTTCGCCGGCGTAGCGGAGCAGGTGTTCGTGGCCGGCGCCGCAGACCTCCAGCGCGTCGCCGCCCGGCCGCCACCGGGCGAGGAGGAAGCTCATGAAGTAGTTCGCGGCCGTGTCGCTGGCGATGTGCCTGTCGAGGCTCGTCACGATGTCTCCGGGATCCTCGTAGACCTCGACGAGGGAGCGGAAGTAGGTCCTCGCCATCATCATCACGAGCCCCGCGTTGATGCCTTTTCCCGCGACGTCGCCGATGGCGAGGTAGAGGTCGTCCCCTTCCTCCAGGAAGTCGTAGTAGTCGCCCCCCACGCCCTGCGCGGGGATCATGGTGCCGAAGAGCTCGACGTCCTTCCGGTGCGGGAGTTCCTCGGGCAGGACCCGCTGCTGGATCGAGCCGGCCAGCTCGATCTCGTGCTCGAGGAGGATCTTGACCCTCACCTCCTGCGAGAGGCGCGCCCGCTCGAGGGCCGTGGCGGCGTGCTGGGCGAGGACGCCGAGGAGGTTGAGATCCTCCTTGGTGAAGGCGCCCTTGCGCGTGGTGGAGTCCACGACCACGGCGCCGAGGAACTCGTCCTTGTGCACCAGGGGCACGGCCATGACGGCCCGGATGTGCTGGTCCGAGACGCTCTGGCTCGCGTCGAACCTCTCGTCGTCCTGGGCGTCCTCCAGGAGAAGCTGGTCCCGCGTGCGGTAGACCTCGCGAAGGATGGCGCGGCTCGCGGAGGCCTGCATGTCGTCCGCCCCGGGCCGGCGTTGCCGGCGCGCCACGATCCGGAAGCGGTCCCGGGTCTCGGAGAGCAGAAGGATCGTGGCCCGTTCGGCCCGGACGGCCTCGAAGATGAAATCGAGGATGGAAGCGAAGATCCGGGGCTCCTCGTCCAGGGACCCGATCAGGCGGCTGAAGTGCAGCACCTGGCGCATGAGCCGTTCCTGGCGCGCCGGTTCGCCGGCGAGTTCCACGAGATCCGTATCGACGGACTGTATCTTGCTGCGGTAGCGGGTGATCCGGGCCAGCGCTTCCTCCTCCCCCTCGAGGAGATCCTCGGGAACGTCCAGCGTCTCGTCCTCGCTGAACAGGAGCACGGTGTCGGCCAGCTGGATCATGTCTCCGTGTCGCAGGGGGCTCTTGCCCGAGACCGGGTCCCCGGCCACCGAAACGGGGCGCCGGCCGAAGAGCTCCTCCAGCAGGTACCCGTCTTCCTGGTGGTTGATCTGGAAATGCCACCGGGACACGCGGGGATCGGTCAGTTTCACGTGGACCCTGGGAGCGCGGCCGACGAGGGCATGGCGCCCGACGTCGAACGTCTTTCCCGCGTCGGGGCCCTGGAGGACGAGGATTTTCGGCATGCCGGACGCCCGAAAGAAATGCCGCCCACGCGGACGGGTCAGGACCACACGAGATCATAGCCCCGACCCCCGGGAGGGTCAAGGAAGGCGGGAAGAGAACCCTGCACCCTTCGCTTCCCGACGCGACTGTCGAGGAGCGGGGACGGACTTCCATCAAACTCGCCATTCCTCGATGGGTCACCGGGAGGAGGGCGCCCGGGCCATGTCGGCCTCCGCAAGCGCGGCCAGGCGTCTTCGCCTGCGGCGCATCCGTTTTCGCCGGAAGCGAGCGACCGCTTGCCCCAGGAGAAAACCCGGCAGCCTCGAGAACACGCGCAGGGTGGGAACGCGGCTCCAGACGGCCTTTCTGAGAATCTTGAGCAGCTGCTGGGGCCCGTAGAATTTCTTGTGGATCCGGCGCCGGATCTTCTGGAGGCGCTCGGGCGGGTATCGGTCCGAATAGACGAGTCCGTCCGAGGCGATGTGATACCCCGGGTTCGCGGCCACGAGTTCCTCGATAGTGGAGTACCGTTCGTTCCGGAGCACCGTCAGCTGGATGACGTCCACCCCCAGGTCGCGGGCGAAGGGGGCGATCTGCATCATCTCCTCTTCCGATTCGCCGATGTTCCCGATGATGAAGTAGCCGAAGAGAACCATCCGGCTGTGCCGCAGCACGCGGAAGTACTCCCTCAGCAATCTCGTGTTGAAGCCCTTTCTCATGGAGCGTAGCGTCTTGTCCTGCGCGGACTCGATCCCCAATAGCAGCATGGAGAAGCCCGCGCGCTCCATCTTCTCGAGGACCTCGGGCCTGCGCGCGACCTCGACCCTGGCGTTCGCGATGAACCGCTTGCGGATGCCCCGCGCCAGGATGAGATCGCAGATGGCCTCCACGCGATCCATGTCGTGGGTGAAGTTGTCGTCGATGAAACCGACGACGTAGGCGTCGATCTCTTCGATCTCGCGGACGACCGATTCGGGAGACCGGGCGGACCAGGGACGCTTCGCGCCCCACGGGTTCCGGCTGAACGAGCAGAACGAGCAGTTGAACGGGCATCCGCGGGAGGAGGACATCGTGTCGAACGGACGCCCCTTGATTCCGCCCTGGTCCAGCGAATACGCGTAGCGTCGGCGTTTCCTGTCCGGGTAGAGATCTTCGCGGACGGTGTCGTTCTGCCGCACGCGATTGTGAACGATGCGTCCGTCGACACGGTAGCTGATGCCGTCGACCTCGTCGAGCGGCCGGCCCCCGGCGATCTCCTCGATGATCTCCTCGCCGTCTCCCCTCACGAGGATGTCGATGTTCGGGCAGTCCGCGAGCCACGTCTCCGGGATCTCCGTCGCGTGCCGCCCGCCCACGATGGTGGGGATCCCCGGCGGAATGGAGCGGATCTGCTCCTGCACGGCGTCGACCTCGCGTTCCCAGTTCACCGAGAAGCACACGAGGTCGGTGTCCGGTTTGAGGAAGTCGACGGCGTTCCCCGTCTCATGGCGCAGGTCGTAGACGTCGACCGCGTCGAAAAACGGCTGAAGCGCGCTGGCGATGATCTCGAGCCCCAGCGGCGGATAGAACCCGTTGCGGCGGCCGAGCTCGGAACGGTAGGGGTAGACGCACAAAACGTGCCGCGAAGATTGCATGCGCTCCTCTCAAAAGGAACTGCGAGAGTATACAGGAAAACCGACCAAACGTCTCATGAAGATCAAACGGTCGTCGCTCCCGCTACCGGACGCCCTCCGGAAAATCCCTGTACGCCCTCTTGAGCGCCCGCGTGTAGCGCCACGTCGCGAAGAAGACGCGCGCCACGTCCCGCAACGGGATCTTCGGCCCCACCCACCGAAGCGGGTTCTTCCGCCCGCTGGCCCAGACCAGCGAGGCGAGCTCGCGGTAGAAGCGCTTCAAGGGCACGGCCGTGGGCACCAGCGGGTGCATGCAGTCGTGCAGGTCGTACGGGTCGCAGACCCAGCGCCTCTCGCGGCGCTCCTCCTCCCACGCCTCGCTGCACGGCGACGGCGCGTAGACCGTGAACGTCACCTGCGCCGGCGGCATGGCCTCCACCGTCTCGCGGAGCCTCAGGAACTGCTCTTCCGTGAAATCGGCGGCCACCATGAAGCCCGCGTGCACGGCGATCTTCCGCTCCCGGAGCAGCGCGTGGGCGCGCTGGTTGTCCTCCACCTTGGCGTGCTTGGCGAACTTCTCGAGCTCCTCGTCCGTCGTCGCCTCGAAACCGAGAAACACGACGTCGAGGCCGATCCGCTTCCACCTCTCGAAGAGCTCCGGATGGCGAAGGACCGTGGTGGAACGGGCCCACGCGTAGTAGCGCTTCTTCACCCCCTTCCTCGCGATCGCCTCCGCCACCGCCTCGGCGTGCCCCGGGTTGATGAAGGTCTCGTCGTCGCAGAGGTAGATGTGCTCCTGGGGAAGACGGGCCAGCTCCGCGGCCACCCGGGCGGGGGAGCGGACCATGTGCTTCCGCCGGCAGAGCTTGGGCACCACGCAGAAGCTGCACTCCATCCGGCAACCGTAGGAGGTCCGGACCATGGCCACGGGCGGGAAGATCGTCCGCCCCGGCGGGTGTTCCTCCGTCGTCCAGGCGGTCGTGTAGGCGTCCGGGTCCCACAAATCCCGCCGGGGATCGGGAACCGTGTCGAGTTCCGGGTGCACCGGAAGACCGCCGAACGACGCCTCGGACCGCTCGCCCGGCACCGCAACGTTCGGGATCCCCGTGAGCGGCCGGTCCGCCTCCAGGGCCTCCACGACCGCCCGGAAGGGCGCCGTGCCCTCGCCCCGGACGATCGCGTCCACCGCGGGGACGTCGTAGGTGTCGGGCAGGACCGTGGCGTGGTGCCCCCCCACGACGACCTTCGTCCCGGGGAAGCGCTCCTTCACCCGCGCCGCGAGGTCGATCACCTGCCGGGCCTCGTGCGTGTAGCCCGAGAACCCGACCACGTCGGGCCGGCCGGTCTTCAGCGCCTTCTCGAAGACCTTGCGGGGCCGGCGGGCCAGGCGCAGGTCCAGCACCCGGACCTCGTGGCGACCGGGCACCGCCGCGGCCACGTATCCGAGCTCCAGCGGCTCCAGGAGAATGAGGCCGTTCAGCTCCGTGATCGTGGCCAGGCGGGCTTTCGGCTTGACGAGCAGGATCTTCATCGCACACGGGAAGCGCCGGAAACCGGCGCGTCGAAGGGGCGTTCCACGTCGGTGCCATCCTATGCGGCCCGGCCCGGCGCGTCAACGAACGGCGCCGAGCCATTCGCGCTGTCGCCGGATACAGATTTCAGATGGGTGAACCCATCTTCTTTCGACCCTGAGAACGCTGAGGATTTTTTCGGGAAGGAAAGCACCCTCTCCTCCGTTCCTCCCCAGCGTAGCTCAGCTTGGTATCAGCGTTCTCCGCGTCGAAAAGAACTTCCTTGAATGTCTCGTCAATCCACGGCCCTTGCGGACGGACGCGAAAATCCGCTACGCTGGATTCGCCCCCGGGATGCGGGGGCGTGGAAAGGGCTCCGATGGACTGGAAATCGATTCTCGTCCTGGTCGCCGTGCTCGCGGCCTGGTTCATCCTGATGCGGGTGATCCTGCCGAAAGCCGGCGTCTCCACCTGACTGCGCCCTGACGCCGGCCGGGACGCGGCGCGCCCCGGAGCATGCTCCCCGCCCGAAAAACCTTCTTCGCCCCCGGACACGCCCGAGCGGAAATGAGGGCGCTTTCGCGTTATAATCGGGATCCCTGCTACGCGACGAAGGCGCCCATGGCCGACGAAACGCCCATCATCGAGATCCGGAACGCCCACAAGCGCTACGGGGACTTCGAGGCGGTCCGGAACCTGGACCTCACGGTTCCCCGCGGGGAGATCTACGCCCTGCTCGGCCCCAACGGCGCGGGAAAGACCACCACCATCCGCATGCTCATGGGCATCCTCCAGCCGAGCGAGGGGCGCCTGCGCATCGACGGGCGCGACTGCTTCCGCGAACGCGTGGACGTCATGCGGCGCGTGGGCTACCTGCCGGACGACCCGGTCTTCTACGACTACCTCAAGGGCCGGGAAGTCATCCAGTTCACGGGCGAGATGCACGGGCTCGACGGACGCTCCGTCCGCCGCGCCGCCGACCCCCTGATCGAGCGGTTCGGCCTCGGCGACGCGCTCGAGGAGTTCGCGGCCAACTACTCCCGGGGCATGAAGAAGAGGCTCGGCATCATCTGCGCCCTGCTCCATGCGCCCTCGCTGCTCATCCTCGACGAGCCGACCAACGGACTCGACCCCTACGCCACCCGCATCATGCGCGATCTGGTCCGGGAACAGGCGGACGGGGGCGTCTCCGTCTTCTTCTCCACCCACCTCCTCGACCAGGCCGAGAAGCTGAGCCCCCGCGTGGGCATCCTCTACCGCGGCGCGCTCGCGGCCGAAGGCCGCCTCCAGGCGTTGCGGGAGACGCGCGCGCAGGACGCCTCCCTGGAGGAGATCTTCTTCTCCGTCACGGCGGGAGAGACCGGGGAGGAGGGGGAGGCCCCTTCCGAAGCGTGACGATCCGCGAGCGTGTATGACCGCAAGACCCAGCCATCTCAGCGTCGTCCGCCTTCTCTTGCGCGTCGCCTTCCTGCGCTGGCGCAACCGGATCGGCGGGGCCCTCGCGCGCCGGGGCGCCGGCAAGAAGGGCGACGCCTTCCGGAGCGGGCGGACGGCCACGCCCGGAAAGAGGCGCTCGCGTCCCGCCGTCACGGTCCTCTTGCTCTTCGCCACGGTCGTGATGGCGTTCACCTGCCTCCACCTCTCGTTCATGGTCGTGGGCCGCATCGTCCACGGGGCGGCCGGCCGGAACCGCGACGGGGTCCGGCCGGGAACCGCGTCGTCGCTTCGCGACATCGCGGAAGACCTCGAGGATCTCGAACGGTGGCCGTCCCCCTCCGTCTTGCCGGGAGACGTTGTGGAAGTCCGCGGCGCGGCGGAGGACGTGGATGTCGAGACGCAACGCAGGAATCTGCTCGTCAACGCACGGAAACTCTTTTTCGAGGAAATCGGTCGCAAGGCGGTGATCCGCCGCGAGGGGAGACGGTGGGTTCTGGCCTTCCCGGAGGGCCCGCCGACCGGGGAGGAGGCGGAGAAGGTCGACGCCTGGATGCGCGCGTTCGAGGAGAAGGGGGCCGAGGCCGTCCCCGAGACCGAAGAGCCGCAGGTCCTTCCCTTCGGCAAGCCCCTGTTTCCGGGGCTGGGGGCAAGACGGCGGGTGGTGTGCTCGGGGCTTTCGGCGCTCATCGGCCTGCTGTGGTTCACGCTCCTCTTCTTCCACCTGGGGTCCGGAAACCAGGACCTCGGCCAGGTGGAATGGGCGCTGGAGTGGCTCTTCACGTTCCCGGCGCCGGCCGTCGTGCTGTTCGCCTCCAAGATCGTCGAGTACGCGCTCTTCAACCTCATGGGGTGGTTCCTGCTCCTGCCGTTTTGCTTCGCGCTCTTCTGGCATGCGGGATTCGGCTGGGCGGGCCTCGCCCCCGCCCTCGTCGTGACGGTCTACTTGCTCGTCACGCTGGCGTGCCCGCGTCTTCTGTTCGAGACGTTCCTCCGAAAGCGCGTGAGCCGCTCGCGCCTCAAGAATCTGCAGGCCGTTTTCGCGCTGGCGGGCATCGTCTGCTTCTTCGGCGTGATGTACACGGCCATGCGGGAGCCCACGCCGCCGTGGTTTTTCGAGGCGGCCGCTTCCCTGCCCGGGGCGCTCGCGTGGACGTGGTGGGGCATGCCGGTCCTGCTCTCCCGCGGGGGCCTTGTATCCCTTGCGGGATGGGGTCTTCTCGTCGCCTACGCGGGGCTCTTCCTGTTCCTGGGCCTCGGCGTCACGTCCCGGCTGGTGCGGGACGGCCTGGTCTCCCAGACGGGCGCCTACCAGGGGAGCCGGACGCGCATCCGGCGCGCGATCGCCGGAAGCCGCTGGATGCTGCGCGGCATCGTGCTGAAGGACCTGCGGCTTCTCTACCGGGACCGGGCGCTGCTCGTCCAGAGCTTCGTCGTGCCGCTGTTCATCGTGAGCATGAACGTCCTCATCAACAAGAAGATGCTGACGTCCGTGGCGGCCGATTTCCGGCACCTGTCGGCGCTGGCGTTCGCGATGGGGTCCTACGTCATGATGTTCTCGGCCTTCAACGGCCTCAAGGTGGAAGGCCGTTCGCTCTGGCTCCTCTACACCTTCCCGCAGGGTTTGAAAGACATCCTGGCGAGAAAGGCCCTGCTGTGGTCCGTCGTCAGCCTGATCTACCCCGCCGCGATCCTCGCCGCCGGTCTGGCCCGCCAGGACGCCCTTCGCTGGGACGCCGCGGTGAACACGGTCACCGTGCTGGCCGGGGTCTTCATCTACGGCTTCATCGCGGCGGGCCTGGGCGCGCTGAGCACCGACCCGCAGGCGACCGACCCGCGCAAGCAGATCTCCGTGGCGTCGCTGTACGCCTACATGCTTCTCGCCGGGATCTACGTGTTCAGCATCTACGCCCCCGGCTCCGGGACCAAGCTGGGCATCGTCCTCTTCAGCGCCATGGCCGCGGTCGCCGTCTGGCAACGGGTCGAGGAGCGAATGCCCTATCTCCTCGAGCCCGTGGCGGAACCGCCCCCCCGGCTGACGCTCGCGCACGGGCTGATCGCTTCCTACGTCTACTTCGTGATCCTGGGCATCGTGCGGGTCGCGGCGGGCGGCGCGATGTTTTTCGTCCTCCTGGCGCCGCTCGTGGCGGGGACGATCGTCGTTCCCCCGAGCCTGGTCCTCCTCTGGAATCGCGGCATCCCGCGCCTTCGAGAGCAGCTGGGCCTTCGCCGGCGCCCCGGCGGCCCGGGGTGGGGGCGGGCTGCAGGATCGGGCCTCGTCTTCGGCGTCCTGGCGGGGGCGGTCGGGATCCTCTATCTGCTGGCGCTCGGGCTGGTGCCCTCCCTCCGGGAGCTCCGGGACGTCTCCGTGTCGAGATGGCGGGGCTTCACCGGGCCGGAGCTCGCCGGATTCGTCGGGCTGACCGTCGTGGCGGCCCCGCTTATCGAGGAGTACCTCTTCCGCGCGCTGATCTTCCGGGGCCTTGCGAAGACGTTCCGGCCCGTCGCGGCGGTGGCGGTGAGCGCGGGGCTCTTCGCCGTCGTGCACCCCCCCCTCTCCATCGCGCCGGTGTTCGTCCTCGGGGTGGCCGCGGCCCTGGGCTACCGGCGCTCGGGACTGCTCGTCGCGCCGATCGTCACGCACGCGGTCTACAACGCGGCCGTCGTTTCGGCCCATTTCCTGCTCTGAGCGGACGAGATCGGTGTTCGGCCCCCTGTCCCCTTTCAGGCGATCCTCCGGACCGGGGACGCGACAATGTGATACAACTTCGTACGACATGGTGACAACCCGGCCCTCGACGCAGGCTATAACGGGGGCAAAACGAAACGTTTTGAAAGGGTTCGCCATGAAGAGGATCGTCATGAAGACGTCGAGCATGCTGGTTCCGGTCGTCCTGGGCATCCTGCTGCAAGGCCCTGCCGTCGCGCAGGACCGGGATGAACTCGCCTTCGAGGAGGCCGCCTACAAGGAGCGGGGGGAGAGGGACCTCGAAGGCGCGCTCCGGATCTACGAGCGTCTCGCCTCGCGGGCGGAGGTCGGCAAGGACATCGTCGTCCAGTCCCTGCTCGGCATGGGGCGATGCTACGAAACGCTGGGCCGGATCGATCAGGCGCGGAAGAGCTGGACGCGGATCGTGGAAGAGCATCCGGACCGCACGCGGGCGGTGGCCGAGGCCCGGAACGGCCTCCGGAGGATCGGGGAAGCGGACGCGGAAGAGGGGGAACCCAAGCCGGACCCGGCGCCGGGAACGGGGACGGGGAACTGGCAGTCGCGCCTCGAGGGGACGACGATCTCCCTTCGGTTCGACAAGGCCCCGTTCTCGGAGGTGATCCGCTACCTCCGGGAGGAGGGCGAGGTGCCGGTGCGGGTGGACGCGGAGGTTCTTCGCGCGTTCGAGAAGGAGGGCAAGCGGATCACGGTGGCGGTGGAGGCCATCCGCCTGGACAAGGCCCTTCGCATGGTGGCGGCGTTCAGCGGGCTGGATTTCGCGCTGGGAACGGACGAGATCTTCGTCTCGTGGCCGGGGCGGGTCACGGCCTACCGCGCGGGGAGGGCCGTCGAGATGTCGCTGTCCGCCACGGTCGTCGCGGATTTCCATAACGCGCCCCTGTCGCACGCGCTCTCCTTTTTCCGCGAGATGCTGGGGGTCAACGTCGTTCTCGACCCGGCGCTGGCGGGGGAGGCGGACGCGCGGCCGGTGCGCCTGCAGGCGGAGGACGTTTCGCTTCGCGGGGCTTTGGAGCGGATCCTGGGCCCCCACGAGCTGGCCTGGGCTTCCCTGCACGGGGCGATCTACGTCGGTCGCGGGGAGGATCTCGCCCGCTACAAGACGCTGAAGTGGCCGTCGTTCCGAAGCGTGGGAAGCGCGGAGGACCGCGAGGTGGTCTCGACCCTCGAGACGAGGAAGGTCTCGTTCGATTTCGAGAACACGCTCCTGGAGACGGCCGCGAACTTCTGGCGGGCCAGTGAAGGGCTCAACATCGTGATCACGCCGGACGCGAAGCAGGCGGCGCCCGGGAAGAAACGCACGGTGTCGCTCGCCGTGAATGCCCTTCCGCTGGGGCTGGCCCTCCGGCTGGTCCTGACGCCGATGGGCCTCACCTACCGGGTGGAGAAGGGGACGCTGGTCATCGACGCGAGGAAGGCGGAGGAAACGGAACCCGGCGGAAAGCGCGTCGAAGAACGGACGCCCTCGCCGGCCGAGAGACGGATCCGGACGATCCTCGCCGAGAAGAAGGTCCGCTTCGATTTTCACCTTGCGCGGATCCAGGACGTGGCGGCGTTCGTCGCGGCGTCGAATGACATCAACGTGGTCGTGGATCCCGCCGTGCTCCGAGGATTCGACGAGGAAAGGCGCGTGGCCAACGTGCAGATCAACGGCGTGACCCTCGAGGACGCGCTTCACGTCCTCCTCGAGGCGCTCGATCTCGAGTACGCGGTCCTGCACGACGCGCTCTACATCGCGCGCCCCGACGCCCTGGCGTCCTACCGCTCCCTCTCCTGGCCCGGAACCCGGTCCGGGACCTCCCGGATCGCGCAGGCGCTGCAGCAGCGGCGCGTATCCCTGGATTTCGAGGGCGCACCGCTGGCGACGGTCGCGCGGTTCCTCTCCGGCGCCTCGGGAATTCCCGTGCTGATCCACCCCGGCGTCTTCGAGACGGGGGAGGCCTCCGAGAGGACGGTCACGTTGAACGTGCAGGCGATCCCCCTCGCATCGGCCTTGCGCCTGATCCTGATGCCCCTGGGGCTCCGGCGCCGGGAGGGTTGCGGCGCCGTGCTCGTGGAGGCGCGAAACGGGGAAAAACCCGTCCCCGTGTTCGCCGACGCTCTCGCCGCGAGGGGGGAGCCGGGCCCGGCCGAGACGGACGACCCGGCGCTCGAAGCGCTCTTGAAAGCGCTCGACGGAAGGACGATGTCCGCCTCGTTCCGGGGCGTGGGGCTTCGGGAGGCCATCGATTTCGTGCGGTCGAACGCGGGGATGAACGTGGTCGTGGATGCCCGCGTCCTGTCCGACCCCAAGGTCCGGAAACGCACGCTGGACGTCGAGCCGAAAGCGGGGCCGGTGCGCGACCTGCTGGGCGCCGTCGCGTGGGCCTGGGACCTGCAGTGCGCCTACCTGCACGGCGTCGCGTACGTGGCGCGGCCACAAGACCTCGAGCGGTACCGGGAGCAGGCATGGTTCGGCGACGGCCTCGCCGGGGCGGGGACGGACCTGGACGCGGACGCCGGCGAAAGGCTGGCGTTTCTCCGCGAGACGAAGGTCTCCGCGGACTTCGTGGGCGCGCCTCTCGACCGGGTCGTGAACTGCTTCGACGCGGTCGCGGGAGGGTCCCTCTCGAAGGCCCTGGTTGCGAAGGGCGGCGTGGACCCGAAAAAGGTGCGGGTCACGCTGAAGGCGGACGGCATCACGCTGGAACACGCGTTGCGTCTCGCGCTGACGCCGGCGAACCTGACCTACCGCATCGGGGAGGGAGGGGCCGTCATCGTCTCGAAGCGCGGAAGCGAAGGCCGCTAGGGGAGCCATCATGCAGGTTTCGAGAAACGCGGTCATCATCGGATTCCTCCTGGCGATGCTCGCCGTGACGGCCGTGCTCGGGTACGTGGGGGTGGCGCGCTGGGGGGAGATCGGGGAGGCGGTGGAGCGGCGGACGCGCGCGGAAGCGGAACGGTTCCTCCGCGCGTCGCGCGATCCGATCCGCGCGGCGTGGAGGGAGGCGGAGACGCGGGCTCTTGGCCGGGCGCGGAACGAGGCGGACCTCGGCCAGGCCGAGGTGGAGCAGGCGGAGCGGTCGCGGGGTCCGCGGTTGATGGATATGCGGGCGGATCGGGCCTTTCCGGAGCGGGGGCGCTTCGCCCTCGACCCGCGGGGATCCCTCGTTTTTCCGGCGGACTGGCCCCCCCTCTGGAGGCCGTACGCGGAGATCGGCCCCCGCGACCGCGAGGGGGCCGGGCGCTTCGACGAGGCGGAACGCCTCGAATTCCAGGACGACGACCTGCAGGGCGCCCTGGCGATCTACCGGACGCTGGGCACGGAGGCGTACGGCCTCACGCTTCGCAACCGGGCGCGCATCGCGGCGGGCGCCGTCGCCTGCAAGCGGAAACGATTCGAGGAGGCCGAGACCCACTACCGGGCCGTGCTGGAGGATCCCGGCCTCGAGGGCGTCGATCCGCGGACGCGCGCCCTGGCCTGGTTCCGCGTCGCCGTCTGCCGGGAAGCGGTCGGCGACGTCCGCGTCGCCGCGGAGACGTGCCGGGACCTCGCCGAGGCCCTGATCTCGAAGGCGTCCGCGTCCAACCCCCTCGCCGGCCTCGGCATGGCTTCCCGCCGGTTCTACGTGGACGGCGTGCTCGAGGCTCTCGAGCGTCTCGAAGCGGGAGGGGAAGCCAAGGGGGATCCGTCGCTGCTCCGAGAGCGCTGGCGGAGCCGGCGGCGCGAGGACGCCGTGCTCGAGACGGTGCGCACGCGGGTCCTGCCCGCCCTTCAGCGGGTTCCTTGCGGCGCGCGCCGGATCCGGATCGAGGCCGAGCTCGCGGGAAAGCCCGTCCTGGCGGTCGTGGCGGCGATGGAGCCGGGGCGCGTGGGGGTTCTGCTGGATCCCGGTACGATGAAATCCGCCCTGCCCCTCGGCCGGTCCCGCCCGGACGCCCCCTTCGCGCTTCGACTTCGCATGCGGGGCGAGAGCGACACCGGCACGCCCGCGCTGGCCTCCACCCGCCTCTTCCCGGGCCTCGATGCGGCCGTGCTCTCGGTCCGCCTGCGCGACCCCGGCGCGCCCGGGCGCGAGACCGCGCGAAGACGCGCGACCCTTCTGGCCCTTCTGGGGCTGGGGGGCGTCGTCCTGGTCGCGGGCGCCGTCATGGTTCTTCGGCGGCTCAAGAAGGAGATGGACCTCTCCAGGCTCAAGTCGGACTTCTTCGCGAACGTCTCCCACGACCTGCGCACGCCCCTGGCCATCATCCGGTCGTCGGCGGAGACGCTGAAGCTCGGGCGCGTGAAGGAGGAGGGGAAGAAAGGCGCCTACCTGGACGCGATCTTGAAGGAGGCGCAACGGATCGACGCTCTGGTGGGCAACGTTCTCGAGGCCTCCCGCGTCGAGCTGGGCCGGAAGACCTACCGGATGGAACGCCTTTCCCCCGGCGCGCTCGCTTCCGGCGTGGAGCAGGACCGGCGCCTCTACCTGGAGGAGGCGGGGTTCGACTTCGACGTCTCCATCGAGGAGGGGTTGCCGGACATTCGCGGGGACGTGGAGTCCCTGCGGCTCGCGATGTACAATCTTCTCGAGAACGCCGTGAAGTATTCCGGGGAGAGGAAAGAGGTCGTCCTCGAGGTCGCCCGCCGGGATGGGGACGTGGGGTTCCGGGTGCTGGACCGGGGGCGGGGCATCGCCCCGGAGGATCAACAGCGCATCTTCGAGCGCTTCACGCGGGCGGGGTCCGGGTTGGGGGATGCGGGCGGCGTGGGGCTGGGCCTGGCTCTCGTGCTCGAGACCGTGAAGGCCCACGGGGGGCGCATCGAGGTGGAGGGGCGCGAGGGGGGCGGCGCGGTTTTCGAGCTCCGTCTGCCCGCCGCCCCCGAGGCGTGAATCCCATGAACACGCATCAGGTCCTGGTCGTGGAAGACGAGGACGCCATGCGGGGCGTCCTGCGCGACAACCTCGCGTACGAGGGCTACGAGGTCCTCGAGGCGGCCGACGGGCGTGCGGGTCTCGAGGCGGCGCTGTCCCACAAGCCCGATCTCGTCGTCATGGACATCATGATGCCGGTCCTCGACGGCCTGGAGGCGACGAAACGCCTGCGGGCCCGGGGGTTCTGGGCGCCGGTGGTGTTCCTTTCGGCGCGGGGCGACGAGGTGGACCGCATCCTCGGCCTCGAGATCGGGGGCGACGACTACGTGACCAAGCCCTTCTCCATGCGCGAGCTCATGGCCCGGATCAAGGTGATCCTGCGCCGGGTGTCCGGGGAGCGCGGCCCCCGCGGCCCCGTCCGCGTGGGGGAGAGGGAAGTCGATTTCGAGACCTATGCCGTGCTCCTGCCCGACGGGACGCGCCACAACCTGTCCGATCTGGAGGCGCGCCTTCTGAAACTTCTGATGGGCGAGCGGGACCGCCCCTTGAGCCGGGCGCGGATCCTCGACGAGGTCTGGGGCGTGGAGGCCTATCCGACGGACCGCACGGTGGACAACGCGATCGTCCGCCTGCGCAGGAAGCTGGAGCCGGACCCGCGCACGCCGCGCCACATCATCACGGTGCACGGGCTTGGATACAAGTTCGTCGACGCGGAGGCGTGAGGCCGCGCGCGGCGAGAAGCCGACATCCGGAGACGAAAGGAGCGCCTCCCCATGGAAAACGATCCTAACCTTTGGCTCGAAGAGGTGCTCGGCGAGCGCGCGCTCGACTGGGTCCGGGCCCGGAACGAGGAGAGCCGCGTGCTGAGCGACAACGAGGCGTTCCGCCGGCTGGAGGAACGCTTTCGCGGGATTCTGGACTCCGAGAGCAAGATCCCCTACGTGCGGAAGATCGGCGGGCTGTACTACAACGTCTGGCGCGACGCGAACCACCCGCGCGGCCTCTGGCGCCGCACGACCCTCGAAGGGTACCGGACGCCGGAGCCGCCGTGGGAAACCGTCATCGATCTGGACGCTCTCGGGAAGGAGGAGGGGGAGAACTGGGTGTGGCACGGCGCCGGGGTCCTCCGACCCGAAGGCGGCCGATGCCTCGTCGGCCTCTCGCGCGGGGGAAGCGACGCCGACGTGAAACGCGAGTTCGACCTGGAAACGAAGCGCTTCGTGGAGGGCGGCTTCTCCCTGCCCGAGGCGAAGAGCCAGCTCGTGTGGCGGGGGCCGGACGACGTCTTCGTCGCCACCGACTTCGGACCCGGCTCGATGACCGATTCGGGGTACCCGCGCGTGCTCAAGGCGTGGACGCGCGGCGCGCCGCTGGGGGACGCGACCCCCGTCTTCGAGGTCCGGCCGGAGGACATGGAGGTCGCCGTCTTTTGCGACCGGACGCCGGGCTTCGAGCGCGAGGTGGCCGTGCGGGTCGTCACCTTTTTCGAGAAGGAGTTCCACCTCCTGTCCGACGGGACGCTCCACCGCATCGAGGTCCCCCCCGACGCCGAGATCGCCTTCCACCGGGAATGGATGCTCGTCACCCTGCGCAAGGACTGGGATACCGGACGCGCCGTCCTTCCCGCGGGGGGCCTGACGGCGATCCCCTTCGAGGCCTTCCTTCAGGGCGACCGCGACTTCTCGACCCTGATGGCGCCGGCGGAGAGGACCTCCCTGGCCGCTTTCTCCTCCACCCGCAACCACGTTCTTCTCAACGAGCTGGACGATGTCTCCACCCGCCTTTTCGTCCTCACGCCGCCCCGGACGGGACGCGACTGGACCCGCGCCCCGCTTCCCGGCGTTCCCGGGCGGATCACGGCCGGCGCGGGGCCCGTGGACGCCTTCGAGTCGGACGACTACTTCCTGGACATGACGGGCTTCCTCACGCCCTCCACGCTGAGTCTCGGGCGGGTGGGCGACGGGCCCGCGGAACGGCTCAAGAGCGCTCCCGCCTTCTTCGACGCGACCGGCCTCGAGGTCACGCGCTTCGAGGCGACATCGAAGGACGGCACGGCCATCCCCTACTTCCAGGTGGGGCCGGAGGACCTGCCCCTCGACGGGACGAGGCCGACCCTGCTCACCGGCTACGGGGGGTTCGAGGTGCCCCTCGTGCCTGGTTACCGGGCTTTGACGGGGGCGGGCTGGCTGGAGGGGGGCGGTGTCTTCGTCGTCGCGAACCTCCGCGGCGGGGGCGAGTTCGGCCCGAAGTGGCACCAGGCCGTTTTGAAGGAGAATCGTTACAAGGTCTACGAGGACTTCGCGGCGGTGGCGGAGGACCTGATCCGCCGGAAGGTGACGCGTCCCGATCGCCTCGGCATCTCGGGGGGCAGCAACGGGGGGCTTCTGGTGGGGAACATGCTGACGCGGCGCCCGGAGCTCTTCGGGGCGATCGTCTGCCAGGTGCCGCTTCTGGACATGCGCCGCTACCACAAGTTGCTCGCCGGGGCCAGCTGGATGGCGGAGTACGGCGACCCGGACGTGCCCGAGGAGTGGGCCTTCATCCGGACGTTCTCGCCCTACCACAACCTGGAAGCCGGCGCAGCCTACCCGCCGGTGCTGTTGACGACGTCGACGCGGGACGACCGCGTCCATCCGGGCCACGCGCGCAAGATGGTGGCGCGGATGCGGGAGATGGGGCATGAGGTCCACTACTACGAGAACATCGAGGGGGGCCACGGCGGCGCGGCCGACAACGCCCAGGCGGCGCATATGTTCGCGCTGTCCTACGCGTTTCTGCGGCGGATGCTGGGCGGTCAACGGGCTGCTAGCCCTTGACCAGCGCCCGGAAGGATCCAGGATTCGTCGCCGGAACGGGATCACGGACGAGCCGCGCATCCCGGGTGCGCCTGGGGACGTTCTTCCGGGAGCGGGGTCACGAGAGGGAGGGGACCTTCTTCGTCTCCATCATCATCCGGCGGACCTTCTCGCGAAGAAGATCGAATCCGCCCGGACGGTCCAGCATCTCCACGTCCTCGCCGAGAAGTTCGCCGAAGTTGCGGCGGATGAAGTCGATCATCTTGCCCCGGAAATCCTTCCCGTCCTCCTCGAACAACCACGCGTGGGGCAGGGCCTTCATGGGATTCTCCTCTCGATGCGGAGCGAACATCGGTCCGTACGCCTACCCTCTTTTCGGCTGTTCGGGGCCGGACCTTGAAGGGATTTCAGATTTCAGCCTTCGGATGTCAGGATCCCCTGATCAACCTGATTGGCGGTCGGAAGCCCGCGCTCCCGGCCGCGGTTCATGCATGTCAAGTCAACGAAACCTCTTTGGAGGGCGAGGGTCCTCCCGAGCCAGAGAATGCTCGTCTCGCCCGCCCGCCCTGGCAGACCAAGCGAAGGCGGAAAGAGAAATGCTGAAGATAAGGCTTCATTGACCGCGCTGATGCGCCACTCCGCCTTCGGCTCCGTGGCTCACTACGAACCTCGGACCGCCCCCGCTGAAATCTCGAGTCCCTGCGCGGCCGAAAAGGAAAACCCCGATTCAGCTCAGAGCGAATGGCTCTTTCGGTGGACGAAATCACCGGATCGGAACGCACGCCAGCGCCTCGATCTCGACGAGAAGCTCGTCCCGGCAGACGTCCGCCACCACCGGAACAAACGGGAAACCGTCCAGCCCCTCGGCGCGAACCACCTCCGGAAAGGCCTCCAGGATCGCCGGCGTCTTGCCGAACACGGTCGCCAGGTGGATGTCCTTCAGGCCCGCGCCCCGGCCCTCCAGCAGGTCGAGGATGCACCGGAGCGTCTCGACGATCTGGGCTCTGATGTCCCCGAGGTGGACGGTCGCCCCGGACGGATCGATGCTCGCCGTCCCCGAGACCAGGATCAGTTCCACCCCTCCCGCCCGAACGCTCATCGCGCGGGAGAAGGACGAGCCGTAGTCCGCCGCGCTTCCCTGACGGCTGCTTTGGCTAAGCGGAGACGCGACGAGGCCGGGGCCGTCCACGGCGAGCACGTCCATGGAGCATTCCTCGCCCGACGACGTTCCCTGGATGCCGGTGCTGGCGGGCAACGATCGCTCCGCGTCCGCGCCCACGCCCCGCTCGGCGAAGAACGCGTTCCGCACGCCGTTGAACTCGCCGTACCACGCCAGCAGGCGCTTCAGGTAGATCCAGGTGCGCGCGACCTGCGTGAAGGCGAAACCGTGCCTGCCGATCGCCGCGTCCGCGTTCAGGAACATGCGGCGCGCCTGGGCCGGCGCGCCGTCCTCCTCGAGGCCGCGGACGCCGGGCACGTAGAGCATCCGGAAGTCCTTCCCCGTCCAGACCCGCCCTTCGGGCACGGATGCGACGTCGACCCCGGCATCCTCGGGGATCACGCCGAAGAGCTGCACGCCCCGGAAGGTCTCGGGATCGCTTGCTTTCCCCTGGTGAAACGAGGCGGGCAGGCCGTCGGGATCGAGGCCGCCGGAGGCGTAGGCTTCCCGTCGGATGGACAGGATCTCGTCGCGCGCTTCGGCGAGGCCGTAGATCTTCTCCTGGAACGGCCGGATCCGCCGCTCGTTCAGCACGCCGGCGAGGTCCGCGAACAGCCGGCGGGCGCCCTCCAGGGGAGGAAGGCCGGGGGGGGTCAGCCCGGTGAGGAATTCCAGCGCGAACCCGTCCCCTTCGATAGATCGGAAATCGAAATCTTCAAACACGAAGGTTTCCCTTTCTGATTCCTTGACTTCGCTTCTTAAGAATCACTCTCCCCTCTTAAGAATCACTCTCCCCGGGGTCGTACACCCGTATTCTTGCAGGTTCAACGATCCATAATTTTCCGTGAAGTGTTTCTGAGAGGATTGAAGGAAGGACGCTCTTCAAGAGGGAACGGATCAAAGGCAATACAGGCCTCATGGGTCGCAGCACGACCACGCCTTCCGTATCGGCTGGCGGGAACCGGATCGGATTGGCAAAATCGAGATCGAGGGTGATCAGCGCTCTGCTTTCTTTCCTACAGATTTCGAAAATATCACTGTCCGGTCGGCCGGAGAGCCTCTCTCCGACAACGGTTTCCACCTCATGTCCTTCCTGTGCAAGCAGTGGAGCAAGGCGGGCGGAGAGGTTTTCATCGAATTTGAACCTCACGGCTTCGAAGGCTCCACCGGAATCGGAAGGATGCGTTCCCTGGCCGTCTCGGCTCCATAGGCGATCGCAGCGCGGATATCCTCCGGCTTCAGCTGCGGATAGGCATCGAGGATCTCCTTTTCGCCGATTCCCGCAGCAAGATTGTCGAGAATCAACGAAACCCAGATCCGGGTACCTCGGATGCACGGTTTTCCGAAGCAAACATTCGGATCGATCATGATGCGTTTCAGAAGTTCTTCCCGGCCCATGTCAGCCTCTTGCATAGACTCGTCATTGGTATAGAAGTATACCATGTTCGGTGTGCGGATGGTTCGGTTTCGACCTACGGCTTCACGACCCGGATGGGGATCGCAGGCAGCACGCCGAGCCAGACGCGCCGGGGCTTCGCCTTCTTGCCGTTCTTGGGCTTGGGCGTCCACGCGGTGGACGCGTCGACGATCAGGTTGTCGGCGAAGCCGAGCGCCGTCGCCTCCGCCGCCTGCAGCGTGAACTCGATCCGGCGCGGCAGGACCTTCACGTCGGCAAGCCGGATCCCCTCGGGCGCCTCGTTCAGCGCCAGCTCGATCTTGTCCGGATTCGGAAGCGGCGGCGTCCTCATGACGACCCGCGCGGAACCTCCGCAAGGGATGCGGACGGGGCCCTCGCCCTCGCGCACGACCGGCGCGCGGACCCCCTGCCCCAGGACCACGGCGACCCCCTCGCGGGCGGGCACCAGGTGGCGCCAGAGGAAGGCCTGCATCTCGTTATCGGCGGGCGCGGCCTCCCGGCGGACCTCCTTTCCGGCGATCCGGGCGCGCCCTTCCAGCCGCCATCGGACCGGCTTCTTCGACCGCTCGAGCGGCGCCCGCAGCGTCATGCGGATGTGGTCGCATCCGGCGGGGACCCCCCCCCCGTGCAGGGCGAAGCCGGAAGGCGCGTCCTGCAGCGACACCTCGATCTCCCCGTCGAAGCCGTCCTTCCTCAGCGCGTGCACGTGGATCACCGAGGCGCGCCCCGGGCCCAGCGTGAGCCCGGAAGGCGTGGCGAACAGCGCGAAGTCGGGCCGGGGCGGGCCGATGCGCAGGCGGTAGGCGTGCGCCCCGCTTCCGTGTCCCCGCGCGTCCGAGATCTCGACGCCGTAGACGCCGTCCTCGGGAAGCGCGACGCTGAGGTACGCGTCCGCGTGGTGGGTGAGCACGCCCATCCCGCGGTGCAGGTGCCCCTGCTTTTCGACGAAGTCGTCGTTCCACGCCAGCACCTTTCCCGAAGGGCCCCGGAGCCGCAAAAGCGAGTCCAGGGGGGAGCGGAGCCGCCGGGCGGTCACCTCGGCGACGAGCCGCTCGCCGGCCCGGCCTTCGACGAGGAAGACGTCCCGGTCGCCGGGTTTCTCGATGCGGCCGTTGACGATCGAGGGCGTGCCGACCGTCTGCCCCTCTGCAGGCAGGTCGTTCGGTTCGGTCTCGAGGATTTCCGGCAGGTCGTCGACGGCGCAGGCCGCCTCGTTCGAGACCGCGCCGTCCTGTTCCAGCGAGACGCGCCGGATGCGCTCCGGACCGGGTCCGGTGTCGAGGGGCAACGTCTCCGCGTCCAGGTTCCAGCCGCCGATGGAGGCCACGGTCTTTTCGCCGCGCTTCCCGCCCAGCGGGAACAGGGTGTGGATGAAGGGCTGCTCGCTCACGGCGACGCGGTAGACGAAATCGTCCCGGCCGCGGTAGAGGGCGTCGCGGATCTCGAGCTCGTAGACGCCCGTTTCGGGAACCTCGAAGAAGAGGACCGGATCGGGATCGAAGCGGAAGTCGTCCGCGTAGGCGATCTCCTCGCCGGATTGGTTTCGCAGGCTCAAAACAGCCTGGAACCAGCCCGGCACGGCGTCCGCCAGGAACGGCACCAGCCTCCGGGCCGAGGTCCGGATCACGAGCCTCTGTCCCTGGCGGGCCCGGAGAAAGAACCGGTCGGCATCTCCCGGAGTGATCTGCCCGTTCAACACGGCTGGCAGGTCGACAGCCTCCGTGTCGGGTTCGCGCGGGTCGGCGGGGGCACCCTCGCGGACCTCCGGGAGCTGGCCCACCTGGAAGCACAGGGGGTTGGTCAAGCCGCGCCGGGTGATCAGCCGGAGCTCCCGGTCCCCCGGCGGCGCGCCGGCATCGACGCGGACCTCGATCATGATGGTCTCGCCGATCTGCGCGTTGGGCTGCTCTCTGAAGTCGAACCGCAGGAACTTGCGCTCGACGAACGCGATTTCCTCGGGGGTCAGCGCCTCGAGATCGTGCAGGAGGGGGTGCCGGTCCAGCTTCACCAGCTCGGGGTTTTCTTCCGCTTTCCCTCCGGGATCTTGGGGCGCCCTGCCGCCGTCCGCATCCTGCTTCAGGGCCCTCAGCCGTCCCCGGAGCGCCCTTCGTTCCTTGCGATTCAGGCGCACGAAACGCCCCATGTAGCGGACGATCGTGGCGCGCACCCCGTCCCCGGTGACATGCACGCCCCGGGGGGCCCTCAGGTTCATGCCGCCCACCAGCACCCTCACGGACGTCCCTTGCCGGGCGCCGGCCGGATAGAGATACCCGATCTCCGGATCTCCGCGTTTCGCCTGCCCCGGCGCCGGGGACGCGCAGAAGAGGAGCACGGCGAGGGTCAGCGGCCCGAGGGCTTTCTTCATGGCATGATCTCCGTCAGGATCCCGTGGCTCTCGGCGCCCGCCTGATCGGCAGGCAGGACGCGGACGTCCAGGCCCCGCGGGTTGGGCAGGGGCCCCTCCGGATCGATGTCCAGGCGATGGTAGATGCTGCGGATCAGGTCGCGCGGATGCACGGGCCTCTCGATCACGTTCTCGCCCGTCTCGTCCGAGGCCCCCACGACGCGCCCGCCCTTGAAGCCGCCGCCGGCCAGCACGGCGGAGAAGCAGTTGCAGAAATGGCCCCGCCCCCCGTTCCAGGGCGGCTCCCACTGGACCCGGGGCGTGCGCCCGAACTCCCCGCTCCACCAGACGATCGTGCTGTCGAGCAGGCCGCGCTCTTCGAGGTCCCCCAGGAGCGTGGACAGGCCCCGGTCCATCTCCGGCAGCTTCCGGTTCATGGTCTGGAAATGGTTCTTGTGCGTGTCCCACCCCTTGTAGTTGATCGTGACGTAGGGCGCCTTCGCCTCGACCAGGCGCCGGGCCATCAGGCAGGACTGGCCGAAGGTGTTCCGGCCGTACCGCTCCCGCAGCTCGTCCTTTTCGCGGGAGAGGTCGAACAGTTCCTTCGCCTCGCCGAACATCATCTCGTAGGCCTTCTCCTGGCAACGGTCGAAGGCCTCGAAGGCCGGGCTTCGGGACATCGCCCTGCCGAGGGTGTCGAGCGACAAGAGCATCGCGCGCCGGGACCGCTGGCGCTCGTCGGTGATGCCCGGGGCGACGATGCCCTCGACCTCGAAGCGGGGGCGGTTGGGGTCGCTTCCGGTGGCGAACGGCTTGTAGTCCGGGCCGAGGAAGCCCGACTCGGAGAAACGGCCCTGCGGGGTGGTCAGCACGACGTAGGGCGGCGCCACCCCCTCGTAGCCGTGATCGTACCCCTTGAACAGCGACACGACCGCGCCGGCGCAGGGGAAGACGAGCCGTCCGGGGCGCCGCCCCGTCTGCGTGATGTACGACGCCGTCTCGTGGGCGTTGCTGCCGTGCGTCATGGAGCGGATGACGGCGAGCTTGTCCGCGCACTTCGCCAGCGCCGGCAGGGCGGCGTTGAACCGGATCCCCTCGACGCTGGTGGGGATGTCCTTGTCCAGGGGGCCGCAGTAGTCGTAGCCGGCGTGGGGCTTGGGGTCGAACGTGTCGAGGTGGGACGGCCCCCCCCACATCCAGATCTGGATGACGGATTTCGCCGGCGTTGTTGCCCGGCCAGCTCCTGCATCGCCCTCCTCGGCCCGCAGCGACCGGGGCGCGGGCCATCCCAGCGCCCAGCCTGCGGCGCCCGCCAGCCCCAGCTTCAGCGCCTCGCGGCGCGTGAGGGCGGCGGTTTTTCGTCTCCGATTCGGCATGATTCCCCCCGTCTTCTCAAAAGGCGCAAGCCAGCACAACGAGCAGGTTTTCAACACAGAGGCCCATCCCCCTCCCCCTCCGTCAGTGACGGTAGAGGAATTCCTTGCTGTTGATCAGCGCCCAGGCCAGGTCGACGGCGGCCTCGTGCCGGTTCATCTTCTTGCCCTGGAAGCGCGTCTTCACCGCGGAGCGTTCCGCGTCCGTGGGGCCGCGCGAGAGGATGATCAGGTAGATCATCCGGACCAGGCGCCCCGGGTGTTTCCCGTGGACCTTTTCCAGCTGCTTGAGCCACCAGCACCGCTCGAGCCCTTTCTGGATGGTGGAGGAATTGAGCAGGAACATCCTCTGCGCTTCCGACGCATCGTTGTTCCGTTCCGATTCCAGCCCGGTGTCGCGGGAGGGGCGCCCGAACATCTCGAGGAAGGGGCCGGTGATGCTGCCGTCGACCAGGGTGATGCAACGGTTCTCAGGCGGGATGAAGGTGAAGGGCTCCGGGATCATGCTGGAATAGGCCTCCCGGAACCCGCAGATCTTCCGCAACGCGTCGGCCAGCACCTCGGCGTCGAGCTGCCGGGCTGGATAGCAGGCGAACAGCGCGCGGGCGGTTTCGGGATCGCCCCGGGGGATCGAGGACTGCTGGTAGGTGCGTGAATGGAGGATGAGGCGGAAGAGATGGCGCAGATCAAAGCCGGATTCGACCAGTTCCCATTCCAGGTAGTCCAGCAGGGCGGGATTCACGGGGGGATTGTCCGGGCGGATATCGTCGGGTTCGTGGATGATGCCGCGCCCCATCAGCCAGGACCAGACGCGGTTGACGATGTTCCGGGCGAACCACGCGTTGTCCGCGTCGATCAGCCAGTCGGCGAACGCCTCGCGCGGGTCCTCTCCCGGCGGGATCGTCGCCTCGGACCCGTCGGGGAACACGACGTCGAGGGGGCCGGCCGGGGCCGGGTCCAGGAAGACGATTTCCTCCTTCCATTCCGCGGTTCCCTTGAACGCGACCCGGGAGAAGAAGGCTTCCAGGCCGGCGCGGCGTTCCTCGGACCAGTGCGAGAGCCTCGCGCCCATGAAGGTCAGGGCCACGGCCGCGGCGAGCGCAGAGGGCTGCTTGCCCTGCACGGCCCGGTAGAAGTTGACCGGCGGGACGCGGAAGTTGCTGCCGCTCGAGGTCAGCAGTTCGCGGACGAAGCGGTCGTAGGGCTTGTTCGCCCGCACGCTCTCGTGAATCCAGCGGGCGTAGGCCTGCACGCCGTTGGGCCACAGATTGACGGGAAACTCCGCCTTGACCCGGAGCAGGTCGCACCACTTCAGGGTCCAGGTGTCGGCGAACGCGTCCCGCTCCATGAGCGCGTCGATCAGGGCCGCGCGTTTGCCGGGGTCGGGGTCCCGGAGGAAGGCCAGCACCTCGCGCGGGCCGGGCATCGTACCGATGACGTCGAGGTAGGCTCGCCGGACGAAGACGACGTCCGAGCAGGCGTGGGCTTCGTGCACGCCGCGGTCCCGCAGCACGTCGCGGACGAGGGCGTCGATCGGCCCGGGAGGGAGGGTCTCGGGCCGCTCGAACGGCTCCACGACGGGCGCCTTGGAGGGCCCCCGTCCTTCCCGGGCGAGGCTCGCAGGCGAGAGGGCGAGGAGGAGTGCGAGGCAAGGAATCCAGGCGGATCGGGTCATCTTCTGCAGGATCCTCCAGGAAAAGGGGCGGGGACATCCTGATTGGATGAAACCCGCGAGTCGAAGGATTGTTTCGGGGAAGAGGAAAATCAGTCGCCGTCGCCGTCGAAATCGCCGAAATCGCCGAAAGGGTACGCGGGCCCGGTGTCACCGAGTCCCGGATAGAGGATCTGGATCCTGGTGGGGAACCTTTTCCCGCACGGTTGGCAGAGGTAGACGACGGGATTGCAGCCGCCGACCGAGAGCCCGCCCCGGCACGCGGGACACCGGGGCCGCAACAGGACGCGAAACAGGAGATGAGGAAGAAGCAGGAGGCCGGCGAGGGGCAGGGCCAGCAGGGAGCCGCTCAGGATCCGGGCGGGGAGTTCGCCGGTGTCGAAGCACGTGAAGTACACGATGATCCCCGCGATCGCGTACAGCACGGCGAGAACCATGAATGCAATGTGCCCCCCCAGCCAGAACTTCGCATGCGTGTCGGGTGTCACTCGATCCTCCTCGCGTCTATCTCGTATACAAGCGGAAAGCGCGCCGTCAGAAGTTCCACTTCCAGCCCGCGCCGTAGCTCCGGTCCCGTGCGTCGAAGTCCACGACGGGTCCGCCGACGTAGCCCAGACGCCGGCTGTGAATGGAGCCCAAGACGAGCGTGTCGATCCAGGAGGCGAGCCAGTTGAGAAAGAGGATCACGGCGCTTCCGATGATGAGGTCGTCCTCCTCGGTCTCCAGGCCGACCACGAGGGCGGTGGCGGCCACCGCGTGGATGCTGACGTGGATCGTGCCGAGCGTCACGCCCCCCCGCCCCCCGAGGTAGTACTGGCCAATCCCGGGGACGAAGAAGGAGAAGAGCCAGGCCAGGGAGGAGCTCCGGTAGCCGATGCCGGGGACGGACGGGGGGCGGGGAATGGGGATGCGCGGGAAGCCCGCGACGGCCGAGACGCCTTCCGCGACGCGGGGCGCGGGCAGAAGCGGTTCGAGGTCGAATGCGAAGGCGGCGAGGTCCGAAGAGACGGGCGCGGCGCCGTCCTCCTCGCCCTCCCGGAAGGCGGGGGAAGCGTCCGCGTCGCCGGCGGGGTCGAGCCAGCGTACGACGGTCCCGTCCGGCTGGGCGGCCGCCGCGGAGGCGAGGCCGAGGAAGGGCACCAGGGTTGCGGAGACCGCGAGGGTGAGAAGGAAGCGCGAGGCGTTCATGAAAACCTCCTTTCCACGGGGGGGGAGAAGATTCTCCGGCTCTGCGCGCCGAGGATTCAACAGTTTATGATAGCAGAAGACGGGAGGCGTGGAAAGAGAAGGGCGGAGGGCTGCAAGCACCTCCGCCCGCGTTGCTGCGCCACTCCGACTTCGTCTGCGTGGCTCACGACGAACGTCGGCCCGTCCTCCACCAGCCTTCGACCTTCTCTCCGATCTCCGCGATCTCGGCAGTGGGATCCCGTGGTTGGGTGGTTGAGTGGGTGCGAGAATGTCCCAGGTCCAATCTGGATCTCGCCGCCTTGCTTTGCATCGCCCCTCCCCGGCGCCTCCCACAAGCAGCACGGAAGAATGGCAAGCCGGTAGCCGCCGCTGCAATCCACAATCTGTTCCGAAAATTCGGGAAAACCATGATCGATGACCGCCTTGGAGGGCGAGGGTCCTCCGTAGCTCTCGCAACCACCTGCAAGCGAAGGAGGAGAGGCTCGCCCTCCAAATTTTCATGGTTTCTGGGAGAGCCGAAGGCTCATGGGTGACTAAAATCTAAAACCTATAATCGTAGAGTCGAACATGGGCGCCATGATGGTGCCCCGAATGACCGACGCCGGG
>CAZDSO010000014.1:23651-42827 GCA_964508045.1 uncultured Planctomycetia bacterium | reverse complement strand
GAGCTACGAAAAGGAAGGGAGGGACATGACCTACGTACACCGCGAAACGCTCAGCCTCGGCTCCCCGTTCCCCTCCGCGGTCCGGATCTGTAGAATGTCCTGTTTATGGCTGTCAGCAAACCCATCGCCGAGAGGCGGCACCTGTTCCGCATCTTCGGGTACATCCGTCCCGAGTGGGCGGCGTACGTCATCGGCCTGGCATGCCTCGGCGTGTGCGACGGGCTCCAGTTCGTGGTGCCCCGCATCCTGGGAAACGCCGTGGACCGCCTGGCCGCGGACACGGCCACGAGCCGGGCGCTGCTGGCCGCGGGGGGCCTGATCCTTTTGATCGCGCTGGGGGTGGGCGTGTTCCGCTTCCTGTGGCGCCATTTCATCGTGGGCGCGTCGATCCGCATCGACCGCCTCGTGCGGCGCCAGCTCTTCGGCCATCTTCTGAATCTTCCCCAGTCGTTCTACCAGCACACGTCGACGGGCGACTTGATGGCGCGGGCTACCAACGACATCCGGGCGGTCCAGATGGCGGCGGGCATCGGCGTGGTGATCCTGGCCGACACGCTGGTGATGGGCGTGACGGCGCTGGCGTTCATGATCTACATCAGCCCCACGCTCACGCTCTATACCATCCTGCCCCTCGTGCTCATCGCGGTCCTGGTCCTGTTCATGGACCCCGCCATCCGGAGGCGGTTCGGGGCCGTGCAGCGCAGTTTTTCCGGCCTCACGGAGCGCTTCCGGGAGAACATCGCCGGCATCCGCGTGGTGAAGGCCTACGTGCAGGAGGCGGAGGAGATCGGGAACTTCTCGGAGGTGAGCCGGGACTACGTGAGGAAGAACCTGCGGTTCGTCCAGCTGTGGGGGGCGTTGTTCCCGTCGATCATGGGGCTGATGGGGCTGGCCATGGCCGTGACCCTGTTCTTCGGGGGCCGGGCGGTGATCTTCGGCGAGGTGAGCATCGGCGAGTTCGTGGCGTTCACCATCTACCTCGGCATGCTCAGCTGGCCGATGATGGCCATCGGGTGGGCCATCAGCATCTTCCAGCGCGGCACGGTGAGCATGGGCCGGATCGCCCAGATCCTCGACGAGGAGCCCGTGCAGGCGGAGCCGGACAAGCCCCTGGCGGAGATCGCCCCGCCCCGCGGAGCCCTGCAGGTGTCGGACCTGACCTTCGCCTACGCGCCCGGGTCGAAGCCCGTCCTGAAGAACCTCTCCTTCTCGGTGGAACCCGGCGGCACGCTCGGCGTGGTGGGGCGCGTGGGCTCGGGCAAGAGCACGTTGTTGCAGCTTCTGCTCCGCTTGTGGGAGCCCCCGGAGGGCACGGTCTTCGTCGACGGCATGGACATCACGCGCCTGACGCTGGAGGAGGCGCGGCGCCGCTTCGCCTGGGTCCCCCAGGAGAGTTTCCTCTTCTCCGACACGCTGTCGGAGAACATCGCGTTCCAGGCGCCGGGCGCGGCCGCCGAAGACGTCCGGGAGGCGGCCCGCGTGGCGCGCATCCACGAGGGGATCCTCGGGTTCCCGGGCGCCTATGACACGAAGGTGGGCGAGCGGGGCGTGACGCTTTCGGGCGGGGAACGCCAGCGCGTGTCCATCGCGCGGGCGTGGTTCTCCCCCGCGCCCGTCCTGCTCCTGGACGACTGCCTGTCCGCGGTGGACGCCGAGACGGAGAAGGAGATCATCGAGGGCCTCACGGGGACGAAGGGGCGCCGGACGGTGGTCATCGTCTCCCACCGGGTCTCCGCGGTCGAATGGGCGGACGAGATCCTGGTGCTGGAGGACGGGGAGGTGGCGGAGCGGGGCCGGCACGAGGACCTCAAGGCGGCGGGCGGCCTCTACGCCGAGATGGTCCGCCGGCAGCACGCGGAGATGGCGGACGGTTTCGGGGAGGAGAACGCCGAGGACGGGGACGAACCGGGAGGCGACGGATCGTGAGCGAGCGCGAGGACAGGAAGAAGGCCCTGCCGGGCCGCGACGAGGAGGCGCTGACCCGCCCCTTCGACCGGCGGATCCTCCGCCGCCTCCTGCGCTACGCCCGCCCCTACTGGATCGTGGTCGCGCTTACGATCACGGCCGCGCTGGTGCTCACGGTCGCGGAGGTGGCCGTTCCCTACGTCACCAAGTACGGGATCGACAACTACATCGTGACGCCCGCCTCCCCCCTCGACCCGGACGCGTTGCCGGCCGATACCCTCGCCGCTCTCGAGGAGGCCGCGGGGAAGGGGCTGGTGCCCGTCGAGGGAGAGGGCGAGCCGAAGATCCTGCTCTCGCACGAGGCCGAGCTCGACCTGGACCCGGCCCTGGAGCGGGACCTGAAGGACGCCGGCGCGCTGGGGAAGAAGAAGTACTACCTCTGGACGCCTCCGGGGGACGAAACGCCGGAGGCGGTGGAGCGCCATCCCGGCCTGTTCCGGAAGGCGGGAGAGGGCTGGGCCCTGGCGATCGAGGATTTCGAGGCGCTCTCGACGGAGGATCTCGTCGAGGTCCGACAGGGGGATCTTTCCGGGATCGGGCAGCTCGCGGTCTTCCTCCTGATCCTGCTCGCCGTCCAGTTCGTGATGCACTTCGCCAACGTCTACGGCGTGCAGTACGCGGGGCAGAAGGCCATGCACGATTTGCGGCTGGAGCTGTTCAGCCACCTCCAGCGGCTGGGCGTGAGGTTCTTCGACGGCCAGCCCGTGGGGCGTCTCGTCACCCGGGGCACCTCCGACATCCGGGTGCTGGAAGACATGTTTTCCGGCCTGCTCGTCCACTTGATCAAGGACGTCTTCCTCCTCTTCGGCCTGGTCGGGGCGATGCTGGTCCTGGACTGGAAGCTCTCGCTGGTGACGTTCGCCATCCTCCCGTTCCTGCTGATCGCGACCTTCTCCTTCCGCAAGCTCGCGCGGGACGCCTACCGCCTGGTCCGCTCGAAGGTGGCCAAGATCAACGGCTTCCTGGCTGAGAACGTCTCGGGCGTGGCCATCGTCCAGGCGTTCAACCGGCAGAAGGAGAACCTCTCCCGTTTCAAGGTCATCAACCAGGAGCACTACCGGGCCCGGCTGAAGGAGCTCTACATCTTCGCCGTGTTCCGGCCGCTGGTGGAGGTGATCAGCGCCTGCGCCATCGGGCTTTTGATCTGGTACGGGGGCGGACGCGTCCTGGTCGGAGCCGCGAGCCTGGGGACGCTGGTGGCCTTCCTCTCCTGGGTCCAGAAGTTCTTCCGGCCGATCCAGGACTTGAGCCAGAAGTACAACATGCTCCAGGCCGCCATGGCCTCCTCGGAACGCGTCTTCCAGATCCTCGACGAACCGGAGGAGATCCAAAACCCCGCCGCGCCCCGGGATCCCGGGCCGGCGATGGGGCGCGTGGAATTCAAGAACGTCTGGTTCGCCTACCAGGGCGAGGACTACGTCCTGAAGGACGTGAGCTTCCGCCTCGAGCCGGGAAGCAGCCTCGCGCTGGTGGGGCCGACGGGAGCAGGCAAGACGACGATCATCAGCCTGCTCGGCCGCTACTACGACGTGACCCGGGGCGCCATCCTCGTGGACGGGGAGGACATCCGTCACATGGACAAGGAGGCGCTGCGCGCCCGGATCGGCGTGGTCATGCAGGACGTTTTCCTCTTCTCCGGGGACATCCGCTCGAACATCCGCCTGCGCAACACCGACATCACCGACGAGGCGGTGGTGCGGGCCGCCGAACAGGTGATGGCGAGCCAGTTCATCGACCGGCTTCCCGAGAAGTACATGGAGGTGGTGCACGAGCGGGGCGCCACGCTGTCGATGGGCCAGCGCCAGCTCCTCGCCTTCGCCCGCGCCCTGGCCTTCGACCCGCGGATCCTGGTGCTGGACGAGGCCACGGCGAACGTGGACTCGGAGACGGAAGCCCTGATCCAGGAGAGCCTCGAGCGGCTGATGGAGGACCGCACCTCGATCATCGTCGCCCACCGCCTGTCCACCGTCCGCCGGGTGGACCGGATCCTCGTCCTCGAGAACGGCCGGCTGGCCGAATCCGGCACGCACGGCGAACTGATGGAGGGGGGCGGCCTCTACCGGCTGCTGTACGAGACCCAGACCCTGAGCAAGGCGTGAATCCCCGTCGGGGATCCACCTCCTCCTTGACGTCTCCCTCCCCATGCCGAATACTGGGCCCAGGAGGAGGTCATGGAGCCGACGTCCCGGAAGAGCGAAGGACACCGGATCGACTACTTCATTCACGCCATGCGGGAGTGCGGTTGCCGGTTCGATTCGGGGCAGCATCCCGTCTTCCGCCAGCGCGGCGCGCTGGAGTTCTGGGAGGGGGGCTTCTTCTACAAGCCCGGGCGCGTCGAGCTCGTGGGCAAGGTCACGCTGGACCACAACTTCATCACGATCAAGGCGGTCCGGTCCGTCGCCCGCAAGACCGTGAAGTCCTTCCGGGAGGAGATGCACCTTCTGCTCACCACGAACCAGTGCCACTACTATTTCGAGCCGGTCCCGGAAGACGATGCCTCCCTCTACCTCGTGCTGATGAAGTACATCTACGCCTCCGAGCCCCCGCGGGAGGAGGTCCAGGTGGCCCTCGACATGCTGTCCCACGGGCTTCTGGATCTTCTGAAAGCGGAGGCCGACGGCTTCAAGGACTGGCATCTCAAGAACCCGATCTGAGGGGCGGAACGCATGCCGACCGAACACCCGTGTCCGCAGTGCGGCGAACCCGTGCGCCTGCAGGAGGACATGCTGGGCAAGCGGGTCCGGTGCCCGCGCTGCGAGGGCGTCTTCGTGGCCCCGCCGCCCGCCCCCGGACGCGCCGAGGCGGGGGCGGCGTCGATGCCGCGGCCGGCGTCGGAGCGGATCCGGCGGATCCGCCGGCGCCGCCGCTGGGCCTTCCTCAAGCCCCTCGCCTTCACGCTGGCGGCGGCGATCCTTCTCGCGGCGGTGGGCAAGGTGGTCTGGCGGAAGCTGGAGAAGGACAAGGTCTTCGAGCGCATGGGCCGGTCCGGCGCGGGGCAAGGGAAGGGGGCGGAGGCCGTCGGGACGGGCCGGGGGTTCCACATCCTCCCCGACGATTTCTGGAGCGTCTTCGACGACGAGACGCGCGTGTCGCGTCTGGCGGTGAACCCCCCGAAGCCGAAAGCCTCGGCCGAGGCCACGGAGATCGACGCGGAGGGTCTCGAGGTCCGGGTGATGGAGGACACGGGCCCCTACTACATCGCGGGGCAGATGGGGGGGCTGGTGCCCTCGGCGGTGGGGGTGTGGGTGAGCCCCAACCGGCTGGGCCAGGGTCCGGAGGCCTTCTACGCGGAACCGGGCGAGGAGGTGAAGGCCACGCACTGGGCGCGGAACTACGGTGGATTCAAGGTCTACCGCATCCCGAACGCGAAGAAGCGCCCCGGCCCGGGCGGCAAGACGCACGAGGCGGGGTGGATCCTGGGCATGTACCTCCGCACGAAGGATGGGGAGCGGATCCGCTGAAGGCTACAACGCTAAACTTGGAGGGCGAGCCTCCTGGCGAGCCGGCTGTTTCTGGCTCGGGAGGACCCTCGCCCTCCAAGACACTCGCGTTGCAACGCTTCAATGGGTAGGACCCTCGCCCGCGTGCTGCTCGACGAACGCCGCACGGCAAAGGGGTCAGTCCTGGATTGCAGTCGTCCGCTTTCAGCCGGAGGAGCAAGGACGCGTAGGGATTTTAGATTTTAGATTTTAGATTTTAGCGGCGGCACTCTTGTACTCAATCACCCAACCCCCCAGGGATTCCCCCGGGGTATTTCCAGGGAGGCGGGCTACGGAAAGAAGGGAAGGCCCACGGCTTGCTGACACCGCGAATGCCTCTACGGCCGGGGCCCCCTTGACACGGACGCAACTTCATGCGACAAGAGAGATTGCCCCGCGAAGGGGCCGTCCGACCGGACGCGCCGGAGAGGTGGCAGAGCGGTCGAATGCGGCGGCTTGCTAAGCCGTTGTCCGGGTTTCGCCTGGACCCTGGGTTCGAATCCCAGCCTCTCCGCTATCCCCTGATCAACCTGATGCGCTTCGCGCAAGCTGATCAACCTGATCAGATGGTTAACAGCAGAGCCGCGACCCAAACGTGCAAACAGCCGGCGTTGGCAAGTCTTCGGGCTCTGAGAACGCTGAAGGGAAATGGGTGTTTTCGTGCCTTCGTGTGGAAGTCGCTTTGGCGCCTAGGCGGCTAGGCGCCGTCTTCGGGGTCGGGACGCTGGCGCGGCCCCGCGGGGGCGGAGGCGGTGCGCAGCGTGTCGAGCACGCCCATGCCGCCCATGAGCCTTCCCGTGAGGAGGGCCGAGAGTTCCTCTTCCACGGCGCCCGGATCCTCGAAGATCGCGCGGGCGCTCTCGTCCGAGGGCTCCGGCACCCGGTTGACGCCGCGGATGCGCGCGATGCGCCGGGCGGGACAGGGGTGGAAATCCAGAAGGCCCGAGCGGTCCTTGAGCACCTGGCGCCGGATCCGCTCGACGTCGTCGGGGCCGATCGTCCCGCTGTAGGCCCGGAAGGCGGCGTAGAGGTTCCGCAGCATCCGCCCCTCCATGCCCAGGCGGAACAGCCCGTGGAACGCCGGCCCCTGGAACAGGGCGCTGGCGCAGGCGTAGTGGATCAGTCCCGAGGAGAGGACGTTCCCCCCGTAGCATTCCGAGGCGAGCCGGTCCGCGTGGTATTCCCTCTGCCTCGAGAAGGTGGAGGAGAAGTACCGGAAGAAGAAGGCGTAGACGCGGACGGTGTGGTAGACGGGGCTCAGGTTCTTGAAGCGCGAGGCGCCGAGCTGCGCCTTGGCCGTGTTCAGGCACACGCGCACGCGGGCGACGAAGCGGCGGAAGAGCGTCTCGCGCGAGCTGAAATGGGCGTACTCGTGCGCGAGGATGGCCTTGAACTCCTGCAGTGTCAGCGCGTGGAGGCAGGCCACCCCCAGCTCCAGCACGCGGTGGCTGCGCCCGAACAGCCCCAGGAATCCCGAGCGCTCGAAGACCCCGATCCCGGCGGCGGGGGTGAGGAAGACCTCGTCCGCCGGGCGGGTCCCGACGTTGCGCGCGACCTCGCCGAGTGCGGCGAACAGGCGGGGGAACCTCGTCGCGTCGGCGCGGACGCCGAGGGGCTCGTAGGGGGTCCGCTTGAGGTAGCCGCGGGCGAAGAGAACGGCGAGGAACCCCGCGATGACCAGGACCTCGACGGCCTTGCCCCGCACGGTGAACCCCGCGGCCAGGAAGTAGGCCGCCCCGATCAGACCCAGGATCACGGCCGTGCTCACCAGGTAGAACAGGCCCGCGAAAAGCACCAGCACCGAGAGGTAGAGCCCGTTCAAGAGGCTCTTGGCCGACCGGGCCGTCAACGCGCCGCTTTCGGATCGGGAGATCTTCACGTCCGTTCATCCTCGTCGAGGCGGTAGCGCTTGCCCTTCTTCACGACGCAGGCGAAGGCCCGGTCGGGATCGTGCTCGAACACGACGAGCCAGCGCTCCCGCGCCGCGTCCTCCAGCAGCGCCTTCTTGCGCTCCACCGTCTCCAGGGGAAAGAGATCGTACGCCATCACCCAGGGGGGATCAAGGTGGGCGCACGTCGGGATCGTGTCCCCGAAGTAGAGGGCGGTCTCCCCCCCGCTGTCGACGCGCACGGACTGGTGCCCCGCCGTGTGGCCCGGTGTCGGAAGCAGCGTGACGCCCTCGAGGAGCTCGACCCGCCCCGCGACCCGCTCCAGCACGCCGGCCTCCTCCAGGGGCAACACGTCCCCCGGACGGTAGGAGGCGCGGGAGCGCTCCGAGGGCGAGATCGCGGCTTCCCATTCCTTCTCCTGGACGACGTATGTCGCGCCCGGGAAGGCGGGCCGAAGCCGCCCCCCCTCCCCGGCGATCGTGTTTCCGCCCGCGTGGTCGAAGTGGAGATGGGTGTTGACCACGAAGCGGATCTCGGCGGGGTCGACGCCGGCCGCCTCCAGCGACCCGAACAGGTCCGGAGGGTGTTCCACGGCGTAGATGTCGCGCTCCTTCTCCGACAGCCGGTCTCCGACGCCCGTATCGACGAGGAGGCTTCCCGCGGGCGTCCTGACCAGAAGCGGCCGGAGCCCCATCCGGATCCGGTTCCTCTCGTCGGCGGGAATGCGCCGCTCCCACAGGGGCTTGGGCACGATGCCGAACATGGCCCCGCCGTCGAGATAGAAGAAGCCGTCGGACACCGAGATCAGCTCGAAGTCGCCGAGTTGCTTCCGGAAGACGTTCTGTTCCGCTGGTGATTTCATAGACACCTTTACACGCTTCAGGATTCTCGAACACAGAGAGAACTGAGGAATCAGAGGTCTCAGAAAAACTTGTTTCAGATTTCATCCGCCATCGAATTGCTGCGGGCGGGACGCCCGCGCCCCGTACAGCGCGCCGGACACGGACACGGGCTCGGGAACGGACATTGCATTGGGTAATCAGGTAGATCAGGGGATGCTGAAATCTCCAATCTCCAATCTGAAATCCCTACCCTTCCTGACCGGTCTTGCGGGTTTTCAGGAAAGCCTCCCGAGCACCTGCCGCGAGATCACGAGCCGCTGGATCTCGGAGGTGCCCTCCCCGATCGTGGTGAGCTGGGCGTCGCGCAGGTAGCGCTCCACGGGGAAGTCCTTGAGGTAGCCGTAGCCCCCGTGGATCTGGATGGCCAGGTCGGCCGCGCGCATGGCCGTCTCGGACGCGTAGAGCTTGCCCATGGCCGACTCCTTGGAAAAGGGCCGGTGGGCATCCTTCAGCCGCGCGGAGTGGTAGATCAGGTGCCGCGAGGCCTCGATCTCCATGGCCATGTCGGCGATCTGGAACGCCACGGCCTGGTGGGCGCCGATCGGCTTGCCGAACTGCCGCCGCGTCTTCGCGTACTCCGAGGCCTTGTCCAGCGCGCCCTGGGCGATGCCGAGCGCCATGGCCCCGATGCTGATCCGGCCCCCGTCCAGCGTGTCCATGAAGACCTTGAACCCCTGGTGGAGCCCCCCCACGAGGTTCTCCTCCGGCACTTCCACGTCCTCCATCACGAGCTCCCCCCAGTCCGACCCCCGGGTCCCCAGTTTCTCGTCCCCCTTTTGCGTCGAGAACCCCGGCATGCCCCGCTCGAGGATGAAGGCGCTGATGCCCCGGGACCGCTTCGCCTTGAAGTCGGTCTTGGCCGTGACGATGAAGACGGTGGCCTGGTTCGCGTTGGTGATGAAGATCTTCGAGCCGTTGAGGACCCAGCCCTGGTCGGTCTTTCTCGCCGTGGTCTGCGTCCCGCCGGCGTCGGACCCTGCGTTCGGCTCGGTCAACCCGAAGGAGCCGAAGGTCTCCCCCGAGGCCAGGCGGGGCACGTACTTCTTCTTCTGCGCCTCGGTGCCGTGCGTGAAGATCGGGTACGTGCCCAGCGACGTGTGGGCCGCAAGCGACAGTCCCGTCGACCCGCACACCCGCGAGATCTCCTCCACGGTCATGGCGTAGCTCAACACGTCTGCGCCCGCGCCCCCGTACTCCTCCGGCCACGGAATGCCCATCAGGCCCAGTGCGGCCATGCGCTGGAACAAGTCCAGCGGAAACGCGGAATCCCGGTCGATCTCGGCCGTCCGGGGCTCCAGCTCCTTCACCGCGAACTCGCGCACCATGTCCCGCAGGATCTGCTGCTCTTCGGTCAGATCGAAGTTCATCCTGTCCTCCTCGGGCGTCTCGCTTCGGGTCTCCCGCCTCGGCGCCGGGAAAAGTCCGTCATTGTACGCCCCCCCTCCACCGGCGGCAAGCCATTCGCGCTGCAAGCGGGGCTTTCGCGGTGCCAGCCAGTCGTGGTCTTCTCTTTCTTGCCGTCGCTGAGCTACGCTGAGGAGGAACGGAGGAGAGGGGGCTTTCCTTCCCGAAAAAATCGTCAGCGTTCTCGGGGTCGAAAGAAGATGGGTCACCGATCAAGGTTTTTCCCGAAATTTCGGAGCAGGGATTGAAGGATTCAAGGATTGTAGATCGTCGATTTCAGCCGGCCGGGAAATCCTTGATCTTGGGCAAGGGCGAATTTTTCCACCTGCTCTATCGATCGCTGTCGCCCTCGTAAGAGTCCCTTCGTAATTCCATCATTCCACCATTCCAATTCCGGCGACCTCATAGTATCTTCTCTCTTCGCGTCCGGGCTTTCCCGCCCCGGAAACGCGAGACGCTTTTCACGGAGGTCACGATGGCCAACGTCATCCCCGTGGGCAAGCCCGTCAACGACGCCGAACGCGCGGCCATCGCCCACCTGCGCGACCACCTGCCCGACGGCTACCTCGTCCTGCACAACTTCGAGATCCACCGCGACCGGGAGTACTTCGAGGTGGACCTCGCCGTCATCGCCCCCCACGCCGTCTACCTCGTGGACGCCAAAGGCACACGCGGCCTCATCCACGTCTACGGGCCCAAGTGGTACCCCGACGGTCGCACGCCCTACACCTCGCCGCTTCTGAAACTGCGCGCCCACGCCCGCGCCCTCAAGGGCATGATCCGGGAAAGCTCGCGCGACCGGCGGGAAATGGACGGGATCTTCGTCGACGCCGCCATCCTCCTCACCGCGCCCGACGCCGTCCTCGAGGACGCCGAAGGGCGCGACCGGCCCGCCGTGACCACCCTGAAGAAGAGCGCCTCCTTTTTCCAGGACCGAAAGCGCATCCCGGACCACTTCGACGCCAACATCCGCCCCTACACCAGGCGGATCCTCTCCGCCATCCAGGGACGGGCCCGGCCCAAGACCGAGCCCCGCCGCTTCGGACACTGGACCGTCAGCGAGAGGCTCGGGGCCACGAGCTTCTTCACCGAGTACCGCGCCCGGCACGCCGTCCTCGGACCGGACGGGGGGACCGCCCTCCTGCGCGTCTACCGGGCCGATCCCTATCTTTCCGACGACAGACGCCGCATGCAGATCGCCCGCATCACCAACGCTTTCAAGGCCCTCGCCTCCGTGCCCCCCCACCCCGGCGTCGTCGAGGAAAGGGACCTCTTCCCCACCGAGAGCGAGGACCACTACGTCCTCGTCACCGAAGATCCCCACGGCCACGCCCTCCAGATGCACCTCAAACGAAAGGATCTCGCCCTCCCGCTCGACAAGCGCCTCGACGTCGCACACGACCTCCTGGCCGCGCTCGACCACGTCCACAACCACGGCGTCGTGCACCGGAACCTCCACCCCGGCAACATCATGCTCTGCCCCGAAGGCCGGACCCTCATCACCCACTTCGAGTACGCGCGACCCAGGGCCCGACGGGAACTGACCATCGCCCGCGAAATCGTCGACGACCTGGAAAAGAACCACCAGGCCCCCGAGTGCTTCCGGGAACCCGAGTCTGCGACCCCCGCCTCCGACGTCTTCTCCCTCGGCCTGGTCCTCTTCGAGCTCTTCACCCGACGGCGCCCCTTCGCCTCCGCCGAGGAACTCTTCGACCGCGAAGCCGCCTTCCCGGAACAAGCCTCCGCCCTCGAACCCGGACTGCCCCCCGCCCTCGACGCCTGGCTCCAGAACCTCTGCGCCTTCGACCCGAAAAACCGACCGTCCGCCGGAGACGCCCTGAACGCCTTCGAGAAGATCCGCAACGCCGCGAGCTGAAATGGGACACCGATTCCTCGACGATCGGACCGGAACCCTCGACCGACCAACCGTGCTCGTCGATCCCGCGCGGGCGAGACGCAACCTCGAGACCATGGCCTCCCGCGCCCGCAAGGCCGGCGTCCGCTTCCGGCCCCATTTCAAGACCCACCAGTCCCCCGACGTGGGCGCGTGGTTCCGCGACGCCGGCGTCGGCGCGATCACCGTCTCCTCCCTCGAAACGGCCCGGTGCGCGGCCGGCGACGGCTGGCGAGACATCACCGTGGCCTTCCCCTTCAACCTCCGCGAAGCAGGTGATGTGAAGGACCTCTCCACAAAGGTCGATCTGGGCATGCTTGTCGACGGAAAGGAAGCCGTCGAAGCCCTGGAGGAGGCGGCCTCGTCGGACCTCGGCCTCTGGATCAAGGTGGACGCCGGATACGGCCGCTCCGGCCTGCGGTGGGACCGGCCCGGAAAAATCGCTTCCCTGGCCCGGACCGTCCTCGCCTCCAAGCGACTCCGGCTCGAGGGGCTGCTCACCCACAGCGGCCACAGCTACCGCGAGCGGGGCGCCGCAGGCGTCAGGCGCGTGCACGCGGAATCCGTCGCACGGATGAACGAGCTCCGAAACGAACTGGACGCGGAAGGAATTGAGGGCCTCGAGGTCTCGGTGGGCGACACGCCGACCTGTTCCCTGGCGGAGGACTTCACGGGCGTCGACGAGATCCGCCCGGGAAACTTCGTCTTCTTCGACCTGATGCAGCGCGAGATCGGATCGTGCGGCGACACGGACCTCGCCGTCGCCGTCGCCGCCCCGGTGGTCGGAAAACACGAACATCCCCATCGCCTCGTCCTGTACGGAGGCGCGGTGCACCTGTCCAAGGAAGCCCTTCGGCGGGACGGGCGCGACGTCTTCGGCTTCCTCGCCTTCACGTCCGGCCGCGATCTCGGCGTGCCCGACCCGGCAGCGCCCGTGGTCTCGCTCACCCAGGAACACGCCCTGGTCGAGGCGGGAGAAAATCTCCTGGAGGAAGTGAACGTGGGCGATATGGTCCTCGTCTTTCCGGTGCACGCCTGCCTGGCCTGCAACCTGCACCGGTCCTACCGAACGGTCGACGGCGAGGTGCTGAGACGGTGGGACGGGGTGTGAGGCCGCGGGGCATGGGTCATTGGTCACGGGTCATTGGTCATTGGTGAATTCTTCAATCGTTAATCGGAAATCGGAAATGGGAATCCCCTGGGCTCCTTCTACAAGATCGGTCCTATCCGTCCCATCCGTCCTATCCCTGCAGAACCTGCCGTTTGTGGGAGGCGAATCCCTTGACATCGTGTGATACGACGGGAGGACTCCAAAGACCAAGGTCCCGTACGGTTGTCTCCGCGGGGGGAAGAGAACGGCGCTCTGGAAGCGGATCGTCTCGGAGATCCTGTCGAGGACGTTCTCATCGCGGCAGCGGCCCTGGGGCGGGGTTTGACGGTGGTGACGAGGAACGAGGAGCCTTTCCGGAGCGTTCCGGGTCTCCCGGTGGAGAACTGGTTCGGGGACGGCGGGCGGACATCTGGCTGACGGACGTCCGGAACCTTCGAGCGGGAGGGCTTTTACCGAGCCATTCGCGGTGCCCCTTCCAGGGCAGAATGCAATCGTTCGTAGTGAACCACCTCGGACCGCGCCGCACGCCACTCCGCTCACTCCTCCTTTGCTTGGTTTGCAGCTGCTGGATCTACGGCGAACTCGCGCTACGTGGCTGACTACGAGGTCACCGCGCAGGCTCCGGAGGTTGCCCCCCCCAAGTCAGCCCCCGCCACCGCATCGTCGTTCGTACCCGGCCCACGGAATCTCACCTTTGACTCCGCGTGAAAAGACTACAGCGAGAATGGCTCCCTCCCCCACACTGCTTTCGACTGGAATCTTAATGCTGAAATCTGGAATCCATAATCTACAATCTACAATCTACAATCCGGCACCGATCGAGATCGCGCCCATGTCCGACAGCGGCGACAACGGCGAGCCCCTCCTGCGCGTGGAGGGGCTGAAGATGCACTTCCCCGTCCGCGGGGGCTTCCCCCTCCCGAAGACCATCGGCTGGGTGCGGGCCGTGGACGGGGTGGACTTCGATCTGAAGGAAGGGGAGACGCTTGGGCTCGTGGGCGAGTCGGGGTGCGGCAAGTCCACCCTGGCCCGCGCCATCCTCCAGCTCCACCGGCCCACGGAAGGACGCGCGCTGCTCGACGACCGCGACCTCTGCCGCCTCGAGGGCGAGGACCTCCGCCGCGCCCGCCGCGACATCCAGATGATCTTCCAGGACCCCTTCGCGAGCCTCAACCCCCGCCTCACCGTCGGCGGCATCGTCGGCGAGCCGCTTCTGAACTTCGGCGTCGGCTCGAGGACGGAACGCCGCGAGCGCGTCGCGTCGCTGCTCGATGTCGTCGGCCTCAACCCCGCCTTCGTGAATCGATACCCCCACGAGTTCTCGGGCGGCCAGAGACAGAGGATCGGCGTGGCCCGTGCGCTGGCGCTGAATCCCCGGATCATCTTCGCCGACGAGCCCGTCTCCGCCCTCGACGTCTCCATCCAGGCCCAGGTGATCAACCTGCTCGAGGAACTCCAGGAACGCTTCCACCTCACCTACCTCTTCATCGCCCACGACCTCGCCGTGGTCCGCCACATCTCCGATCGCGTGGCCGTGATGTACCTCGGCCGCATCGTCGAGATCGCGGACTACCAGACCATCTACGAGAATCCCCTCCACCCCTATACCCGGGCCCTGCTCTCGGCCATCCCCATCCCCGACCCGGATGTCGAGTCGGACCGCCGTCGCATCGTCCTCGAGGGCGACGTCCCGAGTCCCACCCACACCTTCCCCCACTGCCGCTTCGCCTCCCGTTGCCCCCTCAAGGAGCCCCGCTGCGGGGAACTCCCCCCGCCCCCCCTCGCCGACGCCGGCGACGGCCACCAGGTCGCCTGCCACGTCGCGGGGGAGGCGAAATAGGAGGAGAGCCGAAGGCTCATGGCTGACTGAGTTCCAGATTTCCGTTTTGCCGCTTTTTCGGTTGCATGGATCCGCCCCAGCTTCAATACTGAATTTTCCGTTTCGAGAAGTCTTTCTGGCGGGCGCGAGACGCTCTCTCCTGCAGGACGCCCGCCCGCCCCCGACGCCCGATGGGCAAGGAGTACGGATGAAAACCCGCCTGATGCGCTTCGCCGCGGCCCTCTCCCTCTCGGGCGCCGCGATTCTCCTCCTGGCGTCCGGCTGCGGAAGCACCGAAACCCAGGATGAGCCCGCGAAGAAACCCGCGAAAGAATCCACGGCCGGGACCCGGGAGGGACGGACCGGAACCACGCCGCCCCCCGCGTCCCCCGTCGCCTTCGAACGGGAAACGTACGCCTTCCAGGTCGAGCGCGATTACGAGCAGCGCCGCGCCCTCGCGCTCGCGAACAAGGGCGGGAAACCCGTCACCGTGACCCTGGCCGTGGAAGGCGCGCCCGAGAACCTGATCGTCGGCTTCGCCGGCGACGTCGCGCCCGACGCGACGCTCGACGTGCCCCCCGGCGGGACGAAATCCTTCGACTTCGTCATCCACGCCCAGGACGCCTCCCCGGGGGAGCACGCCTTCGCCGTGACGGCGGAAAGCGAGGATGCCTCCGGCACGAGAACCAAGGCGCGCGCCCGCGTCTCGGTGACCGTGGAGGGAGTGGACGTCCGCCTCGAGGTGACGAAGGGCGAGACCGACCCCTGGACGCTCGCCACGACGCTGCGCATCCACAACCAGGGGGAGACCCTCACCGACCTCACGCTCTCGGGAAGCGGGGGCCTCGAAGGCGCGGTGTCCTTCCGGCCCCAGGTCGTCCACGCGAAACTCGAGGCCGGCGCCCGCATGACGGTCCGCGTCGCCCCCGTCCTCCATGTCGGCTACCGCCGGAGTGAAGGCGAGATCCTCTTCCAGGCCGCCGGCGAGACGCACCGCGTTCCCCTGGCCTTCGAGGTCCCCGGGGACAAGGAGGTCTTCTGCGGCGTGAGCCGTTCCGTCCAGTCCACCTCGGGTTCCACGTGGTTCTGCACGAACCGGCCGAAGGTGAACTGTCCCCTGGACCTGGGCGGCGACGGGCCCGCGCCCTCGGCCCCCCGGAATCCCATCTCCGTCCAGGGTCCCCCGGTGGGGCCCGGCGAGGCGCCGCCGGAAGACGGAGGAGAACCGCCGGAAGAAGGGGACGGGGAAGGGCCGAGGGGTCCCCGGACCTCGGGCCCGGGCAGTTTCAGCTGGGCCGGGGAGGAACAGCCCACCGTGGAGTCGCCCGGAAGCGACGGGCCCCACCCCCTCGACTGCGGTGATCCGGTGGGCCCGGGGGACACGATCCACGTGCCGGAAGGCAGCACGGGATTCTTGGAGCACGAAGGGGGGCAGGTCCAGCTCCCGCCCGGGGACTACACGCTGACCGACGAGATGTTCGAGAGCCCCGAGGAACCCGGCTTCTTCGAGGGTCTCTGGAACGAGGTGAGCGAGAAGATCGAAAAGATCATCTCGACCGGCGACGAAGACGTGCAATCCGCGGCCATCGGGGTCCGCGGCGGCGAGGTCCGCGCGAACGTCGCGCGCCTCCGACCCCGCTTGGAAGAGGGCAACGCGCGCGAGCCCTTCCTGCTGGTCCGGCCGTCCGGCCGCGCGGCGGTCTGGCACTCCTCGGTGACGGGCGACCAGGAGATCTGGTTCTGGAAGGAAACGGATGGCAAGCGCGCGAAGCCCGTCCGGGTCACCCGTGCGAAGGGGGCCTCCCGCTGGCCGTTCCTGGCCGGCGACCTGGACGGGACGCTCTTCCTCGCCTGGGAGGACGGGCGGGACGGGAAGGGCGCGGAGATCTACCTTGGCCGCTCCGACGACGGCGGGAAGACGTGGGGCGCGCCGATCCGCCTGACCGCGCACGAGACGGGCGCCTTCGATCCCGTGGTCTGGGCGGGGGGGAAACAGGTCGTCGTGGCGTGGGAGGACGCGCGCGGGGGCGTTCGTCTCGTCGCCTCGACCGACGGCGGCGCCAGCTTCGGCCGGGAAACGGCCGTCGCCGAGGGCGAGGCCTCCTGGCCGCAGCTGGCCGGGACGCCCGGGAACCTCTGGTGCGCCTTTGAAGCGGAGACCGACGGGACCGGTGCCGTGTTCGCGGCCCGCTCGACCGACGGAAGCGCGACGTGGTCCGACGCGGCGCGCGTGTCCACGGGGAATGCGGACGCGGGCGAGCCGAGCCTGCTCGTCCTCGACGACGGCTCGGCGGCCATCGCCTGGCGCGACGACCGCCACGGGGCTTCCGAGATCTACGTCCGCCGGTGCGACGCGTCCGGGACCTGGACCGGCGAGGTCCGGGTCACCGAGGACGACGTGTACGGCGAGTACCCCGCCCTCATGAAGACCTCGGAAGGATTGCGCCTCCTCTTCTGCGCCCCGGCCGTGGGCGTCAACTACCGCTACCTCGTCTCGAGCCCGGACGGCGGCGCCACGTGGGAGGAGCCGCGCCGCCTGCCCGAGGGGGATCCCAACGTCCGGGCCAGCTGCTTCGTCAGCCTCTTCGGCCTGCCGTGGGACCGCAAGGAGTACAAGCCCCACGACGTCCACGTCAAGATCAACGGAACCCCCGTCGCCTCGCTGATCGAGACGATCCCCGAGGGACGCTACCTGTTTCCCTTCGATCCCCGGCTGGTCCGCTACGGGCCGGGCGCGGAGAACGAGGTGGCGCTCGACACCGTGCACCTCCACGGCGGCCATTACGTGGTGAGCACCGATTTTTCGGTCCTCCAGCGCGTCACGCACCAGGAGAAGCTCGTCGTGGCCGCAAGCCAGGCCGAGGCGGACCGCGAGGTCGCCTCGCGCACGGCCGACGGCGCGAACCACGACGCGCCGGACATGGCCCTGTTCACCAACCGCATCGAAGGCATGCCCGAGGACCGCAGCAAGGCGGGGCGGATCGAATTGCTCGTGGAGGCGATCAACCTCGGCGCGGCCACCGCCGAGAACGTGACGGTCCGGCTCGCCCGGGGCCGGAAGGGAGACGGGGCGCTTCTCTGCCCCGAGGTGCGCCTGGGCTCCATCGCGCCCTGGTCGGCCCGGGTCGCGCGGCTTCCCTTCGCGTTCGACGGGACGGTGCTGGAAGCCGCCGTCGTCGTGCGCTCTTCGAACGCGGACGCCGACCTCTTGAACGACGTCTGGCCCTTCAAGCTCGGCGAACCCGAGACCGGGACCCTGCACGTCGCCTCGCCGGGGGACGCGCGCTTCCGCCTCCTGGACGCCGCGACCGACGAGCCCGCCGGAGAGGCGAAGGCGAACGAGAGCCTCGAGCTCCCCGTGGGCGTGTACGACCTGGCGAGCGGGTCGGGCGAGGTGCTGCGGGAGAACGTGGCCGTCAAGGGGGGCGAGGAGACGCGCGTGGACCTCTCGGGCGAGGGCGTCCTGACCGTCGAGGCGTCCGGCGCGTACCCCGTCGAGGTCTTCCCGGAAGGCGGAAGCGAGCCCGTTGCGAGCGGAAAGGCGGGCGCGTCGTTCTCCCTGCCCGCGGGCTTCTACCGCGTCGATGTGGACGGGGGCGAGGCGGGCGCGGGGGCGCTTCGCGACGTGCCGGTGGTCGAGGGGGAGGAGAACGCGGTCCACGTCCGCGTACAGGCGCCTCCGGCCTCGCGCCGGGAAGGGGAGGTCCTCTTCTCCGAGGCATTCTCCGATCCGGCATCGTTCGAGAAGCGCTGGACCGTCCATGACACGCCCTTCCCCGACTCGGGCCCGTCGAAATGGCGGGTGCGGGACGGTGCGCTGCAACAGGACTCGAACATCCACCGGAACCGGGGCGAGCACGTCTTCCATGAGGGGACCCACGCGGTGACGCGGGCGGGGGAAGGGTGGACCGACTACGAATTCAGCGCCGACTGGCGCATCCGCGGCGACAACGACGGCGTGGGCTTCCTCTTCCGGTACCGGGACGAGAACCACTACTACCGCTTCATGACCGTGGCCGATCGCGCCAACAAGGGCCCGTTCCGGCGGATCCAGGTGAAGAAGGGCGTCGACGAGCTGGTCACGATCGCGGAGACGAGGGAGGCCTACGACCCGGACAAACCCCACACCACGCGCATCCGCGTCGCCGGCGACCGGATCGAGGTCTGGCTGGACGACGAGAAGATCCTCTCCGCCGAGGACACCACCTATGCTTCCGGCGGCGTGGGATTCCAGTGCTATGCGGAGCAGCCCGTCTTCGACAACGTCCGGGTGACCGCCGTTTCCGCGGAGGAGACCGGCGGCGCCTTCCTGCCCGAGGGCAAGAAGGGCCCCGGCGAGCCCAACGACGAGCCGGAGGACGCCGGGCTCGTCGCGCTGGGAAAGCCGTTCGAGATCGCCTTCGAGCAAGAAGGCGACTGGGACCACGTCCGCGTGAACGCGCCGGACGCCGGCTATCTCCGCGTGGACGTCGACGGCGTTCCCGAGGACTTCGCGCTTCGCTTCCGCTTCGCCGACGCCTCCGGCAAGACCCTCCAGGAGTCGGAGCATTCCAACGCGTTGCGCGTCGGGAAGGGGACCTACATCGTCGGCCTCCGGCCCCAGTGGGGGGAGACGCTCCCCGAGCCTTTCCGGGTCACGGTCTCGTTCACCGGGGAGATCGACGCCTTCGAGCCCAACAACGAGCCCGGAAGCGCGAAGCCCATGGAGCTCGG
>CAZDSO010000014.1:0-23551 GCA_964508045.1 uncultured Planctomycetia bacterium | reverse complement strand
CCAGTGGAACGAGATGCCCGGGAGCCTGCAGCGCGGGAAGGCGAAGTTCGAGTTCGTCCCCGAGGTCGACGCCTTCGAGCCCAACAACGAGCCCGGAAGCGCGAAGCCCATGGAGCTCGGCGAGGTCTTCGATTACGCCATCTACCCCCGCTACGACCGCGACCTCTTCAAGGTGACGGTGCCGGGCCCGGGATACCTCCGCATCGTCCAGGTCGAGCCGGTGGAGGGCATGGCGTACCGCTGGTGGTTCGGCAGCGCTTCAGGAGAGGAGATCCTGGACACCGAACACAGCAACGCGCTGCGCGTGGAGAAGGGCGATTACATCGCCGGCTTCCGCGACCAGTGGAACGAGATGCCCGGGAGCCTGCAGCGCGGGAAGGCGAAGTTCGAGTTCCTGCCGGAGATGGATCGCGCCGAGCCGAACGGCGAGGCCGGCGCCGCGAAGCGGATCCGTCTCGGGGAGCGAATCGAGATCGCCCTCTACCCCAAGGGGGACCGCGACTGGTTCACCGTGCAGGCCGAGCGGAAAGGGACGCTGATCCTGGAGGCGGAAGACGTGCCCGAAGGGATCACGCTGCGCTTCTACATCCAGGACGCATCCGGGAAGGTTCTCGGCGACTCCGCCGGCGACTTCGCCGTGGAGGTCGAGCCCGGCGTCCACAAGATCATGCTCCGCGACGAATGGGGGGGCGCCTCCGACAAGGCCTTCGGCGTCCGGTTCGTCATGAAATGAGGGAAAGGACGATGATCCTCATCGGCATCACGGACATCCACGGGGACGCTCCGGCGATGGAGACGATTTCGGGGGTTCTCGCGGAAGCGGACGCGGTGCTCGTGGCGGGCGATGTGACCCAGTTCGGAGACGGGAAAGACGCCGCGCGGATCGTCGATCCCCTGCGAAAGCGCGCCTCCCGCGTCCTCGCCGTGCCCGGCAACTGCGACCGTCCCGCCGTCGGTGCCTGGCTCGCGGACCAGGGACTGAGCCTGGACGCGCGGGTCGTGACGGAGGGGGACGTCTGCTTCGCCGGCGTCGGCGGCTCCCTGCCCTGCCCGGTGCGCACGCCCAACGAGATCGAGGAGGAGGACTTCACGCGTGCGCTCGAGGAGGCGGCGACGGCGAGACCGCCCGGTCTTCCGCTGGTGCTGGTGTCGCACCAGCCGCCCTTCGGCGTGAAGAACGATCTCGCGGGCGGGTCGAGGCACGTGGGAAGCCGCGCGTTGCGGTCCTTCATCGAGCGGCACGAGCCGCTCGTCTGCCTCACCGGCCATATCCACGAGGCGGTGGGGATCGACCGGATCGGGAAGACGGTGGTGGTGAATCCGGGTCCGCTGCGCGGGGGCGGTTTCGCCCGCATCGAGATCCGGGAAGACGCGGCGGAGGTGGAGATACGAAACCGGAACGAGGCCGGCCGCTAGCGGACGCCCTTGACCGGGCGGACGCAACGGAAGCCGACGTTGTCGATCTTTTCCTTCGGAGAGGCGTACAGGACGGTTTCGATGCTCAAGAGGTCGGGGGGGTCCACGTACGAGCCGCCCTTGATGACCTTGAACTCCTCTTCCCCGCCGTACCAGGACGACGTCCACTCCCACACGCCCCCCAGCAGATCCTCCACGCCGATCTCGCTGGCGCCCTCGGGATGCGTCCCCACGGGCTCGAGCACGGGCTCCTCGTTTTCCGAGGAGGCGCAGTTCGCTTTCGAGGCGTCCATTGCCTCCCCGAAGGGATAGGGCTTCTCGTCTCCGTCGCGGGCGGAAGCGATCCACTGCTCGTGGGTGGGGAGTTCCTTGCCCGCCCATTCGGCGAATTTTTCCGCGTCGAAGAAGGAGACGCCCACGACCGGCTGCTCCTTGTCGGTGAACGCCTTCTCCCCCCAGTACTTGGGGGCGCGGTACTGGGTGCTTTCCAGGAACCGCTGGAACTGGCCCACCGTCGTGGGATGCCGGTCGATGTAGAAGGAATCGACGTGCACCCGCTCCTCGACGCCCGGCACGGCCACCTCGGCGGGGGGCACCAGCGCCATCCCCTCGGGGGCCGCTTCTTCCAGCGCTTCCAGCTCGTCCTTTTCCTCCACCGGCGGGGCGGGAAGGGAATAGGTCTCCGCCAATTCGACGAGGTCGAGGCCCTCCTCCTCGAAAAAGTCCTGGATTTCCTCGAGGCGGTCCTCGACGGCGTCCCAGTCGGTCTCCCCGGTGCGTTCGCGATAGATGTGGAACACCTGATGGGCGAGGAAGAAGTATTCCTCCTTCCGATCGGGGGTTTCCCAGGCCTTCTCGAACATGAGGACGCCGAAGTAGAAGGAGTCGTCGTCCGTTTCGATGGAGACGCGGGTGTAGTAGTCCCGAAAGAAATCGAGGAGCTCGTCCTCGTCGAGTTCGGCCTCGACGTCCTCGAGATCGATGTATCGGTTCCAGATGTATTCCTTCACATCCGTGAGGGAAAGAGCCTGGTCCGTGCTCATGGGTGCACCAACCATTCGGTCACGTCAGAAAGTAATGGTTATGATCGACGAAATATGGAATGCTACCAGGACTCGAATCGATCCGCAACAGGAAAGGTGGACGATCCTGAGCCGGGCGGGATTTTCCCCGGCGCTGCGCCATGGAAGAAAACGACGAAATCATCCGGATCGAGAACGTCTCGAAGCGTCTGGGCGGGCAGCGCATCCTGGACGGTCTTGACCTCTCCGTGCGCCGGGGAGAGACCCTCGTCATCATCGGCCGGAGCGGCACCGGCAAGAGCGTCACCCTCAAGCACCTGATGGGCCTGCTCCGGCCCGACCAGGGACGCATCTACCTTTTCGGCCAGGACGTTACGGAAATCCCGGAAAGCCGGTACGCCGAAGTGCGGAAAAAATTCGGCGTCCTCTTCCAGTCGGGCGCCCTCATCAACTGGATGAGCGTGGACGACAACCTCGCCCTCCCCCTCCGGGAGCACACCCGCCTCCCGGAGGACGAGATCCAGGCCAAGGTCCGCGAGAAACTCGAGCTGCTGGGCCTCGAGAACGCCGGCCGGAAGATGCCCTCCGAGATCAGCGGGGGCATGAAAAAACGCGCCGGCCTGGCCCGCGCCATCATCCAGGACCCCGAGGTCATCCTCTACGACGAGCCCACGTCCGGCCTCGACCCCGTCCTGTCCAACCAGATCAACGAGATCATCCTGCGCATGCAGAAGGAGCTCGGCGTCACCTCCATCGTGGTCACCCACGACATGGATTCCGCCTACATGGTCGGCGACCGGATCGCCATGCTCAACGACGGCCGGATCGTCCAGACGGGCACGAAGGAGGAGATCCAGAACTCGGATAACGAGGTGGTCTGCCAGTTCATCCACGGGCTCACCGAGGGGCCCATCACCGCGAAATGATCCCGGCGATTCAGTGCTGGATCCTCTCGTACCGCTTCCGGCTGTTCTTCTCGAAGCCGGGGTCCCGGGACGGCTTGTGGCACCGGAGGCATTTCCAGCCCGACACCGGCAAACGTTTCTCGACCTCGGGCAGGGGGATCCCCTCCTCTTTCTTCGCCTTCCATTCCTCGACATGCCGGCCCCGGGGTCCGTGGCACGCCTCGCAACCGACCGCACCCAGTCCCCCGGCGCCCCCGGGGGACCCGAAGCCGGTCCGAAAGCCGTAGCCCGTGGTATGGCACTGGAGGCATTCCGGGTCGCCCGCGTGACCCTTCTCCCGGAGCGACTCGAGAGCCCGGGCATGGGGGGTCCCCGCCCACTGGGCGTGCACCGACGCCTTGGCGCCGTCGTGGCATTCCCGGCAGGTCTCCGAGCCGACGAACGCCTGCGGAGCCTCCCGGAGGAAGGGCGGGGTGAGGGGCGCGGCCTCCAGGCGCTGCTGGAAGGCCTGGTAGGGGGCGAGCACCTCCTTGTCCTCCGGCAGGCCGGGCTCGAGCGCTACGGCGTCGAAGGAGGCGCCGGCCGCCCGTCCACCCTCGATGTCGATCTCCACCCGTCCCAGATGGGTTCCGCCGGGGGGGATCTGGGCGACGCGGGCGGAGCCGATCTCGGCCATGGGGCGGCTCACGCCGCCGTGGGTGGCGAGGACCAGATCGAGGCCGGGAACGTTCCTTGCGAGCTGCAGGCCTTCCGACCACGGGGCGTGGAAGACCACGACCACGACGTCCGCTCCCCGGCCTCGGATGACGGGCACCAGCGTGCGGGCGGTCTCGACGGGGTCGGTCACCACGAGCGCGTAGACGTCCCGGTCGAGGTAGGGGATCCGCGCGTGGTGGGAAAGCAGCCCCAGGACGCCGACGCGGACGCCTCCGAAGGGGATGCCGAGACAGGATCCTTCTCCCACCGTGAAGAGGCGAAAGGGCCTGAAGAGGGGGCGGCTGTCCCCGCCGGGCACCAGGATGTGGATGTTGGCGTTCAGGATGCGTTTGCCCGCGTCCTGGTGGGCGGAGAGCAGGAAGGACTGTCCGAGGAGGAAGTCCATTTCCCCGGCGGCGAGGACGTCGTAGCGGAGGTTCCGCAGGACGTCGACGAGCGCCCGGTGTTTCCTTTCGAGATAGTCGCGTTTCCTCTCGGGGAGGGCCGCGGCGTTTTCAGGGTCGTCGAATCCCTCGACGGCGGGCTTCCCGACGAAATCGCCGCCGTCGATCAGGAGGGCGGAGGGGTCGTCCAGAAGGCCCCCGGCCGCGGCGGGGATCTTGGCGAGTCCGCCGCGCTGGCCCTCGTAGCACCCGCAGGGGACGACGTGGCCGCGGATTTCCTGGGTGAAGAGGATGACCACGCTTCCCGCCGGAAGACGGAGGGTGAGGGTCGCGACGAGGGCCGTGGCTCCGATGAGGGCCGTAACGGCGCCCAGGAGCATTCTCCGCCTTCGTATCATGATCCCTTCGCGGCGTCCGCGTCCTCGGCATCCTCCCCGTTTCCGGCGGCCTCCGCGTTCCCGGCATCCTCCCCGTTTCCGGCGGCGTCCGCGTCCCCGGCATCCTCCCCGCTGGCCTTGGCGTCCTCGGACCGTTCCGGGTCGCGAAAGAGCCGCTCGATGACCGTCTCGTCGCGGAAGAAGTCCCCGCGACACTTGGTGAGAATGACCTGGTTGCCCTTGTCGTTGTACTCCACGAGGTCCACGCACCGCACCATCAGCATGATGCCCAGTCCTCCCATGCCTCCGGCGAGGTAGCGTTCCCGCGCGGCGGAGATCGCGTCCCCCTGTCGCCCGCGCTCCAGGGCCGCCTTGTAGTCGAACCCCATGCCCTCGTCCTGCACGGAGCACAGGGTCCGGTCGGGATCCCGGAAGCACCGGAAGTAGACCTTCCGGGCGTCGTCGTACTTGTTGCCGTGCCGGTAGGCGTTGCCGATGGCTTCCCGGAGCGCCGTGTGGAGGGAATCCGCCTCGTCCTCGTTGAGGGCGGACTCGTTGAACATCCGCCGGACGAGCTTGTACAACCCCTCCATCTTCTCCTCGGAACCCGGCGTGATGAACATCACGTCGGAGGACGCGGCGATTTTCTCCACGTCCTGTTCCTCGAGCGGTTTCTCGAACAGATCGACCTGGATCTCCGCCTTGGGGGTGAGCTCGACCCGCGTGAAGATGATGAGCTTCGTCCCCAGCCGGATCAGATCGCCTTCTTCGAGGACCTTGCGGGTGACGGGCTGGTCGTTGACGAAGGTGCCGTTGGCGCTGTCGAGGTCCTTGATGATGAACTCTTCGCCTTCGGGAAAGACGGCGGAATGTTCGCGCGAGATCGAAGGGTCGAGAAGAAGCACGTCGGCTTCCTTCCCGCGCCCGAGGACGAGCCGGTTCGTGATGTCGTAATACTCGACCAGCTTGTGGGTAAGGACGATCTTCAGCTTCGCCATCGCGAACCCGACCTCAACCGGATCTTCCCGTCGTCGTGGCCTGTCCCCCGGGGCGGATGGAGCGTATAATACGCTGGAATGATACGGGAGTTTATTCAACAGATCAAGAACGAGGAGGAGCGGCTCGGACACATCGCCCACCACCGTGTCCTCGACCCGCGCCCCCCCTCCCTCCGTCCCTTGCCCGCGGATCTTTCCCCCGACCTCCGGCGCGCCCTCGAGACCCAGGGCGTGAACGCCCTCTACCGCCACCAGGCCGCGGCCCTCGCGAAGGTCCGGAGCGGAAAACACGTCGTCGTCGTCACCCCCACCGCCAGCGGAAAGACGCTCGCCTACAACCTCCCCGTCTTTCAGGCCGTGGAGAACGACCCCGACACCCGGGCCCTCTATGTCTTTCCCACCAAGGCCCTGGAACAGGACCAGCGGAAATCCGTCGAAGCCCTCGCCGCCGCCGCCGGCGGAACGCTCGACGTCGAGGTCTACGACGGAGACACCACGGCCTACCGGCGCCGGAAAATCCGGGCCCACCCCCCCCACATCCTCATCACCAATCCCGACATGATCCACCTCGGCATCCTCGCCTACCACACCGGATGGACCGATTTCCTCAAGCGGCTCTCCTTCGTCGTCCTCGACGAGATCCACACCTACAAGGGCGTCTTCGGATCCCACATCGCCCAGATCCTCAGGCGACTGCGCCGCATCGCCGCGCACTACGGCGCCGACCCGCGCTTCATCGCCTGCTCCGCCACCGTCGCCAACGCCGGCGCCTTCGCCGGCGCCCTCACCGGGCTCCCCTTCGAGGTGATCGACGGCGACGGATCCCCCGCCGCCGGCCGGCATTTCCTCTTCCTCAATCCCGACGGCAGCCCCTACAACGCCTCCGCCCGGCTCTTTTCCCTCGGCGTGGAGGCCGGCCTCAAGACCATCGCCTTCACCAAGGCCCGGAAAATCACCGAACTCATCCATGCCTGGGTCGCCAGGCGCCTGCCCGACCGGCGGGACCGCGTCTCGAGCTACCGCGCCGGCTTCCTCCCCGCGGAACGCCGGGACATCGAGGCCCGGCTCTTCTCGGGCGAGCTCGACGGCGTCATCTCCACCTCCGCCCTCGAGGTGGGCATCGACATCGGCGGACTCGACCTGTGCGTCCTGGTCGGTTTTCCCGGCACCCTCGTCAATGCCTGGCAGCGCGGCGGACGCGTCGGACGCGGCGACCGCGAATCCCTCGTCATCCTCGTGGCCCAGCAGGACGCCCTCGACCAGTACTTCATGCGCCACCCCGCCGAGTTCTTCGACCGCTCCTTCGAGTCCGCCGTCGTCGACCCGGGGAATCCCCGCATCCTCAAGGAACACCTCGAGTGCGCCGCCGCCGAGGTCCCCCTCCGCGAAGACGCCGGGATCTTCGAGGCGACGGCGCTCCACGACGCCCTCCGCGACCTCGAGCACGAAGGCCGCCTCGCCCGCTCCGCCGACGGATCGAGGTGGTTTCCCCTGCGCGCCCGTCCCCACCGCTACGTGGACATCCGGTCCATCGGAAAGAACTTCACCATTCTCCACGAGGACACGCGCAAGGTCGTCGGCTCGTCGAGCGGCTCGCGGGCCCTCGGCGAGTGCCACGAGGGGGCCGTCTACCTGCATCGCGGAAAACAGTACGTCGTGAGGGCCCTGGACCTCGAGAAGCGGAACATCTGGGTCCGCCCCCTCGAGGCGACCTACTTCACCAGAACCCTCGTGGAGAAAGAGACCGAGATCCTCGAGACGCTGCGCCGGCGGCCGATCGGGAACGTCCTCCTCAAGGCGGGCCGGGTGAAGGTCACCGAGAGGATCACGGGCTTCCAGAAGCGGAACACCTACACCCAGGAGACCCTCAGCCAGCATCCGCTGGACCTGCCGCCCCAGATCTTCGAGACCGCCGGCCTGTGGCTGGAAATCCCCCCCGGAGCCGAGGCCGCCGTGGCCGCGGAAGACGGGCATTTCATGGGCGGCCTGCACGCCCTGGAACACGCCATGATCGCCGTCTTCCCCCTGTTCGCCCTGTGCGACCGCGACGACGTGGGCGGCATCTCCACCACCCACCACGTCCAGGTGCAGGGTCCCGCCATCTTCCTCTACGACGGCTATCCCGGCGGCGTGGGGCTCTGCGACCGCGCCTTCGACGTCATGGAACCCCTGCTCGAGAAAACACGCCGCTCCGTGGCCGCGTGCCCCTGCGAGGAGGGTTGCCCCTCCTGCATCCACTCTCCCAAGTGCGGATCCGGAAACAAGCCCCTGGACAAGACCGCCTGCCTGAAGGTCCTCGAGATCCTCCTGGACCGGGACGCCCCCCCGCCCGCGCCTCCCGGAACCAGGAAGCCCCCCGACGCCCCGGTCGCGCGCGAGCCCTCTCCCCCGGAGGACCCCCTCGAAGCGCTCCGGGAACGGCGCGTCCTCGTGCTGGACGTGGAGACGCAACGCTCCGCCGCGGAGGTGGGCGGCTGGCACAACGCCCGCCTCATGCGCATCGCCGTGGCCGTCACCTACGACACGTCCACAGGCGACATGACCCCGTGGGGAGAAAAGGACGTCCCCGCCCTCCTCCGGGCGCTCCGGGAGGCGGAGCTCGTGGTGGGATTCAACGTGGACCGATTCGACATGGCCGTCCTGTCGGGGTACGCCTCGCCCGCGGATCTGGCGGCCGTGAAGACGTTCGACATCCTGGCCGAGGTGAAAGACCGCCTCGGCTTCCGGCTCTCCCTCGACGCCCTCGCTTCCGAGACGCTGGGGGCGGGGAAATCCGCCGACGGCCTGCAGTCCCTCGAATGGTTCCGGGCGGGGGAGGTGGAGAAGGTCCGGACCTATTGCGAAAAGGACGTCGCCTTGACGCGGGATCTCTTCCTCCACGGCCTGCAGCAGGGGCACCTTCTCTACCGCCGGAAGGGCGAGAGGCTTCGCCTTCCGCTGGACTGGGATCTCTCCGAGATCCTCGAGAGGTCCCGGTGACGTGCGCCCCGCGCCCTGCCATGTCGCTTTCCCGCCTGCTCCGAAAATACGGAAAAAACATGATCGGTGACCGCCGTGGAGGGCGAGGGTCCTCCCGAGCCAAAACACAGCCGGCTCGCCGGCCCGTACTGCGCCGATCGGCTCTTGCAAGGGCTACGTAGGGTCCTCCGTAGCTCTCGCAACCACCTGCAAGCGAAGGAGGAGAGGCTCGCCCTCCAAGTTTTCATGGTTTCTGGGAGAGCCGAAGGCTCATGGCCGCCTGCATTCGAAATGGAAGACCTCGTGTAGTCTTGGTGTCTACGTGCCTTTGTGGTTCCAGCGCTTTGGCCGGCCGGGCTGCTTTGGGTTCGGGTGTGCGAAGGCGCGTCATTGCTTCTGGACGGCGATGACGGCGAGGGTGGGTAGAGGCTTCTCGCCCGTGTGTCGTTCCACGCCCTGGACGATGCGGGCGGCGGTGGAGGAGGGCTCGGTGCCGGAGCCGGTGAGCAGAAGCCCGCCGACGGATTCCGCGCCGAAGGTCTGGCCCTTGGCGTTCTCCGCCTTCAATACGGTCCGCGACACGGCCACCAGAAGGTCGCCGGGTTCGAGGGCGACCCGCTGTTCTTCGAGCACCTTGTTCAGCCCTCCCCGCATGAGGCCGCCCATGGAGATGCCCATGGAGCCCACCTTGCGCACCTTCCGCTTGGAAGCGAGAAAACGGAGGGGGGGCGGGGCGCCGGCCGTGCACAGGGTCAAGGCCTTCTTCCCCGGATGGAACACGAGCGTCTGGGCAACGATGGGAATCTGGTGGATCCGGTCGGTCCCGAGGAAACCCGCGGCCTGGATCATGGCCGCCTTGCCCGTGCTCTTCCAGGGCCCCACGATCCGCAGGGCCGTCTGGAAGAGCCTGAGCAGCCGCACGTCGTCCGCGTCGGCCTCGCTCCGGGAGGCCACGAACACGCCGCGCCGTCCGCCGCGCAGGTGGAAGGCGTCGGCCAGGATCGCCTCCGCCCCGCGGTTGAACTTGAGATGGGCGCTGATCCGGATGCCGGGGACCACGAGATCCTCGTCGAGGCTGATCTTTTCCAGATACGCGACCAGGGAAACGGGAAGGGCGGGGGCCGCCCCTTCCTCCTCCTCGCTCTCCGTCTCCGCCGTCATCTCCCGGATCGCGGCGGACACGGCCTCGCCGTTGGGGGGCTTCTTCAAGAACCGGCGATGCGGGTAGGTCTTCACCTCGAAATCCTGGGCGAAGCTCGTATGCCCCGAGACGATCAGAAGGGGCGGCAGGACGTTCTTCCGCTTCAGGCGCCGGATGATGTCGAGGCCGTGGACGCCGGGGAGTTTGAGATCCAGGATCACCAGCGACGGCGTTTCCCGGAGGATGGCGTCCAGGGCGGACAGGCCGTCGTCGTGGAATTCGGTCCGGAACGTCTCGGAATCGAGAAGGGACGCGTAGAATTCATGATACGGCTTCGCGTCCGCCACCAGGACCCGGGGACGGGACTGCGGCTCGAAGGAGCGGGTGACGGGGCCCGGGCGGTCCGCCGCCTTGATCTCGCGATCCAGCCGGGATCGGGCCAGCGCCAGCAGATCCAGAAGATAGGGCGAGGCCTCCTTGAAGTCCAGGCCCTCCCGGACGAAGTGAAGCGCGGCCCCCTCGAAGAGTTCGACCAGGTTCTGCCCCTCGACGAGCAGCTCCTCGACGGCGCGGGCCAGGTCCTTCATGGGGGCCTCCCGCCTGAGGAGGGAAGCGAGCATCCCGGCCCGGAACGCGGACGGAAAGGTCCGGACGATCTCCTTCGCCGCCGCCTCGCCCTCCTTTCCCCCCGCCAGGCGGCGGACCAGCGCCGGCGGGACGTCGGCCAGAATCGTCTGCAGCGCCTGGTGGATCTCGGGCAACGAGCCGCCCCGCTTCATCACTTCCGCGGCCGCCTTCTCGAGGATCTGGCCGGCCAGCCTCTTCCCGCCGGTTGCCTGGACGCCGGCGCGTTCGGACGCCTGGTGGATGGCCCGCCCCAGCGCCGAGGGATCGGCCTGCAGGGTCCTGGCCAGCAGGGCGTCCTGCACCGAGGCTCCGGACCCGTCCTGCAGGAGGGCTTCCACCAGAAGCGTTTCCTCCCGGGACCCCTGTTCGGTCTCCTGCCGGTCCACGATTTCCTGCTGGGCGGACACCTTCTTGTACGTCACCGTGTTGACGCGGATGTGGGGCAGGTCGGAGAGGCTCCGGTAGGCCAGTTCCTCGGGGGCCTCTTCGTCCTTGCGAAGCGCCACGAGCCTCGCGAAGCTCAGGATCTCCTCCGCTTCGGCGCCCGGGGCGAGGTCCAGGCTTTCCACCTCGCACCGGGCAAGCAGCGTGCCGAAATCCTCCACCTGGGGGGAGACCTTGCCCACGGCCTCGTCGTCGATCAGGATCTTGCCCTCGACGCGTCCCACGGTGACGCCGGGTTTGAGGTTCATGGCCCGCGTGTAGGCTTTGAGAGCGTCCTCGGCCCCCTGTTTCACGAAGGGGTGCGTGGAGGGGTAGAGCTTGTACAGGCGAATGATGCGGCCGAGTACCGTGAGAAAATCGAGAACCGCATCCCGGGAAGATCCGGGAGACGCCTCGGAAGGCGAAGCGGAATCTGGATGGTCTTCAGCCATGCGGAAAGCGTCGTTTCCTACTGGACGACGGGTACCCTAATCCGCATCCGTCACGACGTCAAGACGGACCGCGCGATCTGAAGGTACCGGAATCCTGCGCCGGGCCAGCGGAACTCCTCCTTGGCGCAGAGAGAGGACTGGGAGACTTCGTCGAACCGCGGCTTGAGCGCGAGCAGCTTCCGTTCCCTCCCCTCTTCGTCGCCGGATTCCATGATCGCGCGCACTTCGGCGGCGAGAGCGGCGGAATCGGCGTTCCTCCGCTCGACGCGCTCGAACTGCTCGTTCGAGATGCGGCCCGCGTCCCGCTTGGCCCGGTTCATCCTGCGCCCCGCCTCGTAGGTCGTCTCCACGATGTCCCGCCGGCTGAGCCATTCCGTCTCGTAGTTGAGGATGTACTCCCAGCTCGGCTGCTCCATCGCCCGCCGGTGCTCCTCGAACGTCCGGTGGAAGACCGTGTAGCCGAAGGCCCCGGGGTTCTCGAAGATGGGGGAGCCGGGGTCCAGGAAGGGGGAGAGCGCGGAGATGAAGGGGACGAAACGCCGGTCGTGGCGATCCATGAGGTCGGCGGACCAGTCGACGGAATCGAGAACGGAAGAGGCGTTCTGGCCGGGCAGGCCCACCATGAGAAAGAGGTCGAAGCGCCCGCAGCCCCGTTCGAGGGCCCAGCGGATGTTGTTCTCGAGATCCTCGTTGGGATACCCCTTTCCGCACCGCTTGCGGATCTCCTCGTCGTGGGACTCGGGGGACAGTTCCATGTTGAAGGAGGGAACGTTGTCCGCCACGAGGTCGTAGAAACGCTCCGGGGCCGGACGGTAGAGCTCCAGGGCCACCTCGTTCTCCACGCCGAAGGCGCCGATGCGGCGGAACAGATCCTCGGCGTACGCCTCGCCCGGCTCGCGCGTGTCGCCCAGGATGAAGATGGGCGCGCCGGTGTAGCGGGAAAGGCGCCAGACGTCCCGCGCGACGCGCTCGGGGGGCCGGAATCCGGTGCGGGACCTTCCGAAAAAGCGGCGGAAACTTGAAGAGGATCCCCCGCAGAACGCGCAGGATCGGTTGCATCCGCGGAAGGTGAGCACGGCCATCTGGGGATGGCGCCACCAGTCGTGGATGGCGGTGAGACTCCTGGCGTCGACGTACCTCGCGGACATGCGGAACAGGGCGCGGTAGATGTCGTCGGCCAGGGAGAGATCCACCGGCGGGGGAAGATGGGGATTGACGCGAAGCGCTCCGCCGCGGTCCACCCAGGTGAGGCCGGGGACCTCGTGCAGGCCCCTCCCGCCTTCCACCGCCTCCAGAAGGGCCGCCACGCTCTCCTCGGTGGAATCGCCCCGCAGCACGAAGTCGATCTCGGGTCGCCGGACCAGCTCCTGGTGGTAGTAGGTCGCCGAGAGCCCGCCGAGAACGACGGGGATGTCCGGATGGAGCCGTTTGCACCAACGGGCCGTCTCCACGACGCCGTGGGCGTGGACCAGCCAGTGGAGGTCGATGCCGAACAGCCGGGGATGGAAACCGGCCAGGGTCTTCGAGACGTCGAAGCCGGGATCGTCCAGCATCCGGAAGGCCAGATTGAGGATGCGCACGCTCCGGCCCCGCCGCTGGAGGTGCTCGGCGATGTTGGCCAGGCCCAGGGGATACATCTCGAAAGCGGGCGTGGAGGGGACCACGTCCGAGATGGGTCCGAAAAGAACGGGCCGCTCGCGGAAATCGAACACGCTCGGCGCGTGCAGCAGCAGGACGTCGGGCCGCTTGAACATGAGGGAAGATTGTGCGCTTCGGCGAAGCGCGATGCAACGGTCAAAGTGAAGCACGCGGAGCGAAGCCCTGAAGCGCGGCGCCAGGCTCTGCTTCAGGGGATGCAGAGGATCTTGTGGTTGAGTCGTTGAGTGATTGAGTGGGTGGGTGCGGGAATGTCCCCGGTCCGATCGCCAGGTCGCCGCCTTGCTCTGCAAGGCCCTTCCCCGGCGCCTCCCACAAGCAGCAAGGCGGTTGCTCTGCTCTTCGTGCCTTGGTGCCTTCGTGGCGGTGTCTGTAACCTGTGACCTGTAACCCGTGCTGGCCGTGCTTTGCTACAAACGGATCGTAGCAGCCCACAGCACAAACAGGTTACTGGTTACGGGTTACGAACAATCCGTTGCTCGCCTGTACAACAGACACGGATCCGGGGTTCTTTTCTGACGCCCACACCCGCAGGCCGCAATCCAACACTGGCAGACGTTCCTGCGGTCTGGGCGGGGGCAAGCCCCGGCTCTGCACTTGGCGTACAATTTACAATCCCTACGCATTCCCGCTCTTCTGGCTGAAACCCGACCGCTGAAATCTGGAATCCCTGCGCGACGCCAACCCCAAACCGCCCACGGCGCGAAAGGCCCGGTTTGTTGTACACTACCTGGATATGTTCTGGCCGCTGGCATTCTTCAAGGCGCTCGTGGCCCGGCGGAGGGACGGCACGTCCACGCCCCTGCTCGCCGGCTTCAAACTCACCCACCGCTGCAACCTGCATTGCCGGCACTGCCCCTTCTGGAAGCGGAAGACCACCGACCCCGGCTTCGAGGCGGTCGTCGAGAGGCTGACGGCCTTGCGGGCGCTGGGCGTGTTGATGGTCATCTTCGAGGGGGGCGAGCCGCTCCTCTGGCGGGACGGGGAGAAGACCTTCGCGGACGTCGTGGAGGCGGCGCGGCCCCATTTCCTCAGCGTCGGGGTCACCACCAACGGGACCTTCCCGCTCGACGTTCCGGCGGACGTGATCTGGGTGAGCCTGGACGGCCTGGAAGCGACGCACGACGAGATCCGGGGGGCGGGCGTGTTCGAAAAGGCGATGGGGAACATCGCCTCGGCGCGGGGAAGGCCGGTCTTCGCCAACGTCACGGTGAACCGGATCAACGCCGGCGAGGTCGAGGATCTCGTCCGCATGCTCGCGGGGACGGTGCGGGGCGTCACGATCCAGTTCCACTACCCCTACGAGGGTCTCCCCGATCCCCTTCTGCCCACGCACGCCCAGCGCGTGGAGGTCCTTCAGCGTCTGATCCGCCTGAAGGAGGAGGGATATCCCGTCGCGGACTCGAGGGCCGCGCTCGCGGCGCTCGAGGAGAACCACTGGCGGTGCCATGACCATTTGCTGGCGAACGTGGAGCCGGACGGGACGATCCGCACGGGCTGTTACGTGAAGGGGCGCGGAGGGGTCCTGTGCCGCCTGTGCGGCTTCGCGGCCCATTGCGAGATCTCGCTGGCGTACGATCTGCAGCTGGGGCCGATCCTCGCGGGGAAGCGCCTGTTCGGCTGGTGAGTCTCATCGGCGGCGGCGCTTGCCGCCCTTGAAGAAATCGATGGCGGGCCCCTTGTCACGCCGCCCCCGGCGATCGCTTTTCGACCGCCCCCGGGCCTTCGGCGCGGAGGCCTCCTTGGCCTTCCGGCCGGGGACGGAGAACAGGCTCTCTTCCGTGCTGTAGTCCTCGCCGGCCCGCTCCGGGTCGAAGACGAGCGTCTTCTTGCCCTTGATCTGCGACTCGATGTCTTCGATGAGCTCGCGGGCCGACTGGTAGCGGATCTCCCTCTCCTTGGCCATCATCTTCTCGAGGAAGTACTGCATGTGCATGGAGATGTTCCGGTTCTTCGTGGAAAGGTCCTCCAGGATCTGCTTGGCCATGACCTCCATGCTGTCGTCCCCGCCGAAGGGAACGTCGCCCACCGCCATGTGATAGAGGGTGGCGCCGAGCGAGTAGATGTCCGCGCGGATGTCCACGTCCGAGAAGCCCCGGGCCTGTTCCGGCGAGATGTACTGGGGAGTCCCGCACGTCGTGTCCTCCTCGCCCGCGGAGCCCTCGATGGGCTTGGCGAACCCCAGATCGCAGAGCTTCACCTCGCCCTGCCTGGTGATCATGATGTTGTCCGGCTTGATGTCCCGGTGGAGGATCCCCTGGCCCTGGCAGTACTCCAGGGCCTTGGCGACCTGCACGATGATGTAGAGGGCGGTGTCCTCGTCCAGGATCTTCTGGCGGTCGAGCCGGTCCTGGACGGACTCGCCCTCGAGCACTTCCATGGCGAGATAGTAGAGGTGGTTGCTCTCGCCGTAGTCCAGCCCCTGGACGATGAACTCGCTGTCGAATTGCTTGAGCAACCTCGCCTCGTTGACGAAACGTTCCACGAAGAGATCGTTGAGGTTCTGGAGAGGGTGCATGATCTTGAGGGCCACGGGCGTCCCGTCGGCCTTCTTCTCGGCGAGAAAGACCCGCGCCACGCCCCCTTTCCCCAGGACCTTCTGGATCGTATACCCCTTGATCGGCTGGAAGCCGCCCCCCTCCTCCGCCGACGACAGCTTGTGGTCCAGCACCATGCACTCGGCCGCCTTGCGGCTCAAGAACGACTTCTTGACCAGGATGTTCAGGATGGGGACGTTCTTCCCCTGCTCGCTCAGGCTCTTCTGGATGTCGAGGCCTTCCTGGATCTTGTCCGGCATGATGAGGCCGGCTTTCATGGCCTCCACCAGCAGCTTCATCTCTTTCTCGGTCGCCATGGGGTGCCTCCGGTCAGAATCCTATCACCGGGCATGGAAACGGTCAAGCGGGGGGGCTTTCGCGCTGTAACCGTCAAAGTGAAGCACGAAACGCGAAGTCCGCCATACCCTCCGAAGTACAAAACAGGCGGCGGCGGAAAGAGGAGTGCTGCAAATCTGAAATTTGTATTCCGTGCCAGCGCGAAGAGCCTAGTCGAGAAGGACCGCGCACAGATGCCCGTCGGACGTCGTGAACACGACGGTTCCGCCGTGCGACAGGAGCGGGTCGTTGATCGGGGCCGGGGCCCGGATCTCCCAGGCCTTCTGCATCTGCCCGGCCTCCCTGCGCCAGGCCGAGAGGGCCGCTCCGGAGGCCAGGATCACGCGGCCCCGGCCCGCGAGGAAAGGCCGGATCGGATCCTGCCCCTCGGCCCCGAAGGAAAAACGGAGGATGTGGCTTCCGTCCCGGGCCCGGATCGCATGGTAGACGCCGTTGCGGTCCGTCAGGTGGATCGTCTCGCCATCCGGGACCGGCATCGAATAGGCGAAAAAGCCCCCGAGCGTCCAGACCGGACCCGCGGGAGGATCGCTTCCCCCGACCTCGTAGGAGAGCACCCGGCTGCCCACCACCGCGAGCACGCCCGCCCCCCCCCGCACGAGTCCGACGCTGGTGCCGAAGCCCGTGGCGACGCGCCAGACCGGCGCGCCGTCCTCGAGCCCGACCTTCAACAGGTTGCCCCGGCTCGTGCCGACCAGAATCGCGTTCTCCTCGGGGACGACGACCGGGGCCGACCGCACCCCCTCGCGCGCCGGGGTCAGCCGGGTCTTCCAAAGAAGAGTTCCCGCCCCCGCATCGATCGCGTACAACATCCCCCCCACATCCCCCGCCAGCAGGACCGGCGCGCCGGGGCGCACCACGGGAGGATGCGCGACCATCCGGTTCGCCTTGAAGGGTCCCCACACCTTCTTCCCCGAGGACGCGTCCAGCGCGTACAGGTTCCCCAGGGTGGCGGACCCGAAGAGGATCGTTTCGTTCCAGAGGGTCGGGCGAACGCGGATCCCCCCGATGTCGCCCACGCGGAAGGGGGGCCAGGCGGGCTCCGGGTTCCCCTCGGCGGGAACGTCGAACGCCCGGAGGGTCCCGTCGCGGCAGCTGAGGAACAGACGCCGCCCGTCTCCGGCCGGTCCGCGTTCGACCGTGTTCTCGACGTCGATCATCCAGATAAGCCCGCGGCGGAGGGAAGCCGTCACGCGCGTCCGTGTCCCGTCCAGCGACAGGCTTCCGGTCTCGAAGCCCTTCTTGTGGATGCGGACGGGGACGGTCGCGCCGGCCGGGATGAAAAGAAGGGCGGGGGTCCGCGCCCCTTCCTCCTCCCCTTCGAGGGTGATGCGGGCGCCGGTCGGTTCGCTGTCCACCCAGACGGGAAACCGGACGTCCCTCGCGCGGGGCGATTTCGAGAAATCCTTCCAGAGCCGTTGGGAACGTTTCAGGGCTTCTTCGATCACGCCGGGAGGCGGGGGGCCTTCCCTCGCGCGGAGCGCTTCCATCGTCTTCTCCAGCGCGTCGCGGATGCGGTCCGCCTCGAGAAGGTAGGCGTCGATCTCCTCGCACATGCGCCGGGCGGCACGGGCGGTCGAACCTTCCGGATCGTAGCGGGCGGCTTTCTGGAAGTAGTTCTTCGCCTTCCCGGCGTCCGGTTCGTCCTTGTCCCATTCGAGTTCGCCTCGCAGGAACAGGACCTGTGCCATCCGGAGGTTGAGGGCCTGAAGGGCGCTCTTCGCCTCCGTTTCGATCTGCCCGATGTCCTCCTCGAAGGTCTCGGGGGCCTCGTCGCGAAGCGCCGGGAGCCCGTCGAGGACGTGCTGGATCGCGGCCTGGGCTTTCTCGACGCCCCTCTCCTGGGCCTTTCTTCCCGCTTCGAGGGTGCTTTGGATCCGGGCTCTCGTCTCCTCGACGGTCTTCGCGATCCGCTTCTCCAGCCGGAGGCGGATCTCCTTCTCGGTCTTCTCGATTTCCCCGCGGATCGTCTCGGCCAGCGAGCCCTTCTTGTCCGTGGCCTCCAGGGCCTGGCGATAGGCTTTAAGGGCCTTCTCCATCTCCCCTGCGGCCAGAAAGCCCTCCGCCTCCTCGACCCGGGCCTTGGCCTGGGCCAGGCCGGGCTTTTGGGCAGGGACGGAAGCCCCGGCCGGCGTCCTTCCTCCGCCGCCGTCGTTCTGGGTCCTGGCGAAGACGAAATGATAGAGGGCGCCGGCCCCGGCGAGGGCGACCACGAGCAAGCCGAGGAAGGCGAGGAGAAGGGGATTCGTCTTCTTCCGGGGGGCCACGGCCTTGCGCGCGGCCTCCACCTTCGCCGCGATTTCCGGGTTCCCGGGATCGAGCGTGGCGATCTTCTGGAAGGCGTAGGGGAGGAACCCGGCCTCCTCCTCTCCGGCGCCGCCCCGATCAGTGATCCGCTCCATGGCGGAGGCCTGCTCCATGGCGCCGGCGGCGTCCTGCATCTCGAACCGTACCTCGAACGCCGCCTTCCGGAGTCCGAAATGGTCCGGGTTCTCCTCGAGAAGTTCCCCGAGGGTTTCTTCCGCGATGTCGGGTTTCCCGGCCTCGATGGCGTGGTGGACCCGCTGCAGCCCGGTCTCGATCGCCGCGCTTCCCGCCCCGGCGCGACGCCGGCGCTGGAAGAGATGTCCCCAGGCGGCAAGATTGCCGGGATCCAGTTCCACGGCCTTTTCCCACGCCGCTTCGGCTTTCTCGCCCTCGTCCCCCTTGACGTGAAGCGCCCCGAGATAGGACTGGAAGGCGGAAGCCGTCTTCTGTTCCATGGCGTACTCGAACAGATCGGCCAACTCGCGCACGATCTCGGGTTCGTCGCGCTGTCGATCGAAGGCGCGTCGCAGAAACGCGAGCGCCGAGACCAGGTCCTCCTTCTCGAGGGCGTTTCGCGCCCCCTCCCGCAGTTCCTCGAGGGTGAGCGGTCTCGCGCGGCCGTTCTGTACGAGCTGGTTGACGAGCTCGTGCACCTTGAACGGTGCGAGGCCCAGCGAAGGCACCACGTCCTTGAGAGGCTTGTCGCCCTGCAAGGAAGCGAGCACCTTCTCCTCCAGGCCCTCGTCCCCGGAGACCTTCTCGAGAGCGAGGAAAAACTCCCCCTCGTTCCGGAAATCCTTGGAGATGCTGTCGAATCGCTCCATCCGATCGAGGGCCGCGCCGGTCAGCGCCTCGATGTCGAACTGCGAGGCTGGAATCCGCGGATCGCGGCTCGCCTCCGCCGCGGACCGGTCCAACGGTTCGACCGTGTACGTCCCCTCGGTGAGGGACAGGACCAGAAGGAGCTCGTCCTCCACCCGCTTCACGCAGAACCGGTCGAGTTCCTCCTTCGGAACCGTGTCGCGCTCCTCCAGGATGTCCTCGGTGGGCCGGCCCGTCATGAAGCGCTCGGAAAGCACCTCCAGCAGCTCGTTCTCGTCGATTCGGTTCTCATGGAGAAGGACCTCCTCGAGGTCGGTGGCGAACCCCTCTCCATGCATGTTGTCGATCCGAATTCCGGCCCCGTCGACGAACAAGACGTAGGTGCGCCGGTCGGTTTCCACGGTGAGCCGGACGGGTTCTTCCCGGTTCACGAGTCGGGTCACGAGATACCCCAGCCCTCCCTTGCCCAGATCACCCTGATCTTTCATCGCGTTTCTCCCCTCGTTTCCCTGTCAGCTCCATGCTTCCCGGCCGAGTTCCTGAAGCGCCTGCCCGAGGAGATCCGGCGCCTCGATGCCCAGGAAATGGCCCGCGCTCTCGTCCAGGTGCACCGGCACCCCGGGCAGAAGGCGGCGGAAGGCGTCGAGGTGGTGGCGTTCGAGAAGGGGGTCACGGGCACCCCAGAGAAGGCGCATCGGCTTCCGGAACCGCTTCAACTCCTCCCCCCAGGCGGGAAACGAGCCGTTGGCCATGCGCTCGAACATCATCGCCCCGGTCTTTCTCGCCTGGCGAGGAAGGTTGCCAACGGCCTGCTCCAGCCTCTCCTCGTCCAATCTCTCCGGCTTCCCCATGACGGCCTTGATCTCGTTTTCCAGCCTCCGCCCGCTCCGGAAGAGATCGACGACCGTCGTTTTCGAACGCTCGAAATACGCGGGGCGCCGAAGACCCTTCAAGACGATGGGCGTGTTGAAAAAAAGGACGCCCGCCACCACGCCGGGCTGCTGCGCGAGAATCTCGTACACCACGGGACCCGCCACGTCCGTGCAGCCGATCACCATCGTGTCGATGCCCAGCTTCGCGAAGGAAAAAAGAAGAACGTCCGCCAGCGCTTTCGGGTTCGGGTCGGCCAGCGGAGCGGAACCACCCACCCCAGGCAGGTTCACGGCGATGGCCCGAGAGGACCAGGAAAGAACGTCCATGACCTCCGCGAACTCCGCCATGCCGAAAGGGAGTCCGTTCAGCAACAGGAAGGGACGGCCCGAACCTCTTTCCTCGAAGACGAGCGGACCGTGATCCAGGTTCATCTCCATTCACCTTTCCCCAAAGTCGCAACGATTATACGGGTTGACCGGCGAGGAGCGAAACCCTATCCCCTCATTTCCCGTCGCCCGGAAGCCGCCTCCGCACGCGTTCGATGGCTTCCTGAAGATCCGGGGAATCGCCCTGACGGCGGGCTTCCTCCTCCAGGGACGCCAGGGCCTCCGCCCAGCGCCCCAGCGCCTCTTGGGCCAGGCCCAGCTGGAAATGAACACCGGGAAGGTCCGGCGTTCGGTCCGCCAGCGCGCGAAGACGGTCCCGCGCCGAGGCCGGGTCGTTCTCCCGTTCCAGCTCCGCCAGCGCCAGGCTCGCCTTCCAACCCCCGGGATTCGACCGGACGAGCCCCTCCAGAACCGCGCGCGCTTCCCTCCGTCTCCCCGATTCCCGGTAGGCCCTCGCAAGGAGCATCTTCGCTTCCTCCGCGCCGGAATGGGTCTCGAGATAACGCTCGAGGTCCCGCGCCGCCTTCCCCGGCAGCCCCATGTCCAGGAAAAGGGAAGCCCGTTCCCATCGGGCCCGGGAAAGCCCGCCGTCCAGGACCAGGGCCTGATCCAGATCCTCCAGTGCGGCCTCCCCCTTCGACCGACCCCGCCTGGCGAGGGCGCGAAACAACAGGATCTCCCCGTCCGAGGGATCCTTCTCGTGAAGCCTCGTGTACAGGGCCTCCGCCTCCTCGTGACGCCCCAGCCGGAGGGCGTCGAAAGCCCGCGAGGCCAGCGCCTCCATATCCGCCCGCTCGTCCGGGGAAGAGGCCCCGGGAGGCTTGGAAAGTTGCCAGAGAAGCCAGGCTCCCGCCAGCAGCACGCACGCCAGGACCGCCACCCCGACCGTTTCCAGGTGGCGCGACACGGCGGCCTTCCCTCTCTCCCAAAGGCGCCGGGGCCGGGCTTCCGCGTGCCCGGAGGAGAGAAAACGACCAAGGTCCCCGGCGAAGTCGGACGCCGAGGCGTACCGGCGCGACGGATCCTTGGCCATGGCCTTGAAGACGATGTTCTCGAGCGGGCGGGGGATGTCCGGGCGAAGGCTCCGCGGGGCCGGAGGCGATTCGTGCTTCACCTTGCGAATGAGCGCCTGCACGTCCTCGCCCATGAACGGAGGAACCCCCGTCAACACCTCGTAGAGCGTCGCGCCGAGGGAATAGATGTCCGTCCGGAAATCCACGGGCGCCGAAGGGGACGCCTGCTCGGGCGACATGTACATCGGCGTGCCCACCACCGTTCCCGAGGCCGTGATCGTGGCCACGTCCCGCTGCTTGGCGAGACCGAAATCGAGAATGCGGGCCCGGTTTTCCCGGTCGATCAGGATGTTCGCCGGCTTCACGTCCCGGTGGATGATGCCACGCTCATGCGCGTAGTGAAGCCCCTCGGCCGCCTGCCGGGCCGTGCGTGCCGCCAGATCCACGGGGAGGGGCGCGTGTCCCACGAGCGTATCAAGCGTCTCTCCATCGATGAAATCCATCGCCGCGTACCAGACCCCTTCCTCCTCGCCCACATGGAGGATCGGCACCACCGCCGGATGCGCCAGCTCCGCCGCCAGCGCCGCTTCGCGATGAAACCGCTCGAGCGCCGAAGCATCGAACCCGAGCGTCTCCGGAAGAATCTTCAACGCCAGGGCCTTGCCCGTCTTACGCTCCCGGGCCTCGTAGACCACCCCCATCGACCCCCGGCCGATCTCACGCACCAACTCATAAGGACCGATCCCCTGCCGGGGGGAAGGCGCCGGCGGCTCCGTCTCCCACGCCCCTTCCGGCACCACGAGAAGATGGTCGCAGGAACGGCAGGCGATTTCCGTACCGGGCGTCTCCCGGCGAACGTCGACCAGGGACCGGCAACCCGGACAAAGAAGGACGTTGCGCCTGTCCTTCTCCACGAGATCGACCTGCTCCGGCGAAAGGACGCGCTCTTCCAGAAAAACGTCCCGAAGGGGAACGGGCTCCTCACCCCGCTCGAGATCCTCGCGCAGACGCCCCAGGCCGCGGCGCACCTGGTAGGCCAGCAGGAACTTCCGGCGCAGGCAGAGCCGGCCGAAAACCTCCTCCTCCTCAAGGACCGGGCGCTCGCAGCGGGCCATGACCTCCTCCGAAATCTCCCGGAAGGCCTCCCGCGTCAGGTATCCCCTTTCCTTCAGGACAACGCCGAGGCGGGGGGAGGAAGGAGAACTCTCCAGGGCCGCAAGACAGGCTTCCACGGCGCTTTTGGAGACGTATCCCAGCTCGGTGGCCACGCGGCCGAAAAGAAGGTCGTACTGGCTGGGCATGGAGGTCGGGAAAAGGGTCAGTCCAGGAATTCGAGGATCCGACGCTCGGTGTCGCTGGACACGTCGATGAAACTCAACCCCAGCTGCACCGTATCGTTCGTGGACATCCGGATGATGCGGCCCTTCACGGAGATCCCGTCCAGCGGAGTAGCCAGATCCAGCTCGATGGTGAACGGAAGAAGCGGAATCGTTTTCTTGTTGGTCCGAAGCGACGTCAGAAGAGCCCCGAAGGGACTGAGATCCCTGATCACCGCGGTTCCCGTGTCGAAGATCCCGTTGCCGTTGTCCAATTCGATCCGCAGGAACGTTTCCAGGTCCACCTTCCGGCGGTCGGCACGGCGACGGTGAATGTTCCTCAGACGTCCGAAATCGTAGCCCATTTCCCTGGCCGCCTGGAAAACCTGGCGGACCGTTTCCTTGCTGGCGCGGTTGTTGGGAAACTGGTTGAGAATCTTCGTGACGGTGGAACGTGCAAGTCCCAAGCGGTGTGCGATTTCCGATTGACTGACTCCCATGGTCTTCTCCTTTGGTTCTCAAGCCTTGACCCGTGCCGGGGCGATCCATCTCTTGAGGAAGATACACATGTTCTGAATTTTCCTCTCGAATTTCAAGAGAAAATTGGCGGAAATCCCCCCGGATCGCAAGGGAACCAAGGTTCCCCCATCGGTTCCGGAAAGTTGACTGACAACCACTCAACCGAACAACCACCCAACCACCCACTCAATCACTCAACGACTCAACCACCAGATCCTCCCGGGGGATTTCCATGGAGGCGGGCGTGGAAAGAAAGGGAGGCCCACGACTTGCCGACAGCGCGAATGCCTCCTTTGGAGGTATTCGCGCTGTAGTCATTTTCGAGGTCCGCCGGCCTGCTCCGGCCTGC
>CAZDSO010000013.1:0-43268 GCA_964508045.1 uncultured Planctomycetia bacterium | reverse complement strand
CCCGGCGCTAACCCAGAGGGGGTCGTGAACCAGAGAATCCGAGAGTTTGGGCGCTGATTTCGCAACCCCGGAGGCAACCGGGCCGGTTGCTCTTGGGTGTGCGGTTCTCTGCTGCGAACCGAGAAAATCGACGGGTTGGTGTATCCGTCGCACAACCCTGTACCCCCAACGGCTTACGGGATGCGGGTCGCAGGCCTTCCAACGGGTCCGCGCTAACCGCTTGAGCCCCTTTCGTTCGATGGCGGGCTCTCTGGCTCCCCGGGTTGGTCTCGAACCAACAACCTAGCGGTTAACAGCCGCTCGCTCTGCCAATTGAGCTACCGGGGATGTGGGTTCATTGTAGCGATCGGGGTTCTGGAGGGGAAGCTTTTCGGGGGAAGGGTTTGCAAAGATTCGGGAAACCACCCCCTGTTGTGCTTTTTCGAGCCTGATCACACTGATCTTCTGCTGATCAACGCTGACGGGTTACAGACAAAGCGAAATACTGCAGCCGTCGCCGAAACTCCCACAACCTTTCCCTTGCACTTCTGCCTTGGGTCTGGGGTGAAATTTTCCGTGAACCCCCTGAAGACCTGGAATTCGAGGGTCACCCTATTTCCATGAAGGGGATCTACGAAAAAGAAGAGAGGGCCACGACTTACTTGCAGCGCGAATGGCTCGCCCCAGATGCTGCTTGACGATCGGGACGGATTTATCCATCCTGAGGAATTCGTATCCAGGGCGTCTCCGCGACACGATGAGAGGAAACCGGCATGAGCGCCAACGGAAGCATGGCGGAGCGATACAACACCCAGGAACTGCTCAGCATGAACATGGACCGGCTGAAGGAATACATGGACAAGCTGGGCAGGACGGCGTCTCAGCCGGGAGGCGCGATCCTGGAGGAGGCGCGCCCGCCGAAGACGAAATCGGCGACGCGGATCCGGAAGACGCCCTCCGCCTGCCGCGTCCTGGCCGTTTTCGAGAACCCGCACGGTTTCGTGCACATCATGAACGAGAACGACCGGCGGGAGCCGCGGTTCCGCTACGGGCTCGAGCGGGCCTCGGCGTTCAACGAGGCGGTCAACCGCATGATCCGGCACCGGTTCGATCTCGTCCTGGTCTCGCCGATGCGGATGGTGCCCGAGGACATCGAGAGCCCGCTCACCACCGTCGACTGGATCCTGCTCCTCCGGGGCCTGGCGCCCCCCAAGGACATGTACTTCCTCGCCAAGAAGCGGTGGTTCGTCATGAACTTCATCCCGGGGTCCGACAACCAGGAAAAGGTCGGGACCTTCCGGCGCCTCAAGGACGCGTACCGGAAGACGCCCGTCGTCTTCCTCCACGAGCGCGGCCAGAACGTGCGCGCGGACGTGCTGGCCCACCTGCCCCGGACCCGGGTCCTGGGCCTCTTGCCGGGGGAGGCGGACCCGCTTTTCTCGCTTCTCGACACGCTGACCCTGGGCTGAAAGGAGGCGCGATGGTCACCGTACGTGCGTTCCGCGGGCTTCGGCCCGCCTCGGCGGATCTCGCCTCGAAGATCGCCTCCCCCCCCTACGACGTCATCGATTCGGACGAGGCGAGAGAACTCGCCGGGGGCGACGAGCACAGCTTCCTCCACGTGGTGAAACCCGAGATCGACCTGCCCGCGGACACGGACCTCTACAGCGACGCGGTCTACGCCAAGGGCCGGGAAAACCTGGACCGCTTCCGCGAGCGGGGCTGGCTGGTGAGGGACGAACGGCCGTCCTTTTACGTCTACCGGCTCACCTGGCGGGGCCGGAGCCAGACGGGGATCATCGGGTGCGCCTCCGCCGATGACTACGAGGCGAACCGCATCAAGAAGCACGAGCTCACGCGGAAGGACAAGGAGGACGACCGCACGCGCCACGTCGACGAGCAGAACGCCAACGGCGGCCCCGTCTTCCTCACCTACCGCGCCGAGAAGACGCTGGGGAGCCTCATGGATGCCGCGACGCGAGCGGCGCCCGCCTTCGACTTCACGGCGCCCGACGGGGTGCGGCACGAGCTCTGGGTCGTCGACGACGCGGAGAGGGTCGCATCGATTCGCCGGGGCTTCGAGAACATTCCGGCGACTTACGTGGCCGACGGCCACCACCGCACGGCCTCGGGCTGGCGCGTGGCGAAGCTCAGGCGCGAGAAGAACCCGGGCTGGACGGGCGAGGAGGCGTACAACTTCTTCCTCGCCGTCCACTTCCCGCACGACCAGCTCCGGATCCTCGACTACAACCGCGCCGTGTCCGACCTCAACGGCCTGGCGCCCGGCGCGTTCCTCGAGAAGGTCGCCGAGAACTTCGAGATCCGCGAGGCCGCCAAACCGGAACCCGGAACGGTCCACGAGATCGGCCTGTACCTGGACGGGGCGTGGCGCACGCTCCGCGCCAGGCCCGGCAGCTTCGAGGAAGGCCATCCCATCCGGTCGCTGGACATCGACATCCTCCAGCGCAACCTCCTGGCCCCGGTCCTGGGCATCGACGACCCGCGCACGAGCGAGCGGATCAAGTTCGTGGGCGGCATCCGCGGGACGGGGGAGCTCGCAAGGCTGGTGGACGCGGGGAAGGCCGCCGCGGCCTTCGCCATGTTCCCCGTGACGCTCGACCAGCTCATGGCGGTGGCCGACGCCGGCGAGATCATGCCTCCCAAGGCGACGTGGTTCGAGCCCAAGCTCCGCTCGGGGCTGGTGATTCACCTGCTGGACTGAGATGGGGAAAGGAACCATGCGACCCCCGGAGCCCACCGATCCCCCGTCCGCCGACGAGGAGACCACCTTCCATCCTGACGGCGGTGAAACCATCCTGCGGCACAGCCGGAAGCCGGACAGCCGGAGCGAAGACGAGAAGGCGTCCCCCGAGGGGCCCGGGGAGATCCCCCCGAAGACGGAAGAGGCCTCGGGGCGATCCGTCTTCACCCTGCTGGGGACGCGCCTCGATCCCGGCGCCGGCGTGCGCCTGGGGGAGGCGGACGCGGATCCCGTCGTGGAGGGCTCGGCGTCCGCGCGGCGGTACGTTTCCCTCGGCGAGATCGCCCGCGGCGGCATGGGCGCCATCCTGAAGCTGGTGGACCGGGACATCCGGCGGCCGGTGGCCATGAAGGTGATGATCGGCGAGGAGTCCGGCGGACGCATCGAGCGCTTTGTGGAGGAGGCCCAGGTCACGGGCCAGCTCGAACACCCCAACATCGTTCCGGTCCACGAGCTCGGGCTCGACCCCGAGGGTCGCGTCTACTTCACCATGAAGCTCGTGAAGGGGGAATCGCTCGAAGAGGTCATCGATCGTCTCGACGATCCTAACGAGGACGTCCCGGCGCCGGTCGGCCCTTCCCCCAGGGCCTCCCTGGGCGACCTCCTTCTCGTGTTCCTCAAGACCTGCGACGCGGTCTCCTTCGCGCACGCCCGCGGGGTCATCCACCGCGACCTGAAACCGGAGAACGTCATGCTCGGCGACTTCGGCGAGGTGCTGGTCGTGGACTGGGGCCTGGCCAAGGTGCAGGGGGTTGCCGACCGGGCCCGCGAGGACCTGGTGGCCACGGCGCGCAGCGAGCGGGAGACGGGACGGTCCATCACCGGCGACGTCATGGGCACGCCCTCCTACATGCCGCCGGAACAGGCCGACGGCCGCGTGGAGGAGATCGACCAGCGCTCCGACGTCTTCTCCCTCGGCGGCATCCTCTACACCATCCTCACCCGCGAGGCGCCCTACGCCGGCGAGACCGTGACCAACGTGATGGTCAAGGCCGTGGAGGGACGGATCGTCCCCCCCCGCAAACGCGCCCCCTCCCTCCCCATCCCTCCCGAACTCGAATCGATCTGCCTCAAGGCCATGTCCCCCGACAAGGACGACCGCTACCCGGATGTCCCCGCGCTCGCCGAGGACGTGCGCGCCTTTCTCGACCGGCGCCTCGTCTCGGCACACCGCTACTCGCCCTTCGCCCGCTTCGCCCGCTTCGTCCAGCGCCATCCCGGGGCGTCCCTGGCCTCGGCCGTCTCCTTCCTCCTCCTTCTCGCCGGGGGGGCGGCCGCCTGGATTCTCGCCGAACGCGCCGCGGCCGCATCGGCCCGCGCCGACGCCGCCCGCGCCGACGCACGCGTCCAGACCCTGCAGCGGGAACAGGCCGAACGGGAAGCCGACCTCGCCCGTCGCGACGCCGACGAGGCGCGCTCCGCGCTCGACAAGGGGCAGGCCGTGGCCGACGTCCTCCTCTCGGCGGAGGTGGATTTCGAGCCCTTCCTGCTCGAGCTGAAACGCCGGCGCCACGGCGGCTTCAGCCTCCAGGAACGCCTCGCCCACCTGGAGGCGAACGAGAAGAATCTCGAGGCCTTCGAGAAGTCGATCCGCCCCGACGACGCCTCCGCCGCCGCGTGGCTCGCCCTGAAGGGGTGGTTCCTCCACCTCGGGGGGAAGACCCAGGACGCGAGAGCGTGCTTCCTCGCCTCCCGCGACAAGGACCCCGAGGTGCCCTACGCCGCGCTGTTCGAGGCGATGACGCACCTGGGGGCCTACCTCGAGGCCATCCGGTTCCCCCGTCCCTATTTCGACGAGACCATGACGCCCAAGTACCGGAAGGACATCCCCCGCACCGAGGCCATGGTCGACGCGCTACGCCGTTTCGAGGCGGCGCTGAAGGTCCTGCACGGGGAGAAGACCTGGGGCGAGAGGAACGCGACGGAATTCACCGCCCTGCTCGACGGGTTTCGCGGACTTCACGAGGGCCACTTGCGGCGGGCCGAGATCGGCTTCAGCGAGGCCCTCCGCGTCACCGAACTGCGCTGGATCCGGGAGGAGCTCTTCCGGGCGCGCATGACCGTGCGCTACCTCCAGTGGAACCGGTGGGGAAAGGCGCTCGAGGACGCCGACCGCCTCCTTTTCGACATGCCCGATCACGCCCGCGTCCACGAGGTGGCCGGACTGATCCTGATCACGGTGGGCGGGGGGTTGCATTACCAGGACCGCACGCCCGCGGCCACCTACGCCAAGGCCGTCGAGCACTTCGAGAAGGCCCTGGCCGTCGACCCCGACCGGACCGTCCTGACCACCTACATCGCCATCGCCCACCGGCAGATGGGCATCTACGCGTACCACAACGACGGCGATCCCCTGCCCTACTACGACCGCTCCCTCGAGATCGCCGCGACCGGCCTGGAAGGCCTTTCCCCCCCCGACGAGAAGTACGCCCGCATCAACCGGGCCCTGACGTTCCAGATGCGTGCGAAGCAACGGGCCGTCAAGGGGGAAAACGCCCTCGACGACTACCACGCGGCCCTCGCCGATCTCGACGTCGTGGCGCGCATCGACCCCGACGACTTCACCGCCCGCTTCAGCCGCGGCGACCTGCTCCGCCGCCTCGCCGGAGCCCGGAGGACGCCTCCCGGCGAGGTCGAGGACCTCTACCGAAAGGCCCTCAAGGATCTCGCGCAGGCCAGCAGCCTGGGTGGCTTCGATCCGGCCCTGATCTACATCCTGGGCCGGACCCATCTGAACCTCGGCGACTTCCTGTACGGGCGGGGCGAGATCCCCTCCGTGGTCTACGGCCGGGCACTGGAGGTCTCCGAAAGCGCGCTCAAGAAGGCGCCGCAGGACATGAAGAACTCGCTCAACCGCATCCGCGCCCTGCACGCCCTGACGCTCTGCGCCCTCCGCGCCAAGGACGGCAAGGCGCTCTCCTGGTCCGAGAAGGCGCAGCAGGCGGCCCGCGATCTGGCCGTGGCCATGCCCGATTGCTGGGAAGCCCACCAGGAACGGGGGAAGGTCCTGGGCATCCGCGGCAACCTCGCCTCCATCGAGGGCGACGATCCGGAACCCTACTTCCGCGAGGCCGTGGAGTCCTTCGGCAAGGCCATCGACATCAACCCCAAGGACGTGACGTCGCTGTTTTCCCGCGGGCAGATCAAAAAGGTCCTCGGCGACATCGCGAGACAGAAGAAGAAGGACCCCCGCGACTTCTACCGGGACGCCGCCTCCGACTTCCAGCGCGCCGTGGAGCGCCTCCCCTGGCAGTCCGTGCTCCATCGCGAACGCGCCAAGGCCCTTCAGGCCCTCGCGGAGGCGCGCCTCCAGGCCGGGGAGGACCCCCGCGACACGCTCGACGAGGCCGCCTCCGCCTGCGAGACCTGGGCTTCCGCCCGTCCCGGGGAAGCGCAGGCGATCCTGCGCAGGGGCCTGATCCTCGCCCGCTGGAGCGAGATCGAGGCCTTTCACGAGGGCGACGACGCGTCGCTCGCCGAGCAGGCCGTGGACGAGATCGGGCGCGCCCTGAAGGCCGGCGCCGGGTCCGTCGAGGCCCGGCTGGCGCGCGCGGACCGTCTCGCCTGGCTCGGGCGCTTCGAGGAAGCCCTCGCGGATCTCGAACAGGCGCTCCCGCGCGCGCGGGAGCGCCGCGCCGCCGTCGAAACAAAACGCGAGGAACTGAAGGCGCAGCTCGCCGCGCCCGCGTGGGCGAGGAGCCTGTGGCGGGGGCAGGACGCCTACCGGCGCGGGGCCTGGAACCGTGCAGACGCGTTCTTCCGGAAAGGTTTCCAGGCAGCGCGCGAAGCGGACGCGGCGGCCGATCCCGACCGGGCCGAGGCGCTCGTCTCCCCCCTGTTCAGCCACGCCTGCGTGCAGTGCCAGCTCTCCCGGGGCCGACACGCGCAGGGCGGACACGCCCCGATCCCAAAGAAGCGCCGCGACGCGCTGCTCGCGCAGGCGCTGGCGAGCCTGGACGAGGCTGTGCGGCTGGGGCTGGAGGATCTGGATCCCATCGAAAAGAACCCCTGGCTCGCCCCGGTCCGCAAGATGCCGGAATACGCCGGGCACATGGCGGCGTGGAAAGAGCGTGTGCGGAAAAAGGGGGACGGAAGCGACGACGAGTAATCCGGCGCGGGAGGGGATGTCAGCCGGAGGAGCAAAGAAGCGTAGTGATTGTAGATTGTAGATTGTAGATGGGAGCGAAGTGTAGGGGCGCGTTTGATACCGCAGGAGCGATGCACCGCAGCTCGTTCACCCACTCAATCACCCATCGACTCAACCACCTGGATTCCTGGCCAACCCCCCACGCAATCACTCAACCACCGGATCCTCTGCGCCCTCTGCGTCCTCGGCGGTGAGAGTCCTCTCACGCGTCGCGGTCGAGGAGGGCGCGGAGGCGGCGCGAGAGTTCCGACGGCTCGTAGGGCTTGGGCAGGACGTCGGAAGCGCCCCTCGCCACGAGGTCCTCCGGATCGAGATCGGTGAAGTATCCGCTGGTCAGGATCACGGGCGTTTCGGGGGACCGGGCCCGGATCCTCTCGAGGACCTCGCGCCCGGAGAGCCCCGGCATCTTGTTGTCGAGCACGACGGCGTCGATCGTCCCCTCGCCCCTCTCGAACGTCTCGATCCCCGCGAGGCCGTCGGACGCGGCGAGCACCGTGTAGCCGAGCTTCTCCAGCCACTGGACCATGACGCGGCGAAGGAGCTCCTCGTCCTCGATGTACAGGATCGTCTCGTCGCCGCCGAGCCGCTCCCTCGTCGGCGGAGGAGAGGGCCCGGGCGCGGCATCGGTCCCGCGCGGAAGGAGGAGGGACACGCGGGCCCCCTTTCCAGGCTCGCTCTCGATGTCGACCGATCCCTTGTGCAGCTGGACGATGCCGAACACCATGGAAAGCCCCAGTCCCGTCCCTTGTTCGCCTTCCTTGGTCGTGAAGAAGGGCTCGAGGGCGCGCTCCCGCGTCCCGGCGTCCATGCCCGTTCCGTTGTCCTCCACGGACAGGCTCACGAGATCCCCTTGCGCACCGGACGCTTCCGCTTCCGTGGCCGGAACCGAGGAAGTGACGATGCGGATCGCGGGCGCCTCGCCGAGGGGAAAACCGCCTTGCTTCCCGCGAAGGCGGTCCAGCAGGCTGTCCTTCGCGTTGAGGACGAGGTTCAGGATCGCCTGGGAGAGCTGGTTGGCGTCGCCCTCGACCGGCACCGGCTCCTTTTCGAGCGCCGTCTCGAGGGCGATGCGCCGGTCGATCGTCTCGCGAAGGAGGACCATGTTGTCACGGACGACGCGGTTGAGGTCGATGGGCTCGGTGACGTTCTGGCTCGTGCGGGCGAAGTTGAGGAGCTGCTTCACCAGCGCGGAGGCGCGATCCACGAGCGCGCTCGCCTCGGATGCGAGCTGGAGAGGCGGGGCGTCCCGGGGGAGATGCTCCTGCAGGACCTCGATGAACCCCTGGAGGCCGGCGAGGATGTTGTTGAAATCGTGGGCCACGCCGCCGGCCAGCGTGCCCAGCGCTTCCATCTTCTGGAGCTGCCGGACCTCGCGTTCGAGGCGGCGCCGCTCCTTCTCGGCCCGGACCCGTTCGCTCTGGTCCCTCAGGATCGCCATGAGGGAGCCCGGCCGGCCCTCGACCTTGTTCAAAGAGACCTCCGTCTCGAGCGGGCTTCCGTCCGCTGTTTCGCCGAGCCACCGGAACAGCTGCGGAGCGCCCTGTTCGGCCCGCCGCCGGTATGCCTGGAAGACCTCCCGGGAAGGGCGCCCGTCGTGTTGCCGTGGCGGCGCCAGATCCGGAAACGGCCGGCCGCGCATCTCCGTCCGGGAAAGCCCGAACATGGACACGGCGCGACGGTTCACGTGGTCGATCCGCCCCTTTTCCAGCAGGACGATGGCGTCGAAAGCGTTCTCGAAGAGGAGCTCGTACCGGAATTCGGAGACCCGCAACCGGTCCTCGATCTCCTTGCGCATGAACTCGCCGGGGACCTCGTAGACCGTCACGCCGCCCGCGAGGTCCGGATGGGCGTCGAGGTACTCGCGCACACGCTGTTCGATCTTCGAGGGCGGCGCCATGATGAACCGGCAACAGGAATCGCCCTTGGCCGTGCAGAGGATCTCCGTCGCCACGAGCGGGATGCCGAAACTCTCCTCGCACCATCCCGAGGAGTAGCCGGCGTTCATGAAGCAGATGGGGAACGGGGCGATCCGTTCCGCCTTGATCCAGCCGGCCGACTCGAAGGAATAGGGATGGTCGTAGACGAGGCAGTAGCCGTCGTCCGCCGTCATGCGGGATTCGGGCGAGATGTCCACGAACGCCCATCCCGCGTGGGCGAAATGGACGGGGCCGTCCGAGAGCTTCTCGACGGGGTCCTGGAGATCCGTCTTGCGGTGGAAGGCCCGGGCGTCCGACCGGCCGATGAAGTGGGAGAGGTGGAAGAGGAGGTTCTTCGTCACCGCGAGCGCCTCGTCCTCGCGCTCCCCGTACAGGGCCTTCATCATGTCGTAGAATTCCACCGACAGGGACATGGCCCGGACGAGGATGTAGCGCTCCCCGTCGATGTCGATCTGCCCCTTTTCGTGCCGCTCCTCTTTTCGCGCGAAGTACGCGGCGACGCGCCGTTCCGCCGCCTCGAACAGGGGAAGGAATGCCTCGGGGACCTTGACGGTTCGCGCCATGAAACTGCCCGGAAAAACCGCACCGCGGTCTCTTGCTCCCTCGGAACCGCGTCCAGGATAACAAGCGGGGAGGCCGAAGTCCAAAGCCCAAGGCCGCCGAGCCGCGGCAAGGCGGAAGGACTCTCACCGCCGAGGACCGGGGGGGACGCCGGGGATTGGAAAGGTCTCGTTTCGGATTCGAGATCTCCGCCGTCAGGGCATCGTCGCGACGAAACCGACAGATAGGCCCAGCGAGGGATCCTCGCCCTTCTGCGGAAGGTCCAGAAATGCTCCGTGTCCAGCGGCGTCCCGTACAGGCCGAAACCCAAAGCGCCCGTCCCTTCCGAAAGGTACTCGTTCGTCTCTCCGGAGAAATGGAAAAAACCCGACAGGAAACCGGACACCCCTGCACCGACGACCACCTCCGAGCCGAAACCCCGTTCGCGGACCCCCAGGCCTCCCGCGGATACGTAGTACTCGAAATCGCTGAAACCGGCGTCGAACAGCTCCAGCGTGTCGGCCGCCCTGGCGAGGGTGGAGATCGCCAGCAACAACGATCCGAATACGACGGCTCTACTTGCATGATCCATGTTGCGCCCTCCAGAAGTTCGCCAAGCCGAACTATCGGTCAAGGACTTTCCTGAAAGCGCGAAAGCCTCGGCATCCGCGCCGTCTTGCAAGGCTCGCCCGCCTGGGGCATACTGGAATCATGAGCGCGCCATCGCCCGAGGAGGTCGTCCAGGGTCAGGTCGACGCGTACAACGCGAAGGACGTCGACCGGTTCCTCTCCTTCTACTCGCCCGATCTGGTCATCACCGAACTCTCCACCGGGCGCGTCATCGCCTCGGGACGCGACGAGTTGAGACTCCTCTACACCCACGTCGTGTCCCGGACGGACGATCTTCGTTGCCAGATCGTCAAGCGGATGGCGCTGGGGAAGTTCGTCGTGGACGAGGAGCGCGTCTTCGGCCTGCCCGCCGGAACGCCGGTCCGCGCGCTGGCGATCTACGAGGTCGCCGACGGGCTGATCGTGAGGGTATGGATGACCCGGGAATAACGAAGCTGGCAACCGTCAAAGCGAACCACTCCTCCTCTACTGGCGGTGTTTGTATCCCGTAACTTGTAAACGGGCTAGGTCTGTAACCTGTAACCCGTGCTGGCCGTGCTTTGCTACAAACGGGTAGTAGCGGCCCACAGCACAGACAGGTTACAGATTACCGGTTACAGACCACTCAGAGGATGTGGAAAAACCCCTTGCGCGCGGCGACCGGGGATTTTTTCACGGTCTCTCAGTGGAACCGCATGGTCAGCTCGTACGTTTCCCCTTCCAGGTTCCTTTCGAGTTGGAACCCGGCTTTTTCGAAGACGCGGAGCATGGGCTTGTTTTCCGGGAGGACCTCGGCGGTGAATCCGAGGAGGCCCTCGCCTTTGGCGAGAAAGCCGAGGTAGGCGAGCATCTCGGAGGCGACGCCCTTGCCCTGGGCATCCGGGCGCACGGCGAAGGCGACCTCGGCCATGTGGATGGATTCGATGACGCCGTACTGGCCCAGGCCCACGAGTTCGGGGGGGTCGGCGCCGGGCAGGAAGGCCAGGATGACCATCTCGCGGGTGTAGTCGATGACGGTGAAGTCCTGGAGGCGCTGGTGGGGCATGTCCTTGCGGACGGAGAGGAAGCGCCGGTAGAGATCCTGGTCGGTGAGCGCGTGGAAGAAGTCGCGCAGGAGGTCCTCGTCGCTGGGCTTGACGGGCCTCAGGAAGACCTCCAGGCCCTTTTGCGTGGTGCGGTACGTCTCGAGATCCGCGGGGTATTCCCCGCCCTCGCCGACGATGTACGCCTGGTCCTTGTAGATGAGTTTCAGTCGTTTCGCCTCTTCGTAGAGGCCGGGCCGGAAGCCGGGGTGGGCGATGGCGATCAGCTCCATGGCCCTCTCGCGCAGGCTCTTGCCGTGGAGGTAGGCGATGCCGAACTCCGTGACCACGTAGTGCGTGTCCCCGCGGACGAGGGTGACGCTGGCGCCCTTGGCGAGGTAGGGGACGATCCGGGAGACCTTGCCCTCCTCCGCGGTGGCGGGCAGGGCGAGGATGGTCTTGCCGCCGCGGGCGAGGATGGCGCCCCGCATGAAGTCGGCCTGTCCGCCGATGCCGCTGTAGAGGGTCTTGCCGAGGGATTCGGCGGTGGCCGCGCCCGTGAGGTCGACTTCCAGGGCGCTGTTGATGGCCGTCATCCGCTCCTGGGAGGCGATGATCATGGGGTCGTTGGTGTAGTCGATGGTCTTGAAGTGTACGGCGGGATTGTCGTGGAGGTAGTCGTACGTCTCCCGCTTTCCCATGCAGAAGGTGGCGATGGTCTTGCCCCGGTCGAGGGTTTTTCGGCTGTTGTCCACCACGCCCTGGCGGATGAGTCGGACGACGCCGTCGCTCAGCAGCTCGGTGTGAACGCCGAGGTGTCGTTTTTCCGACAGGTTGGCGAGCACCCCGTCGGGGATGCTTCCGTATCCCACCTGGATGGTGTCGCCGTCGCGCACGAGGCGGGCGACGTATTCCCCGATCCGCCGGGCCGTTTCCGTGTCCCGGTCCTCCCCGTACTCGAGGAGGGCCTCGTCGTGCGGGAAGAGGAAGTCCACCTCGTCCATGTGGAGGAAGCCGTCCCCGTGCACGCGGGGCATCCTCGCGTTGACCTGCGCGATGACGGTCTTCGCCTTCTCGACGGCGGCCTTGACGATGTCCACGCTGATGCCCAGGCTCATGAAGCCGTACCGGTCCGGGGGGGAGACCTGGACGAGGGCCACGTCCACGGGAACGCGTCCCTCGCGGATCAGTCCCGGGACGGCCGAGAGGAAGGCGGGGGTGTAGTCGGCGGCGCCCTCGTTCACGGCCCGGCGCGTGCTCTGGCCGATGAAGAACGAGTTCAGGCGGAAGTTCGCCTTGAACCGCTCTTCCGCATAGGGCGCCACGCCGAGGGTCCAGACGTGGAGCACCTCCGCGTCGAAGAAGGCCTTGGGATGGGCCTCCAGGTAGCGTCCCATGGCGTCGATGAGGGCCTGGGGTTCCCCGCATCCCGTGCCGATGAAGAGGTGGGCCCCGCGGTGGATGCCGCCGAAGACCTCCTCGAGGGGCCGGAACTTTCGGGGTGACCGCTTCCTCCAGGCCTCGAGAGCGCTCCCGCACCGGTCTTCTTCCATGTCCGTTTCTCCTTCGGTTTCGACGCGCCGGCCGGATCCCGGATCGAGGTTCCTCGTGCATCATACCCGATTCCTCCTGATGCAAAACGGGAGTTCTTTTTGCATCATGAGGGTGGAACGTCGTTGCAGGAAAAGGAAGCCCGATCATGTCGAACGAAGACGCAGAAGCGCCGGCCGCGGTCGTCGCCCGGGCGCGCCGGAAGAAGGGGCGGATCGCGGTGATGGCCGCCTTGATCGCGGCGTACATCGCCATGAGCATCGTCTTCCAGGCGCTTCTGGAGGAAGAGACCGTCTATTCCCATTTCGCGTACATCCCGCTCGTCCTGGCGGGGATCTGGTGGGGATGGCGTGGCGTGTTCGTGGGTCTCTTGCTGGCGGGGGTGTTGCTGGTCTTCCACCTCACCGGGACCGCCTCGGCCGAGCTCGCCTCGGATCTGGGGCGGATCTTCTTCTTCCTGTTCGCCGGGGTCTTCTTCGGATTTCTGGGGGAACGTCTCGAGGGCGGACGTCTCGCGCTGCAGGATTCGGAATCGAGGCACCGGCAGCTCATCGAGAAGTCCCTCACCGGCATCTTCGTCTACCGCGACGACCGGATTCTCTTCTCGAACCGTCCCTTCGCGGCGATGGTGGGATACGCGCCGGAGCGGCTCGCCGGCGTCTCGATCTGGGACCTGATCCACGAGAAGGACCGGGCCGCCGTCCGGGAAAGGCTCTCCAGACGGCGGGCGGGGGAGATGGACGACCTTCATTACGAAACGAGGCTTGTCCGGACGGACGGCGAGGTGATCTGGGCGGACGTCGCCAGTTCCCCCCTGATGTGGGACGAGAAGCCGTCGATCCTGGTCAACCTGTACGACATCACGGCGCGCAAGGAGGCCGAGGAGAAGGAACGCGAGCTCCAGGAGATCACGCGCAAGCAGGAAGAACAGCTGGTCCATTCCACGCGGCTTGCGGAACTGGGCGAGATGGCCGCGGCGGTCGCCCACGAGCTGAACCAGCCGTTGACGGGGATCCGGAACTTCGCGAAGAACGCCGTCTACATGATCGAGGAGGAAGCCGGAAACCGGGACGATGTCCTCATGAATCTTCGGATGATCTCCGACCAGGTGGGGCGCGCCTCGAAGATCATCGGACAGATGCGGGACCTTTCCCGGAAATCGGAAGGAGAACCCGCGCCGCTGGACGTGAACCTGGCCCTGCGCGAGATCCTGGACCTGCTGGGGCCCGAGTTCCGACGCAAGGGCATCGACGTGCGAGCGGAACTCGGGGAGGAACTTCCCGCGATCCTCGGGGACCGGATCCGGATCGAGCAGGTGTTTTTGAACCTTCTGAACAACGCCGTGCACGCGCTGGAGGAGGCCGGGCAAAAGGACCTCTTGCTCGCGACGCGCCTCGAAGCGGGGGCGCCGGGGCGCGTCATCGTGGAGGTGAAGGACACGGGGGTGGGGTTCGCCGGGGAAGACGTCGAGAAACTGTTCACCCCCTTCTACAGCACGGCCGGACCCGGGCAGGGTACGGGTCTCGGGCTCTCGATCTCCTTGAACATCGTCAAGGAGCACGGCGGGACGATCGAGGCGGAGGGCCGGCCGGGGGAAGGCGCCTGCTTTTGCGTGAAGCTTCCCGTGCCCGGGCGTTGATGCGGCGCCTTGCCTTGCCGATTGCAGCCGGAGGAGCGGGGAGGGGTAGGGATGGGAGATTCCAGCAGGAGGAGCGGCGAAGGGTAGGGAGGGGGGATGGGGGATGGGGGATGGAATATCGGAATGATGGAATTACGAATTGAGGAATTTCGAATTGAGGAATTGAGGAATTCGATTTTGGATGAGCCCAGACCGCCGTGCTGCTTGTGGGAGGCGCCGGGGAGGGCCGATGCAAAGCAAGGCGGCGACCTGCCGATTGGACCGGGGACATTCCCGCACCCACCCGCGCAATCACTTAACCACCCAACGACGCAACCACCTGGATTCCCGGGGACGCGCGAAAGCCGGCCGGCACTTGAAAACGGGGAATCGTTGCGACACACTTCAGGGACATGGATGACGCGAAAGACAAGGAAAATGGACTCGTGGTCGTCATCGACGACGACGAGGCGGCGCGGGTCTCGGTGGGGCAGATGCTGCGCCTTCGGGGCTGGGAGACCGAGATTTTCGCAAGCGCCGTCCCCGCCCTCCGCTGGCCCAGGCTCTCGCAGGCGGCGTGCATCGTCACCGACGTGAAGATGCCCTGCATGGACGGCGAGCAGTTTCTCGCCGAGCTGAAACGCCGCGGAGAGGGGCCTCCCGTCATCATGATCACGGGCCACGGCGACGTGGCCATGGCCGTGCGCTGCCTGAAAGCCGGCGCCTACGACTTCGTCGAGAAGCCGTTCGAGGACGAGGTCCTGTTGACCAGCGTCGCCCGGGCCGCGGAGAAGACCGCGCTCAGGCGGGAAAGCCGGGAACTTAGGCGTCGGCTCAACATGATCTCGCCAAAGGAAGAGGGGCGCTTCGGCATGGTCGGCAAGAGCCGGGCCATGCAGGACGTCTACGACCAGATCGAGGTTCTCGCCCGGTCGACGGCGCCCGTCCTCATCACGGGGGAGACAGGCGCGGGGAAGGAACTCGTCGCCCGGGCCATCCACGAATCGAGCGCGCGGTCCTCCGGCCCCTTCATCCCCGTGAACGCCGGCGCTCTCCCCGAGACCATGATGGAGTCCGAACTCTTCGGGCATGCGAAGGGGGCCTTCACCGGCGCGGAGACCGACCGCGACGGGAAGATCGTCTCCGCTTCGGGGGGAACGCTGCTTCTCGACGAGGTGGAGTCCATCTCCCCCCGGGCCCAGGTCCAGCTGCTCCGCGTGCTGGAAGACGGGGTGGTCTTTCCCCTGGGGAAGGACAAGCCCCGCAAGACCGACGCGCGCCTGATCTGCGCCACGAAGCAGGACCTCAAGGAGACCATGGAAGCCGGCCACCTGCGCGAGGACTTCTATCACCGGATCGTCGTGCTCACGATCGATGTCCCCCCCCTCCGCCAGAGGATGGACGACCTCACGCTGCTCGTCTCTCATTTCGTGAAATCGGTTTCCGATCGGTACGGCGTCCCGGTTCCCCGGATTCCGGAAGAGACGCTCTCCGCCATGCTCCGGCACAAATGGCCCGGCAACGTGAGGGAACTCCGCAACGCCGTGGAACGGATGGTCTTCACGGCGTCCGAGGGCAAGGCCGGCCCCTTCCGCGCCGACGAGGAGGCGGAGGGCCTGCGTCTGATCTCCCTTCCCGCCACCTCGGGGCCGCTCCGGGAGGAAATGGAGAGGACGGAGCGGAGCGTCATCGAGGCGGCCCTGAGCGAGAACCGGGGCGAGGTGGGCGCCACCAGCGTGGCGCTGGGCATCTCCCGGCGGGCCCTGTACGAGAGGATGAAGAAGTACGGCCTCCACAAGGAAGACTTCCGCAAGGAAGACCCCTGAGGCCGGGGAATCTCCAGGGAACCTCGACCCGCAGCCTTTCTGCATTCCTCCATTCCTCGGCGAATCCAAGCCCCCGTTTTTCCCCTGCGGGCATCCCTCATGGGAGATCCGCGCACGCCGGGACGGGATCAAGCCTAACCTTCCGGTCTTTTCCCATCCCGTTGCTTTCCCGCCGGTTGCGCGAAAAGCCGGTTTCTTTCTTCTCCTCGCACGGAAATTGCTTCCTCCCACGATACGCCGGATCGATTCGAGACAGGCAGGAGAAGACCATGGAAGCAAAGACGTACCGGAACCCGCGCATTTCGCGCTCCGCAATCCCCTCCTGGGAGATCCCCCGCCGCGTGGAGAAGAACGCCGTCGTCTCCTTTTTCAAGTCGTTGATGGAGCACGCCCTGGTGTCGGGGACGACGGTGCTTGCGCTGACCGTGAAGCGGGACGATCCGGGGATGACCCTGAAGCTCGGTCTCGAAGACAACGCGCCCTCGTGCAGCGGGGAAACGGGACGCGGGTCTTCGGTCCTCGAAGGGCTCGGGCGCGGCGATCTCCTTCGGATGCATGTTTCGTGTTTTTCCCGGGATCTCCTGATGAAGGGAGGGGCGCTCACCGTGCGCGGATCGGCGCTGGGAGGGATCGCAGTGGAGGCGGTCATCCCGCTCGAAGCCGTCGACGAGAATCCGGTGAGGGAGGTGGCCTCGCGTTTTTCGATCCTGGCCGGCAGGCATCCGCATGTCGATTTCTGGGCGAGGTTCCAGGCCGGGAACCGGGCGCGTTCCGTGTGGATCTACGACCTGGCGAGACGGTCTTCCCTGGACGGGGGAAGATTCCTGGATGTCGTCGTCGGGGCGGATGCCGTCTTCCAGGAAACGCTGGGTCCCCCGTGGGGGCCGGGGTACGGACGAGAAAGAGGCGGGGATCCATGAAGACCGTTCAGACGTCGGAGAGGCCCGGCGTGATGAAGGGCAAGGACGACGCGGAGGCCCTGGGATGAAGTTCACGCTGACGACGTGTCCGTATTGCGGGTGCGGTTGCCAGTTCTATCTCATGACGGAGGGCGGGCGGCTCGTCGGCGTCGCGCCCTCTTCCGCGCACCCGGTGAGCGGCGGGTCCCTCTGCATCCAGGGGTGGAACGCCTGCCGATTCGTCCAGGACCGGCGCCGGGCGACCGTCCCGCTCGTGCGCACCGGCGGCGTTCTGCGGGAAACGGACTGGGAGAAGGCGCTCGAACGCGCGGCGTCGGGATTCCGGGATCTCCAACACCGTCACGGAAAGGACGCCGTCGCCTTCTTCTCCTCGGCCAGGATCACCAACGAGGAGAACTTCCTGTTGATGAAGCTCGCCCGCGCCGTCTTCGGGACCAACAACGTGGACCACGGCGCGCGGCTCGGCCAAGCCTCCCCGGTGGCGGGTCTGGCCGCGGCCTTCGGCGCGGCCGCGATGACCAATTCCATCGCGGACATCGACGCCGCCGACGTCATCCTCGTCACGGGGTCGAACACCACCGAGGAGCACCCCCTCATCGGCGCGCGGATCCTGAAGGCGGTCGATCGGGGCGCCATCCTGATCGTGGTCGACCACCGGCGGATTCCGCTGTCCCGTTTCGCGACGGTCCATCTCCGGCCGAAAAGCGGGACCGACGTCGCCTGGCTGAACGCCTTCATGAACGTCCTTCTCGCCGGGGACCTCGCGGACCGGATGTTCATTCGTTCCTACACGGAGAACGTCGAAGAGCTCTCGTCCGCCGTCGCGCCGTACACGCCCGAGCGCGCCGCGGAGATCACCGGCATCCCCCCCGAGGACCTGAGGCAGGCGGCCCTCCTGTACGGCCGGGCGAGGGCCTCCATGCTTTTCTACGGCGCGGGCATCGCGCCCGGCGCCCGCGGGACGGACAGCGTGAAGGCCTGCGCCGATCTCGCCCTGCTGACGGGAAACCTCGGACGCCCGGGAACCGGCGTCAACCCTCTCCGGGGCCGGAACAACGCCCAGGGCGCCTGCGACATGGGCGCCCTTCCCGACGTCTATTCGGGCTACCAGAAGATCGCGGACCCCGCCGTCCGGAAGACGTTCGCTTCCGCCTGGGGCGTCGCGTCCCTGCCCGATACGCCGGGGCTCACCGCCGCCGAGACCGTGGAAGCCGCCCGTGACGGCCGCCTCAAGGGCCTGTTCCTCGTGGGGGAGAATCCCCTTTTCTCCCATCCGGACACGCGCTTCGCCGAACGGGCCTTTTCCAGGCTCGAGCTGCTCGTCGTCCAGGACGTCTTCCCGACCAAGACGGCCGGACAGGCCGACGTCTTCCTGCCCGCCGCCTGTTTCGCGGAAAAGGACGGGACGTTCACCAACACCGACCGGCGCGTCCAGCGCGTGCGGAAGGCCCTCGAACCCCCGGGCCAGAGTCTTCCCGACGGCGAGATCTTCCGCCGGCTGGCCGCGGCTTCGGGGTCGCGCGTCCTCGGCCGCGCGGATCCCCGGGACGTCTTCGAGGAGATCCGCGCACTGACGCCGTCGTACCGCGGCATCACGTACGACCGGATCGAGAACCGAAGCCTCCAGTGGCCCTGCCCGCACGAGAAGCATCCGGGAACGCCCATTCTTCACGCCTACGGGGCGTTCACGCGCGGCCGGGGCGTCTTCCTTCCCGCGGCCGGCGAGCCCCCGGGGCAGGAGATCGAGCCCCCCCAGGCCCGGCTCGAGGAACGCCGGAAGCGGCGGCTCAGGATGCGTCTCGAGCAGGAGCGCTGGTAGGGCGTCGGTCCGCGCGCGGTTCCGTGTGAACGTTTCCCACATGGGAGATCCGAAACCACATGCCCATCTCCTTTGCAGGAACACCGTTGCGCAAAAACGGATTCTCGGTGCCCGGGATCGGTCCTCCATGCCGTCCGGCGCCGGGGAGAGCCGTTTTTTGGATGTTCCAAGATCTTGCAGTGCAAGAAGATGGGCGTGCGTTTCCGGAAGCGGCGCGCATGGTATTTGCGTAGGGGAATACGGGGCGGACGGGGGGGGCGGTTTTCGGGAGACGGGCGGCGCCGAAAGGAGGATGAAGCCATGCGTACCCATCGCACTCACGCATCGAATCCGAGGGGCGGAGCCCGACGCAAGCGGACCTTCCTTCCCCTTCGGAAGTGGAATCCGCGGACGTACGGGTCGAGGGACGAGAGGGAGGGCCGGGCGATGGGAGAGGCGGGGGATCTTCTCGCCGTGCTGGGGCGGGCGGCGGAGGACGGGGGGTATCTCGCGCAGCTCTTTGAAAAGGGGTCGAGGGCTTTGGGGGAATACGATCTCACCCTGGAGGAGGAAGCGGCGCTTCTCTCGGGGGACATCCGGTGGATCGAGGAGCGTTTCGGTCCGCTGTCGGAGACGTTGAAGCGCTGGTTGATCTGCCGCCTGCAGACGGAGCGCTGGTGAAGCCGGAGGTGAGCATGGAACGCGTCCAATCTTACGAGGCGAAGGAGGCGGTCGCGGGCGGGGACGAGGCGGCATGGCGTAGAAAGGCCGTGAGTCCCTACCAGGCGCTGGCCCACATCCATCCGGGCGACCGCGTATTCATCGGATCGGCGTGCGGGACGCCGTCGAGACTGGTGAAGGCGCTGATCGAATGCCCCGTGGCGGACGTGGAGCTGGTGAATCTCTTGATGCTGGGTGTCGCGCCTTCGGTGAAGGAGCGCCTGGCGGGCCGGTACCGGTTCAACGCGTTCTTCCTGAGCGAGGGTCTTCGTGACGCGGTCCGCGAGGCGCGGGCCGACTACACGCCGATCTCGCTGTCGGAGATCCCGGGTCTGTTCACCTCCGGGCGCATGCCGCTCGACGTGGCGCTGGTGCAGGTGAGTCCGCCGGACGCGCAGGGGTACATGAGCCTGGGGGTATCGGTGGACATCACGAAGTCCGCGGCGGTGTCCGCGTGCCGGGTGATCGCCGAGGTGAACCCGAACATGCCCCGGACGCTGGGGGACGGTTTCCTCCACATCGATTCCATCGACGCGCTCGTGGAGGGCAACGCCTCGCTTCCCGTTCTTTCCTCGACGGGGGAGAGCGAGGTGGCGCGCCGGATCGCGATGAACGCGGCGGATCTGATCGACGACGGGTCCACGATCCAGGTGGGCTACGGCGGCATTCCGGACGCGTTGCTCCTGTATCTCAGGGACAAGAAGGACCTGGGCGTGCACACCGAAGTGGTGACCGAGGGGGTGATCGATCTGATCGAGGCGGGCGTGATCACCGGCAAGCGGAAGACGCTCAACGCGGGGAAGGTGGTCGCCTCGCTGGCGGTGGGCGGGGCCCGTCTCTGGGAAGCCATACACGACAATCCGCTTTTCGAGTTCCGCGCGGTCGACTACACCAACGATCCCTTCGTCATCGCGCAGAACGAGAAGATGGTCTCCATCAACTCCGCCCTGGAGGTGGATCTGACGGGGCAGGTCTGCGCCGACGGGACGAGCGCGGGGTTCTACTCGGGCATCGGCGGGCACCTGGACTTCGTGCGGGGGGCTTCGCGCTCGGCGGGGGGCAAGGCGATCATCGTTCTCAAGTCCACGCGGGACGGGGAATCGGCTTCCCGCATCGTTCCGAGCCTTCAGGAGGGGGCGGGGGTCACCACGCCTCGAGGCGACATCCATTACGTCGTGACCGAGTGGGGGGTGGCGGATCTGTACGGCAAGAGTATCCGGGAGCGCGCCCTGGCGCTGATTTCGATCGCCCATCCGGCGTTCCGGGAGACGCTCCTGCAGGAGGCGAAGAACCGCCGCTATCTTCCCCCGGACCAGCCGGAGCTTTCCCTGACGGCCACGCGGTACCCGGAGGAGTTCATCCGGTGCGTGGAGATCAAGGACGGATCGAACGTCTTGATCCGGCCCATCCGGCCCACCGACGAGCCGGCGATGCGGAAGCTGTTCCATTCCTTTTCCAGCGAATACCGTTTCTACCGTTTCTTCGGCTATCTCAGCGGTCCGGACCCGGGCAAGGCCAGCAAGTTCGTCAACATCGATTACGACGGCGAGATGGCCTTCGTGGCCGAGGAGAAGAGAGGGGACCGCAAGCAGTTCGCGGGCGCGGCCTGCTATTCGCTCGATCGCGATTCCGGCCTGGCCGAGGCCGCCATCGTGGTGCGGGACGACGAGGAGGGCCGGGGCGTGGGCACGGCGCTGGGAGCCGCGCTCATCCGCGCCGCCGAGCAGCGGGGGGTCAAGGGATTCGTGATCTATGTCCGCGACACGAACACGCGCGCCTGGCGCCTCGTCTCCGGTTGCGGGTATCCCGTGACGTCGAAATGGGAGGACGGCGTGTACGCCATGACGATGAGGTTGAACGATGAAAGCTGAAACGCTGCCCCTGCTTTTCGAGCCCCGATCGCTGGCCGTCGTCGGCGCCTCCTCGAGGGAGGGAAGCATCGGCCGGGCGCTGGTCTCGAACGCCCTGCTCAACGGGTACACCGGCATCGTCTACCCCGTCAACCGCAAGGCCAAAAGCGTGCTGGGCGTGCGCGCCTATGCTTCCGTGATCGACATCCCCGACGACGTGGATCTGGCGGTGCTGGTCGTCCCCGCGGTCGCCGTCCCCGAGGCGCTGGCCGAGTGCGGCCAGAAGGGGGTTCGGTCCGTCGTGGTGATCAGCGCGGGGTTCAAGGAACTGGGGCCCCAGGGCGAGGCCCTGGAGGGGAGTCTGAAGGAAAAGGCCCGGCGGTGGGGGATCTCGCTGGTGGGGCCGAACTGCCTCGGCGTCATCAACACCAGCCCGCGCTTCCGCCTGAACGCGACGTTCGGACGCCTGATGCCCAAGCACGGCAACGTCGCCTTCGTGACCCAGAGCGGGGCGGTCGGCGTCGCGGCCCTCGAGTACGCCGAGACCAAGCGGATCGGCCTCTCGAAGTTCGCCTCCATCGGCAACAAGGCGGACGTCAACGAGAACGACCTCCTCGCCTATCTCAAGGAGGACGACGAGACCGACGTCATCCTCCTCTACCTGGAGGACCTCGCCGACCCCCCCACCTTCATGCGGATCGCCCGGGACATCGTCTCGGACCCCGTCCACCCCAAGCCCATCCTCGCCATCAAGTCCGGCCGGACTTCCGAGGGCGCCCGGGCCGCCTCGTCCCATACCGGCGCCCTCGCCGGATCCGACGAGGTCTTCAACGCCTTCTTCACCCAGTCGAGGATCCTGCGCGTCGAAAGCCTGCACGATCTGTTCGACCACGCCCTGAGCCTCGCCAACCAGCCTCCGCCCAAGAAGGGCAAGGTCGCGATCCTCACCAACGCCGGCGGCATCGGCATCATGGCCACGGACACCTGCGTCCGCAACGGCCTGGAGCTCGCCCGCTTCGCGCCCGAAACGGAGGACGCCCTCCGCGGGATCCTCCCCCCCACCGCTTCCGTCACCAACCCCGTCGACGTCATCGGCGACGCCGACGAGGAGCGCTACGGAAAGGCCCTCGCCTCCCTCTGCCGGGACGACGACGTCGGCGGCGTCATCGCCGTGTGGACGCCCACCTTCATGACCTCCTCGCCCAGGATCGCGCGCACGATCGCGGGCATCTCCGGAGACTGCGGGAAACCCATCCTCGCCTGCCTGCAGACCGTGGACGGCGAAGAGGACGTCCGCCGCGAACTCGAGGAGGCCCGCATCCCCCGCTACCGCTTCCCCGAGGACGCCGCACGCGCCATGGCCGCCCTCGCCCTGTTCGGAGAAAAGAGCCGGCGGCCCCAGGGCGAGGTGGCGCGCTTCGAGGACGTGCGGACCGGGCAGGTCCAGTCCATCCTGAATACCGCCCGCGCCCGCAACGCCTCCGCCCTGCTCGAGCCCGAAGGGCACGAGATCCTGAACGCCTTCGGACTGCCCGTCCTGTCGAACCGCATGACGACCTCGGAACACGAGGCGAGGGACGTGGCGTCCGCCATGGGATTCCCCGTCGCGATCAAGGTCGTCTCGCCCGATATCCTGCACAAGACCGACGTCGGCGGCGTGCGCGTCGGCATCCGGAACGAGAACGCGCTTGCGACGGCCTGGCGCGACATGATGGAGGATGTCCGGGCACGGGTCCCGGAAGCGGATGTGCGGGGCATCCTGGTCCAGAAGATGGCGCCTTCGGGAGGGACCGAAGTGATCCTGGGCATGAAGCGCGATCCCCAGTTCGGCCCCTTGCTGATGTTCGGTCTCGGCGGCGTCCTCGTCGAGGCGCTCAAGGACGTCACGTTCCGCGTGGCTCCCATCAACAACTTCTCGGCCGAGGCCATGATCCGCGAGGTGAAGGCCTACCGGATCCTGAGGGGCTTCAGGGGCATGCCGGCGCGCGACACCGACGCCATCCGGGCGTGCCTCCAGCGGCTCTCCCAGCTCGTGACCACCTTCGAGGCGTTCGACGAGATCGACGTCAACCCGCTGCTCGTCTACGAGGAGGGGCGGGGGGCGGTCGTCGTCGACGGACGGTTCCTGTTGCGGCATCCCCGAAAGACCCGGAACGCGGCGCCGTCGGCAGCGAGGCCCGTGGCCTCGTGCCGGCCCTCCGCGACCTGAGAGGGAGGGTACGGGCAATGGAGGGGTTGGAGATTTCAGATTCCAGAATCCCTACGCGTCTCCGCCCTTCCGGCTGAAATCTGAAATCCCAAATCGGACACCGCACTCGACCCAACCCCCTCTCCGCGGCCTACCCCCACACCTTCCGCGCCACCTCCACCACGAGCTCGAGCTTCTTCCACTGCGCCTCCTCGGAGAGCAGGTTGCCGGGAATCGACGTGGCGAACCCGCACTGGGGGCTGACGGCGAGACGCTCCGCCGGGACGAAGCGCGACGCCTCCTCCACACGCCGCGCCAGCGCGTCGACGTCCTCCAGGCGCCCGTGCTTGCTCGACACGAGACCCAGCACCACCTGCTTGCCCTCCGGCACGTGGCGAAGCGGCTCGAAACCGCCCGCCCGCGGCGTGTCGTACTCGAGCAGGAAGCGGTCCACCCGCGAAAGCGCGAAAAGCGAGGCCGCCAGCGGCTCGAGATCCCCCTCCGCGAGCCAGGCGCTTCGCCAGTTTCCCCGGCACAGGTGCAGGCCCGCGACCGGCCCGTCCGCGGGGAGGTTTCCGAGGCAGTGGGCGTCGGCCGACAGCGCCTCCTCCAGGGGGATGTCCACCTCGATGCCCGCCTCCTTCGAGCGTTCCCGAAGGGCGGGGTCGAGGTAGTAGGCCAGGCCCGGGTTGTCGATCTGGACGTAGGGAACCCCCTCGGAAGCCAGGGCGTCGATCTCCCCGCGGAGGATGTCCGCGACGGCCCACATCAGGTCGGCGCGGCGCGGGTAGGCGCGATCGCTCACGCCCGGTTTCCAGCAGGCCTGGGCCACGACCAGGGGACTCGGCAGGGTGATCTTGAAGGGGCGCCGGGCGTGGTCGAGCAGGAAGGAAGCCTCGTCGCGGGCGATGCGGCGCTTCGGTTCCAGGGGCGAGGCCGCGATCATGGCCTTGGAGCCGGGATTGGCCGTCCCTTCGGGCGTGAACCAGTCGGGGTTTTCGAGCTCGCCGAAGGCGAAGCCGTCGGCCGCGCCGGCGACCTCGCCCATGAAGGAGAAGCGGCGGAACTCCCCGTCGCCGACGACGTCCAGCCCGAGGGCCTCCTGGCGCTGCAACGCCTCGAGCACGGCTTCGTCCTCGGCCTTCCTCAGGGCCCCGGGGTCGCCCCGGCCCTGCAGCATGGCCATCCTGAGGGAGACGAGTCCGGGGGGGCGGATCAGGGAGCCTACGTGTTCGCATCGCCAGTTGGGTGATGGCATGGCCGTCTCCAGGAAAAGGAAGTTTCACCCCAGTCTGAATCAGAAGCCCTTCTCTCTCATTGCTCCCCCTGCACACGTTTCAGTGATGCGGGCTGGAAGCCCGCGATCCGCGATGCAACCGTCAAAGGGAAGCCCGGAGCCGAAGGCGGAGTGCTGCAAAACTTTCTGCACCTCGGCAACGCTGCTGCGCCACTCCGCCTCTCCTCCTTCGCTTGTTTTGCACTTGCATGAGCTGCGGAGGACTCCGGGCTCCGTGGCTCACTACGAACGTCGGCCCGGCCCTGCGGGTTGCCGGCGGCTATTCCCCGTCTGCTGCGTTGCGGCTCCTCGAAAACCCATCACGTAGGATTTACTTCGGCGCTCGCGCGAAGGGCCCGGTCACGCCTTCTTCGCGCGGCGGTGGGCGAGCCGGCGCTTCGCGAAGGCCCAGAGCAGGAAGGGGAGAAGGGCGGTGAGCCGGGGGATGTCGAAGATCTTCAGCAAATCCATCTCGATGGCCTTGCGGGCGATCCGCGCCAGCTGGTCGGGCGAGTAGAAGTCGCGCTGCATGGCCTTGCCGATGCGTTTCAGTTCCTTGCGGTCCAGGCCCTCCTGGTAGACGAATCCCGTCGAGCCCAACCAGGCGCCGGGCGTGTTCGCCACGTCCTCGTGGATCGGGCTGAACTCCTCGGCCCGCAGCTTGCTCAGCGTGATCGAGTCCAGCCCCAGCTCCCGCGCGAACCGCGGGATCTCCATCATCTCCGCCTCCGTCTCCCCGAGGTTCCCGTAGATGAAGTACCCGTGGTTGAAGAAGCCGATGGACCGGATGACCGGCATGTAGCGCCGGATCTGCTCCCGCGTGATCCCCTTGTTCAGCTGCTTCAGGATCCGGTCGGTGGGGGACTCGACCCCGAGCAGCAGGATCTTCACGCCCGCCTCGCGCGCCGCCTCCAGCATCGACGGACGGCGCGCCGCGTCCAGCCGCGCGTTGACGATGTAGTTCCGCTGGAGGCCCCGGCGGACGATCTCCCGGCAGAGACGCTCGGTCCGCTTCGGCTCGGCGAAGAAGTAGTCGTCCGAGAAGATGACGTACTCCGCCTCCACACCCTCCAGCTCCTCGATCACCGACTCCACGGGCCGGCTCGAATAACGCCGCTTCTGCCCCAGGGGGTTCAGCGAAAACGTGCAGAACTTGCAGTTGAACGGGCAACCGCGGGAGGAGAGGACGGCGTCGAAGTTGCCCCGCAACAGCGGCAACCCCAGCGTGTCCACCCGGTAGCGGCAACGGCGAAGGCCCCGGTCTGGCGGGGGAAGGTCCCCGGCCGGCGGAAGGGGCCGGTTCTCGTTGTGGACGAACTTCCCGTCCTCCCGGTAGGAAAGACCCCGGATCGACGAGAGCGGCTTGCCCTCCGCGAACTCCACGATCGTCTCCTCCCCCTCGCCCCGGACCACGGCCTTGAGGTTCGGAAAGTCCCCGAGCAGCGCCTCCACGCGCTTCGTCGCCGTCTGCCCGCCGATGACCAGCGGAATCTCCTCCGGGATCGACTTGAGCATCGACACCGCCTTGTCCGCGTTGTAGTCCCAGTTCAGGCTCGCGCAGACCAGGTCCACGTCCTCCTCGGCGATGAACCGCCTCAGATCCTCGGCCGTCCGGATCTCGTCGTCCTTCCCCATGTCGACCAGGCTCAAGCGGCCCACTGCGTTCTCGAGTGCCCCGGCCACGTATTCCAGGCCCGTGGGGGGAAAGAAGTTGATCCCGGAGAGGTGGCGATGGTAGGGAAACAGGCAGAGGGCGTGTCGGTAGAGGGGAGCGCTGGGCGTTTTCATGGAGTCACTCATCAAATTCGTACTCTACAACATCTCCCGCCTCCGATTCAATCCATACGCTTTTGCCTCACCGAGGTGCTGCGGACAGGATGTCCGCGCTCCCGGCCGCGGCTACCGCTGAAATTTCCAATCTCCAATGCGAATCCTAGAATAACCATCGTGTATGCCGGGGCTGGAAATCCGACCCCATCGGACAGCCTGACCTCGCCGGCTGGGGCGCAGGCCTGCCGTAGAACCTCGAAATCCTGCGGACGTTCCCGGCGCTGCTTGGGCATCCCATTTGCAAGGGAAAAAAGCCGGGGTGGAGCTGAATGACGCCGAGGAGGAACGGGGGAGAGGGTGCTTTCCAGCCTGGAAGGATCCTCAGCGTTTTCAGTTCCACTTCAGCGTTCTCTGGGTCGAAAGACTTGCTGTATCCGGCTACGTGCCCGCTTTGGTTTCGGCCTGGCTGCTTTGAGGACGAGATCGGTGAGAAAACTCTGCCCGGGACAGGACACGCGCTTCTGGCGTCCCGAGGACATCTTCGAGATCGACTGCGAGGCGTGCGGCACGCCCGTCGAGTTCTTCAAGGACGACGTCTACCGGCGCTGCACGCATTGCGGCCGGCGGATCGAGAACCCGAGGTTCAACCTGGGTTGCGCGCAGTGGTGCGAGCACGCCCGGGAGTGCCTCGGCTACGATCCGAAGGACATGGAACCCGGCGGCTCGGGACGGGAGACGCTGGTGGACCGGCTGGTCGACGCGATGCGGAGGGCCTTCGGCGAGGGGGACGGGCGGATCGCGCACGGCGTCCGGGCGCAGGAATTCGCCCGGGAGATCCTGCGCTTCGAGACGGCGGACGCCCGGCCGGCGCTGGCGGCGTCGCTTCTTTCCTCGGTCGGCGGAGCGGCGGCGAGGGACGGGGGCGGTGCGCCCGTGGCGCGGCGTCTTCTGGAGGAAGCGGGGGTGGACGGGGCGGTCCGCGACGAGGTGTGCCGGATCGTGGAATGTCTTCACGGGGCGTGCGCGCTGGACACGCCGGCGGGGCGCGTGGCGGAGGACGCCGACCGTCTGGCGATCCTGGCGGCCGGGGGGGAGGGGATCGCGCCGGAGAGGGAGGCGTCTTTCGCGAAGTCGCGGTTTCACACGGAGGCGGGGCGGGAGCTCGCGCGGCGCGAGCTGGCGCGGTCGAGGGGCGGCAGGGACGCGTAGGGCGACAGGGCCCGGGCAAGGATTGCAGATTTCAGCCTTCGGATTCCAGCGGCGGCACATGCAGCACGCGGGAATCTCCACCCCGACATCTTGAATTCCCTCCCGGCCTGGTTTTTTGAGAGGAGTCGTCCATGACGAAGGAGAGCATGGAGAACGAGAGGATTTCCCACCACGCGTCCGTGGTCCGGATGGTGGAGAAGATCCGCAACGACGGGATGACGAACCTGTGGGACCGGTACGAGGCGCAGGGGATGGGGGGCGACCCGGACCGCCGATGCCCCTATTGCATGGGCGGCGTGCGCTGCGATCTGTGCTCCAACGGCCCGTGCCGGGCGGACGTGTCGAAGGACAAGCGCGGGGTGTGCGGCATCACGGGCGACGGCATGGCCATGCGGATGATGGTGCTCAGGAACGTGATGGGGGCGGCGACGTACCAGTACCACACGGACCAGACGATCCGCACGCTCCGGTCCGCGGCGCGGGGGGAGGGGCCGTACGCGATCCAAGAGCCCCAGAAACTGAGGGCGTTCTCCGGCCGTCTGGGCCTGGAGGTCGACGGCGATCCCGCGGATCTGGCCCTTCGCCTCTGCGATTTCGCGGAGGCGGATTTCCAGCGCAAGCACTACGAGCCGAGCCGCATCGTGGAGGCGCTGGCGCCGGAGGAACGCAAGGCGAGGTGGAGGGAGTTGCGCATCTTTCCGGGGGGCATCCACGCGGAGATGATGACGGCGACGAGTTCGTGCCTGACCAACGTGGACGGGTGGTACCAGAGTCTCGCGCTGAAGGCCATGCGGATGGCGGTGGCCATGGCCTACCAGAGCCAGATCGTGAACGAGTACTGTCAGGACGTGCTGTTCGGGGTTCCCCGCCCCCACCGGATGAAGGTGGATCTGGGCGTGCTGGATCCCGCCTACGTGAACGTGCTTCCGAACGGTCACGAGCCGTTCCTGGGGTTCGCGATGGTGGAGCGGGCGCGGCTCCCGCAGTGGCAGGAGAAGGCGAGGGAAGCGGGGGCGAAGGGGCTTCGCGTCATCGCGAACATCGAGACGGGGCAGGAGATGATCCAGCGCATGCCGATGGACGAGGTCTTCCACGGGTTCACGGGCAACTGGATCATGCAGGAGGCGGTGCTGGCCTCGGGCGCGGTGGACCTCTTCGCGGCGGACATGAACTGCTCCATGCCGATCGATCCCCGGTACGCGGAAAAATACAAGTTCAGGCTGGTGCCGTTGAGCGAGCTGGTGGTCTTCGAGGGGATCGAGGAGCGCGTGGACTACGTGCCCGAAAAGGCCCGGGCGCAGGCGGACGCGCTTCTCCAGATGGCGGTGGAGAATTTTCCGCGGCGAAGGGGTTCGGTCGACGCCGTTCAAGGGTTGCCGGTGCGGGAGGCGGTGGTGGGATTCTCGACGGAGTCGATCCTGGACGCGCTGGGGGGGACGCTCGATCCCCTGCTGGACGCGTTGAAGACGGGGGCGATTCGTGGGATCGCGGGGATGGTCTCCTGCACGACGCTGAGGGACGGGGGCCAGGACGCGCACACGGTGGCGGTGGTACGGGCGCTGATCCGTCGCGACGTGCTGGTGCTTTCCATGGGGTGCGGCAACGCGGCGGTGCAGGTGGCGGGTCTGTGCAGCGAGGCGGCCACGGAGCTCGCGGGCGAGGGTCTTCGGGGCGTCTGCGGGGCCCTGGGCGTGCCGCCGGTGCTCAGTTTCGGGACCTGCACGGACACGGGGCGCCTGGCCGATTTGATCGGCGCGGTCTCCCGCGCGTTTGGGGGGATTCCCGTGCCGGATCTTCCGCTGGTGGCCTGCGCGCCGGAATACATGGAGCAGAAGGCGACGATCGACGCGGTGTTCGCCCTGGCGCTGGGTCTCTACACCTACGTGAACCCGGTGCCGCCGGTGACGGGCGCGCCGAACCTGATGGAGCTTCTCACGGAGGGTTGCCGGGAGGTGACGGGAGGCGTTCTGCGCGTGGAGACGGACGCGGTGGAGGCGGTGGAGGGGATGCTTGGGCACATCGAGGAGAAGCGGAAGGCGCTGGGGCTTTTCTAGCGCATCACGGCGGGATGCCGCGCGTCACTCGCGCCAGGACGCGAAGAATGCAGAGGGGCTTGCTGTCCCCGGAGCCATCGCCCTCTCCCTGCCTTGCGCCCCTCCCGCGCCGGGTTCAGGGGTTGTAGACGCAGCAGCCGTTGAGGATCTGACCTTCGGCGGGCCCCATCATGCAGCCCACGCAGTCGTAGCCGCCGGTGATGAGGACGGAGCCGTTGGTGAGTCCGGCGGCGGCGTGCCAGTAGAGGCCCAGGTAGGGGCAGTTGGGCACGACGGTGGGATTTCCCTGCTGGTCTTGCGTCTGCGCGAACTGGCCGGTCTGGTCCACCCCTCCGTAGGGGAGATAGAAGTTCTGGCCGAAGGCGTAGGGGTCGAAGAGGTCGGCGGTCCGGTCGGCGGAGCATCCGCCGCAACCCATGGCTTCGAGGAAGGGCCAGTAGTGGGGGGGATAGGGGGCGTTTTGGGCGGCCTGTCCCCGTTGCTGGGAGCCTCCGACGACGAGGATTTTGCCCCAGGGGTCGTTTCGTCCGGCGTAGGTGCCCTTGGGGATGTAGGTGGCGGTATGGGACCGCCGGTAGTTCGTGAGGTTGGAGGCGAGCATTTTGAGCGTGCCCTGGTAGCCCTGGGTGGGGTTCGTGGACAGGGGATCGAAGATTTCGGCGGACTGGCTCACGGAGGAGGTGCCGATCCCGCCGCTGATGATGACGAGGCCGGCGACGTCGCCTTCGGGCAGGAGCGTGGCGGTGTGTTCGGCGCGGGGAATGGTGAGGGCCCGGCTGGCGTTGTAGTTCATGTTCCCGTTGAACCCCACGCCGGTGCCGGGGACGTAGATATGGACGTCCTGGGAGACGGCGGGGGCGTTGAAGAAGAAGATGCCGCCGGTGATGAGCACGTTTCCGTTCAGAAGGAGCGTCGCCGTGTGGTAGATCACGCCTCCCGTCCCGGTCAGGGGCACGGCGCTTCGTCTTCCCCCCGGCTGCTGGATGATGGCGGCGGCGAGGGGTGTGAGGATCGCGGGACAGGCCTGGAAGGACCCGCTGTAGACGTCGTAGACCTCGAGGGTGTCCGTCAGCATGGTCCCGGTGAAGGGATTCATGGTGGCGGTGGTGGCGCCGGAAACCAGGAGGACGTTCCCGTTGCCCATCTTGGTGGCGGTGTGGAACATCCGCTGGAAGTTCATCATGCCCGGCACGACGGTGAAGCGGTCGGTGAGGGGGTCGTAGAGCTCCGCCGTATCCATGGCCTGCAGCCCGTTGGGCGTCCCGCCGGTGAGGAGGACCTTCCCGTTGTCGAGAAGCGTGGCGGTGTGTCCCGCCCGCTTGAAATACATGCCCTGGCCGTTGTTGCTCTGGGAGGGGGTCCACTGCGTGGTGGCGGGATCGTAGATCTCGGCGGTCCGCTGCACGGGGGTGAAGAGGACGCCGCTTTCCCCTCCCGCCACGAGAACCCGTCCGTCATTCAGGCGGGTGGCGGTGTGGCGGGCGCGGGGGACGAAGAGCGATCCCACGGGCGTGAAGGTCCCCGGAGGCCCCAGGCTCGGGAGGGTCGGTTGCGTGGGCAGCTGGAAGGGGGGCCAGTTCGGAATGCTTCCGAGGTTCGGACCCGTGGAAAAGACCACCTCGAAGGGGGGGGAGACGTTGGCGCCGTAGATGTCCCTGACGCCCGGCCGGACGGCCACGCCGTAGGTGGCGTTGGGCGAGAGCGGAGAGCCCGGCGTCAGCGTCACGTACTCGCCCTTGAACTGGTAGGAGACGGGAATCACGGAGTTCTGCTGGTCCGCGAGGATGATCTGGCGCGTCCCCTGGACGGTCCTGTGATCCACCTGGTGGGTGAAGCGAATCGTGATGGTCGTACCGAGAGGGACGTTCGTCTGCTGGTCGCCGGGGAAGCACTTGATGACGCGGAATTCCGTCCCGTCCTCGGCCTTCTTCTCGCACCCGGCCGTCCACAGGAGCAGAAGCGCCAGGACGGCGGGCCAACCGGTTCTCTTCATGTTCGATTCTCCCGATCAGGGATTGTAGATCAGCGAGGGGCCGTTGATCCGGATCCCGTTCACGATGCCGTTCGGCGGGTAGTACGTGCTCCAGGCGTTGGGGCCCATCATGCAGTTCGGGCACCAGGAGCCGCCCGTGATCAGCACCACCCCGTTGGAGAACTCCACCCCGGCGTGGAAGTAGACGCCCATGGGGTAGAACTGGCTCATGTCGGTCGGGTTCCCGTTCGCATCCTGCGTGGACTGGATCTGGCTGGTCACGTTGATCCCCCGGAAAGGATGCGTCGGGTGCTTGCCGAAGGCGAAGGGCGTGAAGACGTCCGAGGTGAAGGTGAGGCGGCAGGCGCCGCATCCCGTCGGCTCGAGCCACGGATAGAGGCGCGCGTACGGCGTGGGGGCGTTGTAGTTGAAGACGCCCGTGTGCTGGGCGCCGCCGGTGTAGAGGATGCCGCCGGCGTCCTTCCCCCCGTGGAGGATGTTCCCCGTATGGTTGTGCCGCTGGAGGGTCAGGGACTGGGCGAGCTGGGCGAACACCCCCCGGTCGCCCTGCCAGGTCCCGCTCTGTGCGATCTCGGTGTAGTCGAAGATCTCGCAGCTGGAGAGCACGCCCGTGTAGGGGGAATTGCAGAATCCGCCGGCGACGATCACCATCCCCGCGGCGTCCCCCTTCTGCAGCATGTTGGACGTATGACACAGACGCGGAGCCCTGAGATTCGTCCCGCAGTGCAGGACGGTCCCGTTCATGCCCGATCCCCCCTGGGACGGCATGTAGAGCTGGGCGTCGTCCGTGCTCAGCGCCTGGTTCAGCCACGGCTCGCCGTATCCCCCGCAGACCATCACGGACCCGTCGGGAAGCAGGTTGCTCGTGTGATACATGCGGCCCGCCGGCGTCACGTTCCCCCGGCCGCTGGTCCACCAGGCCTGCCGGTTCTGGTTCACCGTGAACTTGGGCATCAGGGGAAGGGCCGTCATCGTGAACGTGCCCGTGTACGCGTCGTAGACCTCCATCGTGTCCATGAGGTAACTGGTCAGCGTCGTCTGCTGGTTGGCGCTGGAGGCCCCCGTCTGCGTCGGGCTGTTCTCCCACCCCGCGATCAACAAGACGTTCCCGTTGTTCAGGCGCTCCGCCGTGTGGAATACCCGGTGGTTCTGCATGCGGCCGGGCACCAGGGAGAACACGTCGTATTTCGGGTTGTAGATCTCCCCCACGTCCAGGACCTTGTGGTTGTCCGCCCCTCCGGCGATCAGCACGCGCCCGTCCAAAAGAAGCGTCGACGTGTGGCCGTACCGCTCGTAATGCATCCCGTTGATCCCCTGGCCGAGGCTCTGGGACACCGTCCACTGGTACGTCGTCGGATCGAACAGCTCCGCCTGCCTCAGAACGCGGCCCAGCGGAAAATCGTTCTCGCCCCCCGTGCAGAGCACCTTCCCGTTGTTCATCAGCGTCATCACGTGGCGCGCACGCGCGTAGACCATGGGACCCGTCCCCGTGAACGTCCCGGGCGGACCCCCGGCCGGTGGCCCGGGCGGCGGCGCGATCGTGAACGGCGGGAAGTTCGGAATCGTCCCCACCGACGACCCCGTGGAGAACGTCGCCGAATAGGGAACCGAGATGTTCGCCCCGAAAATGTCGCGCACCCCGGGACGCACCGCGATCCCGTACGTCGTGCCCGGCGCGAAAGGCGAAGTGGGCGTCACGTACAGAAGCTCCCCCTTGAACGTGAACGTCGTCGGCAAGACCGAGTTCGAGCTGTCCACCAGGATCACCTGCTTCGTCCCCTGGATGGTCTTGTGATCCACTGCGTTGGTGAAACGAATCACGACCTGGGCGTTCTGCGGGACGTTGGTCTGCTGGTTGCCGGGATAGCTTCCCAGCACCTTGAAGTCCTCCGGGTAGTCGCCCGAATCGTAACATCCCGCGAGGACGGCCAGCGCCAGTCCCGCGATGACCAGACCCGATCCAGCTGCGTTCCTCAGCATGCCGTTTCTCCTTCCGGCTTTCATCGATCGATCCAGTATACCTGACCACCCAAAATCATACAAATACCATGCCGATACACGTCCCCGCCGAAAAGGAAGATCCGCTCGATAACCTCTTCGCATGGAATGAATTAGGAAAGCAAATCTCCGGAACCCTTCCAGCGCCAAGGGCGAACCCCGTGCTGGAAACCAGGTTTCCGGAAACCAGGAATCCGCTTCGTTCTCTCAAGGGAGTTCCCCGATTCGGCGTACCGGCCGGAACTGCGGCCACCGCGAGCCGAAACCGGCCGCGCCTGGAGACCGACATCCGCCCGGATTCTCGCCTGCACGCGTTCTGGAAGGGGGATGGATGCGACCGGGGATCCCGTCTGTTCCTGTTTCCATGGTACCTGGAGAGGGAGGAAAGTCCAGGAAAAAAACCGCCTCGGATACGCGGCGAGGTCAGGCGTTCAGGGAACGGATGATCCTCCAGTTGCCCGCCACGTAGTCGACGCCGGACAGGCCCGTCACCACCGTCACCACCAGGACGGACCAGAACGCCGCCGTCTCCAGGGTCACGGGCGGCTTTCCGGAGACGAGCGCGAGGACCAGATCGAGAACGAGCAGGCCGAGGATGACCGCTCCCTGGACGACCGCCTTGATCTTGCCGCTGGCGCGCGCCGCGATGATGACGTTCTGCGAGGCCGCGGCGATGCGCAGGGAAGCCACGATGGAGTCCCGGTAGAAGAGTACGGCCACCATCCAGATGGGAATCAGGCCCGTTGCCAGGAAGCAGAGAAAGACGGTGAACCGCGAGAGGCTGTCCGCGAGGGGGTCGAGGTACTTGCCGAGTTCCGTCACCATCCCGCGGGACCGGGCGAGATAGCCGTCCAGGACGTCGGTCACCTCGAACAGCACGGCGACGGCCAGGGCCCCGGCCTTTCCCGCCACGGCCGCCCCGGGGGCGATCTCCCCCAGGAAGAAGAGCAGGATGAAGACCGGGCTGAGCCCGATCCTCGCCAGCGTCAGCTTGTTGGGCAGCTTCACCATGGACGGATACCAAAACCCTGATCCACCTGATCTACTGATGCAGTGTCCGTGCCCGGCATCGCTGCACGGGGCGCGGGCGCCTGCCCGCCATAGCCCTTGCATCGGCAAGACAGGCAGCGGGTCTCGCCCGCCGTACCTCGGTTTACATCGGTGCCGCCTTGGAGGGCGAGGGTCCTCCCGAGCCACAACCTGGCCGGCTCGCCGGCCCGTACTACGCCGATCGGCTCTTGTGGTCCTGCTTCGCCTGTTTGCTCCTACCGGGGCTACGCAGGATCTTCGAGGCTACGTAGGGTCCTCCGTAGCTCTCGCATATGCCGATAAGCGAAGGAGGAGAGGCTCGCCCTCCAAAAACAACATTTCAAGTTATAGAGGTGCCATGCATGAATACGCAAACTCTCTCCCCTCACTCACCCCCCGCGGTCTTCAGGATCGCCGCCACCCCGTCCTTCGCCTTCACGCCGAGCGGGGCGGACGCCGCGTCGCACTTGGTCCTGAGAAGGCACGCCACCGCGCCGGGGATCTCGTCCAGGTGTTCCGAGACGGCGTACCAGTTCGCCTGCCCCTTCGTGATCACGACGGGCGCCGACGCCAGGGCCTTTCCCAGCGCGTCCGACATCTCCTCGAAGGAGATGCCCAGCGTGTCGGGGCCCGCCTCGAAGATCTCGTCCGCGGACGCGTCCAGGCCCACCGCCTCGAAGTCCTCGCGGACGGCGTCGGACGTGATGGGCCCGCCCCGGTAGGGCACGGCCACGCGGGCGCCGAGGCGCCGGATCTCCTCGACCAGCAGGACGTCCAGGGCGATCTCGCCCACGTTGTCGGGGATGTAGAGGACCTCGTCCGCGTCCAGGACGAGGGCGCGGATCCGGTCCGCATGATCCACGGCCAGGGGTTGCGAGGCCAGCGTCTCGAGCCAGCGGTGGATCTCCTCGGACCGGAACCCGTAGCCCGTGCCGACGGTGCGGAAATCGAGGTGGTTTCCGGCGATGGCCCACCGCGCGAGCGCCCGGAAGCGCTCGGGGCCGTCCAGGCCCTGCACGTCCAATCGGACCTTGCGGGCGATCTCCACGCCGACGCGGTTGCACGCCTCCCGCAGCGCGGCGAAGGGCGTTTCGAGGCCGGCGACGGATTTCACGATCCGGTGGAGGGCGGTGATGTGGCGGCTCGGGGTCGAGGCCCAGCCGGCCTCGGAGCCCGTCTCGCGCCCGAGGTAGGCGAAGGCGCGGGCGAGGATGATGCGCTTCTTGCCGGTTGGGAGATCGAGAAGATCCATCGCCCCCACCAGGTCGTCCACGAAACAGGGCAGGCACACGCCGGCGGTCTTCATCGGTCGAGCCGTTTCAAGCGCTTGAAGAGGGGATCGTCTTCCCGGGAGAGGAGCCGCACGAATTCCGCGAACGCGCCCTTCTCGTCGCCGGCCATGAGGCGCGCCAGCCCGATGGGGTAGCCGAGCTCGAAGGCGACGGGGAAGGCTTCCAGGGCGCGCCGGAAGTCCTCCTCCGCTTCCCGCCACCGCTTCCTCAGCATCGCCAGCGCCCCCCGCGCCTGGAAGAGGACGAAGGGGTCGGCGTCTTCCGCCGAGGCGCGGCGCAGGTGGTCGGCGGCCTCGTCCAGGCGCCCCCGTTTCAGGGTGATCACGCCCAGGTACTGGGAGGCCAGGGGCAGGCCGGGGTCCGCCTCCATCGCCCCCCGCACGGCGGCGAGGGCGCCCTCGAAGTCCCCGGCGTCGTACCGCCGGGACGCGCGCCTGAGGCGCCAGGATGCGACGATCTTGCCGATCACAGCACCGTCTCCAGGAAAGCCTCCCTCCACCCGGCCTCGTCGAGTTTCTTCCGCAGGCGCGTCTCCACCGCCATGAGGAGCCGGGCGCGGAAGATCGCGGATCCGAAGACGCCGCCGTCGAGCAGGCCGGCGGCCTCCGTCTCCCGTCCCCCGCGCACGAGCGAAAGCGCCCTCAGGCCGCGGGCGAAGAGGTTGCCGGGATCCGCCGCTGCCACGGCCTTCAGGATCTCCTCCGCGTCCCGATCCTCCTCGATGAGGATCAGGGCGAGAAAGAGGCGCGCGGGATGGGATGCGGGCAGGGCCGCGCCGGCGGATGCGGCCTCCTCGCGCCCTTGCTTGCGCGATCCCGACGCCCAGAGGGCCAGGCCCCGCTTCATCCGGAAGACCGGCTCCTCCTTCCTGGCGAGCAGGGAGGCGAACCCCTCGGCCGCTTCGGCGAAACGGCCCTCGGCAAGGGCGTGCTCCGCGCGCCGGTGGGCGGCCGCGGATACGAGGTTCGCTAGGATGGGGGACATGCGGCGTTCGTTCCGTTTCGGGTGGCGAAAACGGCGACATTGTTATATCCTGACCGGTTCGAGTAAAGGGAAAAGCGTCCGATCGCCCGTTTGCCCGTTTCATGAGACCGGAAAGGGGATCCATGCCTTTCTGCCCCATTCCCCAGGCCGTGGAAGAGATCGCCCGGGGGAGGATGGTCGTCCTGGTCGACGATCCCGACCGGGAAAACGAGGGCGACCTCGTCGTCGCGGCCGAGGCCGTCACCCCCGAGATCATCAACTTCATGGAGACCCACGGGCGCGGCCTGATCTGCCTCGCCCTCGACGGCTCCCTCTGCGACCGCCTCGACCTCAAGCCCCAGGTGGGCGACAACACCTCGCTGATGAAGACGGCCTTCACCGTGACCATCGACGCGGTCAAGGGCACGACCACCGGCATCTCCGCGGCCGACCGGGCCCTGACGATCCGCCGCGCCGTGGACCCCGCCTCCCGGCCCGCCGAGTTCGGACGACCCGGCCACGTCTTCCCGCTTCGCGCCCGGGACGGCGGCGTGCTCGTGCGCACCGGACAGACCGAGGGTTCCGTGGACCTCGCCAAGCTCGCGGGCCACACGCGCGCCGCGGTCATCTGCGAGATCAAGAACCCCGACGGCTCCATGGCCCGCGTGCCCCAGCTGGAGGTCTTCTGCGAGACCCACGGGCTGAAGATGTGCTCCATCGCCGACCTCATCCACTACCGGCGCATGAAGGAGCGCCTGGTCGAGCGCGTGGTGGCCGTGAACCTGCCCTCGCGCTACGGCGATTTCCGCCTCTACCTCTACCGCTCCGCCATCGACCGCTACCAGCACCTGGCGCTGTGCGCCGGCATGGACAGGGCGGAGAAGCCCTACGACGAGCGGACGGAGGCCGAGCCCGTCCTGGTCCGCGTCCACAGCGAGTGTTTGACCGGGGATCTCTTCGGCTCGCTGAGGTGCGACTGCGGGATCCAGATGAAGGCGGCGCTCGAGGCGGTGGGCAAGTCGGGCAAGGGGGTCTTCCTCTACATGCGCCAGGAGGGGCGGGGCATCGGGCTGGAGAGCAAGCTCCGGGCCTACAACCTCCAGGAAGAAGAGGGGCTCGACACCGTGGACGCCAACCTCCACCTCGGGTTCAAGGAGGACGAGCGCGACTACGGCATCGGCGCCCAGATCCTGCGCGACCTCGGCATCAAGAAGATCCGCCTCCTCACCAACAATCCCCGCAAGTACTACTCCCTCGAAGGGTACGGCCTTACGATCGTCGAGCGCGTCCCCATCGTCGTCCCCCCCACGCCCCAGAGCGAGAAGTACCTCAAGACCAAGGAAAAGCGCATGGGACACCTCCTCGGGCTGTGCGATGAATAGCTCCTTCGGAGAAATCCCAAAGCAGCCAAGCCGCGCCAAAGCGCCTACCACACGAAGGCACAAAGGGGCTGTAGGGACGTGCGCTAGCACGTCCGCGCCGCGCGGGCTCTTCCGCCGCGAAGGACGCGAAGGACACGAAGGAATTTTGGTTGCGTAGCGTGGTGGAGTGGTCGTGTGGAAGAGTGCTTGGGTGCGCGGTCGAGGGATTGTGAATTGTAGATTTCAGATTACAGCGGCGGCAATTGGCTTGCCAGACTGCCAACAGAGCCGCGAGCGTCAGCGAGCGGTAAACTTGCCCGGGCTGACCAGTAGGCCGTCAGAATAACCCCGGATCAGGATCCGTTGTACAAACGGACACATGGCGGAGCCGCGGGCGCCGCCCGCAGCAGCGGGGAACGGTGCTCGATGAGGGGAGAGGGGAAGAGGGGACGCTGCTTTCACAGCGGCCGGGAGCGCGGGCGTCCCGCCCGCGCAACACCGGGCGGGGCGCAGCCCGCAGCGCCTCGGTTCTCATCGGAGCCGGCTTGGAGGGCGAGGGTCCCCCCGAGCCCAAACACAGTCGGCTCGCCAGCCCGTACTACGCCGATCGGCTCTTGTGGTCCTGCTTCGCCTGTTTGCTCCTACCGGGGCTACGCAGGATCTTCGAGGCTACGTAGGGTCCTCCGTAGCTCTCGCATATGCCGATAAGCGAAGGAGGAGAGGCTCGCCCTCCAACACAGCGCTTTCGACTGGAACCTGGAACCTGAAATCTGAAATCTCCAATCTACAATCCCCGATCCCCGCTCTATAATCGAATCCTGACCCTTGAGAGTGCTAAGGAAAGGAGCCCCATGTCCGTTCCATTGTTCGACCTGAAACCCTCCAACGAAGCCGTGCGCGCGGAGCTCGACGCAACGCTCAAGCGCGTCCTCGACCACGGCGCCTTCATCCTCGGACCCGAGGTCGAGGCCTTCGAGAACGCGTGCGCCGGATTCCTCCAAAGCCCCCATGCCGTGGGCGTCTCCAGCGGCACCTGCGCCATCGCCGTCTCCCTGCTCGCGCTCGGCCTCGCCCCCGGCGACGAGGTCGTGCTGCCCGCCTTCACCTACGGCGCCACCGCCATGGCCGTGCGATGGCCCGGCGCCCGGCCCGTCTTCGCCGATGTCGATCCCGGGACCTTCAACCTCTCGGCCGACACGCTCGCGCCCGCGCTCTCGGAGAGGACGAAGGCCGTCGTGCCCGTCCACCTCTTCGGGCGGCCGGCGGACGTCGCGGGGATCGATGGGATGTGCCGGGAAGCCGGTGCGACGGTGGTCGAGGACGCGGCGCAGAGCTTCGGCGCCTCGCTCGACGGCCGGCAGACGGGGACGATCGGGACGCTCGGGTGCTACAGCTTCTACCCCACCAAGCCGCTCGGGGGGTTCGGCGACGGCGGGCTGATCGCGACCGCCGACGGCGACCTCGCCTCCGCCCTTCGCACCATCCGCGGCCAGGGCGACGCGGGGGGGTATCGCTTCGTCCGCCAGGGGGGCAACTTCCGCCTCGACGCGATCCAGGCCGCGCTGCTCGCCGTGAAGCTCCGGCGCGTGGAAGCCTGGCAACGGGAACGGGAAGCCGCCGCGGGATGGTACGCGGAAGCCTTCGCCTCCGCCGGGCTCGAGGAAGAGATCGGCCTTCCCGCGCCGGTGCCCGAGGGCATGCGCCACGCCTGGGCGCTCTGCGTGGTCCGGGCGAAGGACCGCGACGGCCTTCGCGCTCATCTCGCGGAAAAGGGCATCGGCGCCGGCGTCTACTACCCCTCGCCGCTGCATCTCCAGCCCGCCTTCGCCGACCTCGGCTACGAGCAGGGCGCCTTTCCGCACGCGGAGAAGGCGTGCCGGGAGGTGCTTGCGCTTCCCCTGTTCGCAGGGATCACGCAATCGCAGGTGGGGGAGGTGGTGGAGGCGGTGAGGGCGTTTTACCGGCGGTAGAGGAGACCCGGTAGGGTCATTCGTCACTGGTCATTCGTCACGGGTCGATGGAAGACTGGAGATTTGGGATTTTCGTAGACCCGACGTAGCTCACGCATAGGCAAGACAAGCGAAGGCGGGCAGATTTCCGTCGTCAGGTAGCAGCGGAACGGGGCGGGGGGACTCCAGCCCCCGGCCTACCGATCCTACCCTTCCCTGTCTCCGTTCCGGACGAGACCGGCGATCTCCTTCGCCAACTGGAAGGCCCTTCGCGCCGCTTCCGCGGCCTCCAGGGCGGACGCCTCGTCGAAGAGGTCCCAGGGCAGGGTGTAAGTCTCCTCGTCGCCGTAGTCGGTCAGGAAGTGTTCCGGCAAGCCGAGGGCCAGCAGATCGGGGAGGATCCGGCGCATCTTCTCCAGCACGTCCTCTTGCAGGTTCCTCGTTCGCATCAGGGAGGAGAGGTCTCGGGAGGGCTCGTGGGTCTTGGGCGCCGCGCCGAAGAGCGCCAGGACGGCCTTTCCGGCGTTCTCCACGGCGAGCTGGGCGTTGTTGACGGCGGACCGCCACCGCTTCAGACCGAGGTCCTGCTCGGCTTCTTCGAGGAACCCTTTCGCCAGGTCCAGCCGGTAGGTTACGTCTCTAGCGCTGTTCACGGTATCCGTCCCAGCTGAGCTCCCATCCGTGTCTCGGCAGCTCCGGAAAGACCCACATGCGGGTCCGTCCGAGGCGGACCCTTTCCATTCCCGACGCTTCGAGCGCAACGAGGGCCTTCTTCCGGAAGGGCTCGAAATACGCCGGGCCATGCAGGCAGATGCCGTCGACGCAGGCGTCAAGGAGGAGGGGCGAGAGGTTGGTCTCGAACTCCCGGGGCGTCTTGGCCGTGATGCCGATGGGCCCCGGGAGCTCGTCGAGGACGGGCAGGAGCGGGAGCCGGGCGGCTTTCTGACGGGCCAGGGGGTTCTTCGGAAGGTCCTTGGCCACGACGAGCAGATCGTGGTCGGACTCCGGGCGGGCGTTCCCGCGCGCCTGCGACCCGAAGAGGACGACGGTCTCGAGGTTTTCCTTGAAGGCGTCCTTCAGGGCGTCGAGGACGGCCCGGTATCGTCGGAGGGTCTTCGGGTCGGCCTTCGGGACGTCCCGGAGTATCCCGGCGTTCCTGTTCTCTCGGACCAGCACGGCGCCCTCGAATCTGAGACCTTCACATCGTACAAGAACCGCGGCGGATTGGCCATGGTGATCGACATGGCGCTGACCGGCCGATCGCCGCGCGCCGGTTTTCCCCTCACGCTCGCGCTGGGCGATCCCCGCCTTCCCAGGCGTTCCTGGGTCAAGATCAGCCAGATCCGCACCCTCTCCGTCGACAGGATCGGGAAACGACTGGGGCGTGCGACGCCGGAGGAGCTCGCGCAGGTCGTCGAGGGGTTCAACGACATCATCGGGGCGTGAACCTTCCGGAGATACATACACCGCGAATGGGTCTTTGTGCTACAATATAGTACAAAGATTCTCGAGGTGAACCATGCGCGATTCCGTATCCATCAGTCTTCCTCAGGATCTGAAAAAGCGGCTCGACCGGCTTGCGAAGAAGCGGGGGTGCAACCGAAGCGACGTCGTCCGGGACGCTTTGGAACATCATCTCGACATGGAGGCGTTCCGGGAGATCCGGGGGAAACTCCGTCGCGAGGCGGAGAAGCGGGGCATCTTCACCGACGAAGACGTCTTCAAGATCGTCTCGTGAAGGTCGTGATCGACACGAACGTGCTGGTTTCCGCCTTCATCGCCCGCGGCGCGTCCCTCGACGTTTTCGAGCAGGTGTGCCGGGCCCATGAGCTCATCGGTTCCGAAGCGATCCTCGTTGAATTCCGGAGGGTCCTGACCGGGAAACTGGGCTTTCCCGCGGCGCTGGTCGCCCGGGCGGTTTCGAACCTGAAGAAGCAGATGACGCTCGTCGTTCCATCTCCGCTCGATACGCCGATCTGTCGAGACCCGGACGACGACGAGATACTCGCGACGGCTCTTGCCGGGGATGCCGATTGCATCGTCACGGGGGACGACGATCTCCTGGTCCTCGGCGAGGTCCGGGGCATCCCCATCTTGAGGCCGGGCTCGTTCTGGCGCTTCGAGTCGGAGCGAGGCTCATGACGGCGAAGCCCCCCAGGTTGACGATCTGCGTGCCGGTGTACGACGAGCGCGGGACGCTTCGCGCGGCCTTGGAGCGGCTGTTCTCGCTGCAGCTTCGGGTCTCCTTCGAGGTGGTGGCGGTGGACGACGGTTCGGGGGACGGGTCGGGTGAGATCCTCCGGGACGCGGCGGCATCGTCGGCGGGGTTCCTTCGGGCGTTCTTCCACGAAGAGAACCGGGGCAAGTCTGCGGCGCTGAGCACGGCGTTCGGGGAGGCGCGGGGCTCGATCCTTGCGGTGCAGGACGCGGACCTCGAGTACGATCCCGCCGAATTCGCGCATCTCTTGCTCCCGATCCTGCGGGGGAGGGCGGACGCGGTGTTCGGGTCGCGCTACCTTCCGGGCTCGGAGCGGGAGGGGGGGACCTTCGTGCAGGCGGTTGCCAACCGGGCCCTGACGACGCTTTGCAACGCGGTCACGGGGCTGAGGCTGACGGACATGGAGACGTGCCAGAAGGTGTTCCTCCGCCGTTTCCTGGGCCCGCTTCCGCTTCGGGCGCGCGGATTCTGCGTGGAGCCGGAGCTCTGCTTTCGCCTGGCTTCGCGAGGTGCGCGGGTGGTGGAGCGTCCGATCGCGTACCGGTTCCGCACGCGGGCGGAGGGCAAGAAGATCGGGTGGCGGGACGGGGTGGCGGCGGTGGTTTGGATGGCCAGACGGGCAAGTCGGGATTGAGGATTGTAGGGCGCCATGAAGGTGTCCCTGTCTTGCGGGTGAGAGTCCCGCCCGGG